>DASVCH010000117.1:0-25332 GCA_036381715.1 Gammaproteobacteria bacterium | reverse complement strand
GCGGCGATCGCGCGCAGGTCGTCGTCCGGCAGCATGCCGAAGGCGGGCATGTGAACGTCCGGCTTGATGGCCTTCGGATGATCGATCCAGTTGCGGAAATCGGCAGGCGAGGTGGCGAGCGTGCCCGCCGCGATCCCGATGCGGCTCCCCACGTGCGTGAGATCCGGTCCCACCGTGCCGCTGGCCGCCGTGCCGCGGACGGTGTGGCATGCGCCGCAGCCGTTGAAAAGAAATGCGTCCCGGCCGCGGGCGGCGAGCGCGCTTGCGGGCTTTTGCGCGGGCCGTGCCTGTTGACGCAGCCATTCATCGAACGCGTCGGGTTCCATGACCACGACGGCGAAATTCATGTGCGCGTGCGAAGCGCCGCAATACTCCGCGCAGGCGCCGCGATAGAAGCCCGTCCTTGTCGGGGTGAGCGCAAGCGTCGTCGTTCGCCCCGGCGTCATGTCGACCTTGCCGGCGAGCGACGGAATCCAGAAGGAATGAATGACGTCCGGACTGCTCAACCGGAACTCGACGCGTTCGCCGACGGGCAGGCGGATTTCGTTGGCGAGTGTCACTTCCTCGCCATCCGGCAGCAGGTACCGGACGCGCCACCACCATTGCTCGCCGGAAACCGCGATCCGCAGTCCGTCGTTCGCGACCGGCGCGCGCAGTTGCGGCATCAGCGCCAGTCCGTAAACCAGCAGGCCTGCCAGGACGATGACCGGGAAGACGACGCCGGCGCCGACGATCAGGCGGCGCGCCGTGCGAATGCTGTGCCGTCCGGGGTTGATGACGGTCGCGTGGATCGCAAGCGCGACCACCAGCAGCCAGATGACGATCGCGCCGGCTGCCATGAAGAGAAAGAGATTCGCGATCTTCTGCGCTTCGATGCCGGCGGGCAGCAGGGTGGACTGCACGCCGCCGCAACCGGCGAGAAGCAGTGCCGCCGCGAAAAGTCCGAACATCCGCCTGCGCCGTGCCGGTGCATGCTTCATCACGCTGATTCCCCTGGCGAGGAATCAACGTAAGCAAGCGCAAAAGCGGTTCACATACGGGAAGCGGTGTAAGCGGATCGGGTGCGTCACGCGCGCAGCGTTCGCACCCAGTCGTCGAAGCCGGGGCCGTCGTCGCCGGCGGCGATGGCGTGCTCGAACGTCATGCCTGCGCGGTAACGCTGCAGCGTTTCCACCGGGTGGGCGCGCGCCTCGCTCGGGCAATAGCCGAAATGCTGCCGGAAGGCGCGCGTCACGTGTGCGTGGCTGCTGAAACCGTACCGTTCCGCGAGCGCCATGATCGAACGGCTTTCCCTGGGATCGGTCAGCGCGGCGTGGATGCGCAGCAGCCGGCGGGCCTGGATGTATTTCCTGACGCCGCCGAACGGCTTGAAGAGTTGGTAAAGCTGGCTGCGCGACAGGCGCAATGCGCGGCAGACGTCGTCCGCCGACAATCCCGGCGAGGCAAGCTCGGCGTCGATGAACTGGCGGATCTTCGCGAGCTGCAGGGCTTCGACGCGCTCCCGCGCCCGCTCGCGGTTCTCGAGCGACGGCAGCAGGCAGGCCGCGAGCAGGTCGCAGGTCGCCCGGGAAATGTACGGCGCCTGCGTTTCGGCGAGCAGCGGCAGGCGGTGCTCGAGCGAGGCGAGATGGTCCGCCAGCAGGCCCGCGCTGCCGGGGTCGAGAACGGTTCCGTGCAGCGTGTCCGTTCCGGTCACCAGTGCGTCCATGACGTCGCGCGGCACGACCAGCGAAATGCACTCCGCCGCCGTCGCGTGCGTATGCACGGGGCGGGCAAGATCGAGCACCGAAACGCTGCCGGGCCGGATCCGGACCTCGTCGCCGCCGGCGTTGCCGATGTAGCCCCCGTCGCGGTAGTACTGCACGAGATAGTGATCCAGCCAGTCCGAGCGAAGCTGTTGCGGCGTGCGCAGGAAGCGCTGGCCGGCAAAGCGCGTCCTGACCCAGACCAGTTCGCCCAGGTGGAAGGCGTCGGCCTCGGCGAGGAAGCCCTTTGCCGGGGATTCCTCCAGCGGCGCGACATTGAAGATGACAGAAATCCGTTCCCGCCAGGCCTCGAACTGTTCGTCGGGCGCCAGCGCTTCCGTGCGGAAGCGGGTCGAAGGGATGGTCTGCAACGACATCGGCAAGTCCTCTTTTCAGGCCGAACCGGACCCCGGTTCAAGCATTTCAGACGCGCGGATAAAGACTCGGCCTTCGCCGGCAACAATAATCGCTCCGTCAGCCCACCCACCCGCCGGTCGCACGGCGCAGGGATTGGGCGTGGGAGAGGGCCGGGGCTCGGAAGAGCCCCACTTTCCATACCGGATTCTGTGATCCAATGACTTGAAAAAATAATTTTACATATGTTGCGCCGCTGTTCCGGCTGATATATGTTAACTATCGCACACGAAAATGGCTAACCGGCAGAAATGCCGGCATCGCAAAGTCACCGGTCTAAAAGGGCCTCGACGAGGCCCCATGACAGCGGGACCGCCGAATGTGACGCCAGACGAGGCCTTCCGCCGAACACGGTTTTCGCGTGCATCCGCCCTGCCGCGCGCAGGAAGCGAAAAAACGTGTCGGGGGGCACTGCATGGCGACGAATCGATTTCTGTCCGGTTCTCTCCTTTTTCTTTGTTCCTGCGTGAGCGCGCTCGCCGCCGATGACGGCTGGCAGCAGCGCGATGCGCGCATGCGCAAGACGAAGTACTACTTCGTCGAGTTCTGCATGAAAGTCGGACCTGCACAAACGCTGCAGGTCGAGTTGGACACGCCGTACGCCGTGGATTTCAACATCCACTCCCACACCGAAAAAGGCACCTTGTTTCCCGTTCGCGAAACGGTGGAAGGCGAACGCGCGTTCGAGATCGTCGCGGACGAGGGCGGTGACTACTGCGTGATGTTCAAGAATCCGGAAAACCGGACCGAAGCGTTCGTCGTCCGGACGCGGTACCGCATCCGCTGAATCGTCACGACAAGGAATACGGAATTCAAAGGGGCCACACGATGACTGTCATGAAAAGGATTCCCGGCGCGCGGGTTCTGGCCGCGGCGCTGCTTGCCGGTTTCATCCTTCCAGCGGCTGCCGCGACGGGCGGCGACGAGACCGCGCTGATCGTGCTGGATCCGGCCGTGCGCATGTCCGGGGTGCTGCTCGAAGGCGTGGATGAAAACAATGTGTTGCGCCTGGATGCGCAAGGCAATCCGCTCGAGCAGATTCGCGCTGCCTTGCGCGAGCGGCCGGACGTCCGGTCGCTGCATGTCGTTTCGCACGGCGTCGCCGGCAACATCAGCCTCGGCGAACTGGAGCTGAACGCCGCAAGCCTGGCCGACAACAGCGAAGCGCTGCATGAGATCGGCGTGCTGCTCGGCAAGGACGCCGACCTGCTGTTTTACGCCTGCGACATCGCCGGCACGCCCGACGGCCGCGCCTTCGTGGACGCGCTGGCGCAGGTTTCGGGAATCGACGTCGCCGCATCGGAGAACACCACCGGCCACGCGCAGCTGGGCGGCGACTGGAACCTGGAATACGCGACCGGCGCCATCGAATCACCCCTGCCGTTCCTTGCGGGCGCGATCGACGGCTACCGTGACATGCTTTCGCATTTCCGCGGCGGTTCCATTACCTGGCAGTCCAAGGCGCTCGATGGCGACGGCCTGAGGAACGACGTCGAGATCACCGTCAAGGTGGCGTGGCGCTACGACTGGTCGCCGCTGCCCGAGAATATCTCCATCGCGTCCGACCAGCCCGGCTTTACCGCCGTGGAGAAGAGCGACAGCCTCATCTATGTCAACGGCGACGACAGCGGCGCCGATTACGCCCTGCAGACGACGATCTTCGAGGCCAAGGATCTCGATCCCGCGACGCAGTACCTCGTTTATTTCATCGGCACCGCGCGCATCAAGGCGACCGACGGCCTGAAGAACAATGCCGAGGGTGACTGGAAAATCCAGACCCGCATCTTTCTCGAAGACGACAACCTGGCGCCCAAGATCGACCTGCCGATCATCTTCGAGGTGCCCCAGCTGCAGCCCGACGGAACCACCACGCTGGCGAACTGGACCTTCGATCTCGGTTCCACCGATCCGAATGCGGACAAGCTGCGCTACCGGCTGGCCAACCAGAGCGAACTCGGTTGTGACAGCGCGGCGCTCGATTGCGGCTACACGAACCCGACCGACCTTTCGATCAATCCGAACACCGGCCTTCTGACATGGACCGGTTCCGGCAGCAAGGCGACGGGCCTCTACAGCGCCGGCATCGTTGCGGAAGACGTCGACGAAAACGGCAACGCGAAATCCAAGACGCATGTCGACCTGCTCCTTTCACTGGTCAACAAGGCGCAGACGGACTTCACGATCGATGCGAGCATTCCCGAGACGCGCAACGTCATCGTCGAGAAGGGTGACAGTTTTACCTTCAACATCAGCGGCACGGCGATCGACACGCAAAGTCTCGGCGACATCCAGGGAGCCCTCACGAAGGACGCCTCCGAATCCGACGCCAACGTCGATACCTACACCTTCGAGCCCGGCGCGGTTGGCGCGACGAGCGGACCCGATCTCGATCCGGGCAGCTATCCGATCACCTTCGAAGTCCGTGACTCGACCGACAGCGACAGCAAAAACTACCTGGTGCTGACATTCATCGTTCCCGATCCGAACGCGCCGCGCATCGCGAACCTGGAGGCCGACCGTGTCACCTATCCGGGCGGCGATGGCGTTCCTGTGGATGCGGATTCCGACGCCCTTGTCAGCGACGCCAACACCAGCGATTTCCAGGGCGGGTTCCTCAAGCTCAACGTCACTTTCACCGACGGACAGTACGAGGTTCTCGGCATCGAATCCCAGGGCACCGGCAGCGGACAGATCCAGCGCACGGGCAATGAAATCTTCTACGAAGGCAGCAGGATCGGCGAGGTCAGCGCGACGCTCGACGGCGTCGGAACGGCATTGCGCGTGGATTTCACGGACCCGACCGGTCTTGCCGCATTGCAGGCGCTGGTGCGCAGCCTCACCTACGAAGACACCTTCACGCTGCGCGCGGAAGGCGATCGCGCGCTGTCGCTCTATCTCCGCGACCCGGAGGGGCTGAGCGTCGCGCACGATTTCTACGTGTACGTGGAACCCGATGCGAGCGCGCCGAATACGGGCGGACCCGTGCAGGCCGCCAACCGCATCACGCTGGTCGAGGGCGACGCGATCGCGCTCAGCAACGAGAACATCAGCTTTGCCGATCCCGATGGCGATGCGATCAAGTTCACGGTCACCGCGGTCGATCACGGTCATTTCGCCTACGTTTCCGATTCCGCAACCGCGATCACGAATTTCACACAGCAGGAAATCAATCTCGGCCAGATTGCGTTCGTGCATGACGGCGGCGAGGACGCGCCGACCTACAGCCTTTCCGCATCCGATGACACGAACCCTGCAGTTCCGGCGCCGGGCACCGTCAATTTCAGCAACGTTTCCGACCAGGCGCCGGCAATCACGAGTCCGTCCGCGGCGACGGTGCCGGAAGGCAGCGCTTACGCGTGGACACCGACCGTCACCGACGCCGACGAAGGCGAGGACGATCCGGAATTCAGCATCACGAACAAGCCCGCGTGGGCGAGCTTCGACACGGCAACCGGAAAGCTGAGCGGCACGCCCGCGGACGGCGATGCCGGAACCTACACGGGCATCGTCATCACCGTCACGGATCCGGGCGGCCTGAGCGACAGCACCGACGCGTTCACCATCACGGTCGAAGCGGTGAACGAAGCGCCGACCCTGACCGCCACGGCGGAAAACCCGACATTCATCGAAGGCAACAGCGCCGTCGCGCTGTTTTCCGACGCTGCCGCCTCGACGGTTGAAACCGGCCAGTCGCTGACCGGCTTCAAGCTCACGGTAAGCAACGCCACAAACGGGTCGCTCGAAACCCTCGCCGTTGACGGCAGCACGATCGCGCTCGCCGACGGCACCACGGGCAGCACGCCCGGCAGCGGCCTCGACTATTCCGTCTCCGTCTCGGGCACCGCGGCCACGATCAGTTTCAGCGGTGGCGCGCTCTCGCCGGCCGGGATGCAGTCGCTGGTCAACGGCATGGCTTACGCCAACGCCAGCATGAGCCTCAGTCCCGCCGGCGCCACGCGCAACGTCGTCCTCGCCTCGCTGACCGACAGCGGCGGCACGGCGAACGGCGGCGACGACACGGCGACGCTGTCGCTCACGTCCACCGTCACCGTCGTCGACAACACCGCGCCGGCGGTCAGTGACGCGAACATCGCCATCTCGGGCGCAAGCGGCGACGACGGCAGCTTCGTTGTCGGCGATACGCTCACCGCGACCTGGAACAACACCGCGACGGGCGACGGCAACACCGACACCATTACCGTCAGCGTCGATTTCTCCGAGTTCGGCGGAGGCGCGGTTGCGGCGACGAACAGCAGCGGCACGTGGACGGCGACGTACACGATCGCCAGCGACTCGACGCAGGGATCGGACCTGAACGTCACGGTCACCGCGACGGACAACGCCGGCCACGCGACCACGACCGCGGACTCGTCCGGCGCCACGGTTGATATCGCGGTCCCGAGCGGACACGACGCCGATTTCGACGACGACCTCATCAACGCTGCGGAAGCGGGCAGCCAGGCCTTCACCTTCAGCGGTGCGGAAGTCGGCGCGAGTTACGGCTACAGGATCAGCTCCAGCGGCGGCGGCACGAATGTCACCGGTTCGGGCACGATCGCAAGCGCAACACAACAGGTCGTTGGCATTGATCTCTCCGGCCTGAATGACGGCACGCTGAGCCTGTCGGTCACGCTGACCGACAGCGCGGGCAACGCCGCGAGCGCGGTGACGGATACCGCGACGCTGGACACCACCGCGCCGAACGGTCACAGCATCGGTTTCGACGACGACCTCATCAACGCCGCGGAAGCGGACAGCCAGGGTTTCACGTTCAGCGGCGCGGAAGTCGGCGCGGATTATTCCTGGACGATCAGTTCCGATGGCGGCGGCACGGACGTTACCGGTTCCGGCACGATCGCAAGCGCGACACAACAGCTCACCGGCATCGATGTCTCCGGCCTGAACGACGGCACGCTGACGCTGTCGGTCACGCTGACCGATGAAGCCGGCAACGCGGCAAGCGCGGTCACCGGCACGGCGACGCTGGACACCGCCGCACCGGGAGGGCACGCCGTCAGCTTCGACGACACCCTGATCAATGGCGCCGAGGCGGACAGCCGGAGCTTCACGTTCAGCGATGCGGAAGTCGGCGCGGATTATTCGTACACGATCAGTTCCGATGGCGGCGGCACGGACGTCACCGGTTCGGGCACGATCGCAAGCGCCACGCAGCAGGTCACCGGCATCGACGTCTCCGGCCTGGATGACGGCACGCTGAACCTGTCGGTCGTGCTGACCGATGAAGCCGGCAATGCGGCGGGCGCGGTGACGGATACCGCGACGCTCGATACCGCCGGTCCCGTTCCCGTCATTGCGAGCAGCGCAACGGGTCCGGTCAACGATGCATTCGTCGCGACCATCGACTTCGACGAGACCGTTACCGGTTTCGTGGCCGGTGACATCACCGCGGGCAACGCCACGCTCGGCGGCTTCACCGACAACGGCGACGGCAGTTACAGCGTCACCGCGACGCCGGGCAGCGATGGCGCAGTGACGCTTGATGTTCCAGCCGGTGTCGCGACGGACGCGGCCGGCAACGGCAACGGCGCCGCCGTCCGGTTCAGCATCGAGCATGACGGAACGCCGCCTGCCGCGCCGCCGGCGCCCGACATGGCCGCGGCGGACGATCACGGCCCGTCCGACACGGACAACGTCACCTACAGCACTGCGCCTGACCTGAGCGGCAGCGCGGAAGCGGACGCAACGGTCACGGTAAGTTCCGACACCCAGGGTGTCATCGGCACCACGACGGCGGATGGTGCCGGCGCGTGGAGTCTCGCCGGCTATGCGAATCTTGCGGAAGGCAAGCACAAGCTCACCGCGAAGGCCACGGACAGCGCGGGCAACACCAGTGCGGCCGGCACCGCGCTGACGGTGACCATCGATACGACGTCGCCGACCCTTACGGGCACGCAGCCGGAAGACGACGCCGCCGATGCGACCTACAACGCCGGTGAAATCGCCCTCGACTACAGCGAGGCGATGAACGCGGGCACGGTTACAAGCGTCGAAATCAGGACCTCCGAAGGCGATCTTTTCGAGGCCGTGCCGGTGACGAGTGTTTCGTTTGCCGCCGATGGCACGGTAACCATTCCGCTCGGCAGCGATCTCGCGCCGGGCGAGACGTATCACGTCGCCGCGGCGGCGGGCGAGTTCGAGGATATTGCCGGCCTGAAACCCGGCGTGTTCGCGTTTCAGTTCACCGCCCACAACGCGGCGCCGGCCGCGAGCGCGGACAGCGGCAGCACGTCCGAAGACGACAGCGTTACCGTTGACGTTCTCGCCAATGACAGCGACGCCGAGGGCGCGCTCGACGCCGCCAGTGTCACGGTTACCGGAGCGCCCGCGCATGGCACGACGAGCGTGAACGAAACCAGCGGTGTGGTGACCTATACGCCGGCTGCGAACTACAACGGCGCCGACAGCTTCACCTACGAGGTGGCGGACGAGCACGGCGTTACCGGCACGGCGGCGGTCAACATCACCGTCACGGCCGTCAACGACGCACCCACCATTGCCGGCACGCCGGCGACGACGGCCGTAGCGGGCGTTTCCTACACCTTCACGCCGGTGATCGCGGACGTCGAGGAAGACGCCGTGAGCGTCACCGGTACAGGCGTGCCGGGCTGGGCCAGCCTGGATGCGGAGACCGGCGTGCTGAGCGGAACGCCGGCGGCCGGTGACGTGGCGGCCTACAAGAACATTGTCATCACGGTCAGCGACGGCGCGCTTTCGACCTCGCTTGCCGCGTTCAGCATCGAAGTGCTGGCGGACGCCGACGGCGACGGCACCGCCGATGCGGACGATTCCGATGATGACGGCGACGGCATCAGCGACGCGGACGAAGGCACGGGCGATACCGATGAAGACGGCGTGCCCGACAGCCTCGACACCGACAGCGACAACGACGGCATCGACGACAACGTCGAAACCGCGGTGGATACGGACGGGGACGGCACCGCCAACCATCTTGACGCCGACAGCGACAACGATGACATCGGCGATGCGACCGAAGGCGCGGTCGACAGCGATGGCGATGGCGTTCGCGATTACGTCGATATCGACAGCGACGGCGATCGCCTGCCCGACATCCTGGAAGGCGCGAGCGACACCGACGGCGATGCGGCGTCCGATTACCTCGACACCGACAGCGACAACGACACGATTCCCGACCGCATCGAAGTGCCCGGCATGCACGCCGATGCCGACAGCAACGGCATTCCCGATGTGTTCGACGCCGCCACGGGCGGCGCGGACGCCAAC
This sequence comes from Gammaproteobacteria bacterium, assembly GCA_036381715.1. GTDB lineage: Bacteria > Pseudomonadota > Gammaproteobacteria > Natronospirales > JAJUFS01 > JAJUFS01. The sequence goes on along the minus strand of DASVCH010000117.1, from coordinate 15,910 downwards.
GGCGACGGGATCGACGATGCGGCTTCGATAGCGGGCCTGGAGACCGATCCGGACGGCGACGGCCTGCCGGGCTACCGCGACACCGACAGTGACAACGACAGCGTTCCCGACCGGCTGGAATCCGGCGCGACGGGTACCGATGACGACGCGGACGGTATCGATGCTGCCTGGGATCCCGACGACGCGATCCTGAACAATCTGTCCGATGCACGCCTGCCGGATAGCGACAGCGACGGTTCCGCTGACGTCCGGGACGCGGACAGCGACGGCGACAGTATTCCCGACGCGCTCGAATCCGGCGCGCAAGGCACCGACGGTGATGGCGACGGTGTCGATGCGGCTTTCGACGAAGACGACACGGATTCCGCGCTTGATGGCATCAGCACTGGGGCCGAATTGCGCGACACCGACGGCACGGGCGAACCCGACCTGCGTGACACGGACAGTGACGATGACGGAATTGGCGACGCCGTGGAAGCGCAGCTTTCCGGCGATGACGCCGACAGCGACGGCATCGACGACGACCTCGAGGGCGGCACCGACGCCAACGGCGACGGCGTTGCCGATGGCGTCAACGTGCACGACGAGGACGGCGATCTCGCAGCCGACTACATCGACACGGACAGCGACGCCGACACGATCGACGACGCGGTCGAAGGCGTTGACGACGACGATGCGGACGGCATTCCGAACTATCTCGATATCGACAGCGATAGCGACGGCGTATCCGACGAAGTCGAAAATGCCGAAGGCAGCGATTCAACCGATCCGTCGAGCCAGCCTGCCGACAGCGACAACGACGGCTTGCCGGACGTGGTGGATGCGAATGACGGCAACATCGATGCGGATGGCGACGGCATTGCCGATGGCGCCGACGTCGACGCCGCGGGTGGCACCGACACCGATGGCGATGGCATCCGCGACGGCGTCGACGCCGATGTCGGCAACGATGGAACGAACGAGAACGGCGCGGATACCGATGGTGACGGCGTCGTGGACACCGCCGATTCGGTCGACGACGCGACGGACACCGACGGCGACGGGCTGCCGGATGACGTCGATCCGGACGACGCCGGCACCGACGCGGACGGCGACGGCATTCCCGATGGCGCGGATGCGGATGTAGACGGCGACGGCACGTCCGACAACGGCACCGACGGCGATGCCGATGGCATCAATGATCTCACTGAAGGCGATGACGACAGCGACGGCGACGGCACGTCGAATCGCCTCGACACCGACAGCGACGGCGACGGGATTCCCGATGCCGGCGAGGGCGCGGTCGACAACGACGGCGACGGCACAGCCGATTACATCGATACCGACAGCGACAACGACGGCATTGATGACGCTGACGAAGGTGCGGTTGATACCGACAGCGATGGCACGGCCGACTACGTCGATACCGACAGCGACAACGATGGCATGGACGATGCCGACGAAGGCGCGGTTGATACCGACAGCGACGGCACGGCCGACTACGTCGATACCGACAGCGACAACGACGGCATTGCCGATGCCGGCGAAGGCCCGGCGGATCCGGACGGCGACGGCACTCCGAACTATCTCGATGCCGACACCGATGGCGACGGCATCTCCGACAGCATTGAAGGCGCCGGTGATAGCGACAGTGACGGCACCGCCGACTATCTCGATACCGACAGCGACGGCGATGGCATCTCCGATGCGAGCGAAGGCAGCGGCGATGCCGATGGCGACGGCACGCCGGACAACATCGATGAGGACAGCGACAACGACGGCGTCGACGACGCGGACGAGGGCGCCGGCGACACTGACGGCGATGGCGTGCCGGACAGCGTCGATACCGACAGCGACAACGATGGCATGGACGATGCCGACGAAGGCGCGGCGGACACCGACGCCGACGGCGTGCGCGACGCGGCGGACATCGACAGCGACGGCGACCGCGTGCCTGACATCCTGGAAGGCGCGACGGACACCGACGGCGACGGCGCATCCGACTATCTCGATACCGATGCCGACGGCGACCGCGTGCCGGATCGCGTCGAAGTACCGGAAATGACCGGCGACGCCGATGGCGACGGTGTGCCGGACGTCTTCGATGCCGACAGCACCGGCGGTTCGGACGCCAACGGTGACGGCATCGACGATGAAGCCGCGCTCGGCGACACCGACACCGACGGTGTCGCGGACTACCGCGATGCCGATGCCGATAACGACGGCATTCCGGACACGCTCGAATCAGGTGCGGACGGCGTCGATTCGAACGGCGACGGTATCGATGACGCCTGGGACGCCAACGCAGGCGGTGCGACCGATATGGATGGCGACGGCATCAACGACGATGCCAGCTTGCGTGACACCGACGCCGACGGCATGCCCGACCTGCGGGATGCCGACAGTGACGGCGACGGCATCGACGATGCGGACGAGGCGCAGCTCTCCGGCAGCGACAGCGACGGTGACGGTATCGATGACGACCTTGACGTCGATACGGCCGGCGGCGGCGACGGGAACAGTGACGGCATCACCGATGGCGCCGGTCCGCACGACGGCGACCTCGACGGCACGCCGGATCACATCGACACGGACAGCGACGACGATGGCATCGGCGACAGCACCGAAGGCGTGATCGACAGCGACGCCGACGGTGCGGGCGACTACCTCGACTTCGACAGCGATGGTGACGGCATCAACGACGCCGATGAGGGCACGGGCGACACCGATGGCGACGGCAACGCCGATTACGTCGATACCGACAGCGACAATGACGGCATTGATGACGCCGATGAGGGCGCTGCCGATTCCGACGGCGACGGCGCGGCCGACTATGTCGACACGGACAGCGACGATGACGGCATTGATGACGCCGCTGAGGGCGCTGCCGATTCCGACAGTGACGGCGCGGCCGACTATGTCGACACGGACAGCGACGATGACGGCATTGACGATGCCGATGAGGGCGCTGTCGATTCCGACGGTGACGGCGCGGCCGACTACATCGATCCGGACAGCGACAACGACGGCATCGACGATGCCGGCGAAGGCGACGTCGATTCCGACGGCGACGGCACGGCCGATTACGTCGATACCGACAGCGACGATGACGGTATCGACGACGCGGACGAAGGAACCGCCGGCGCCGACACGGATGGCGACGGCAAGCCGGACCATCTCGATGCGGACAGCGACGGCGACGGCATCGATGACGTCGAAGAAGGCACGGGCGACAGTGACGGCGATGGCGCGTCCGACAATCTCGATACCGACAGCGACAACGACGGTGCCGATGATGCGGCGGAAGGCACTGGAGACAGTGACGGTGACGGCACCGCGGATTATCTCGACACGTCCATCGATGAAGACGGGGACGGCATTCCGGATATTGTCGAAGGCGCGACGGACAGCGATGGTGACGGCGATGCGGATTTCGCGGACACCGACAGCGACGACGACGGCGTGCCCGATGCGCTCGAAATCGCCGGCCTCGACGAGGACGCGGACGACGATGGCATCGGCGACCGGTTTGACGCGGACGCGACGGGTGACGCGGACGGAAACGGTGACGGTATCGATGACGCGCTGCTGCCGGATGCGGATCGGGACGGCCGTACCGCCCAGCGCGATCCCGACCAGGACGGCGACGGCATTCCCGATGCAATCGAATCCGGCAGCCATGGTTTCGATTCCGACAATGACGGCATCGATGATCGCTGGGATGCGGACACGTCCGGCAGCACGGACGCCGATGGCGACGGCATGGACGATGCCGCCGCGGTGATCGACAGCGACGCGGATGGCGTCGCGGACCTTCGCGATGCCGACAGTGACCGCGACGGCGTCAGCGATGCCGCCGAGTCCGGCGCCTCGGAAACGGATATTGACGGTGACGGCATCGATGATGCGTTTGACGTCGATACCGCGGACGGTACGGATGCGAACGGCGACGGTATTGCCGACGGCGCCGCCGCCGCCGACACGGATGGCGACGGCACGCCGGATTACCTCGATCTCGACAGCGACAACGACGGCATCACGGACGTCATCGAGGCCGGCGGCCGCGACGCGGACGAAGACGGCCTGCTCGACAACGGCGGCACGGCGACGTCGACGCCGCGCGACACCGACGGCGACGGCGTTCCCGACCTGCGCGATGCGGACAGCGATGGCGACGGCGTCAACGACATCGAAGGCGGCATCTACGGACCGCTCGATGGCGACGGCGACGGCCGCATCGACGATCACGGCGACGACACCGACGGCGACGGCATTGCCGACGCCATCGACAGCGAGCCGGACCAGCGCGGTTCGCGCACCGACAGCGACGATGACGGCGTGCCGGTGAACCGCGACCAGGACGATGACGGCGACGGCGTGCCCGATTCACTGGAAGGCGAAGACGATACCGACGGCGACGGCGCCGTGGACCGCCTCGACCGCGACGGCGACAACGACGGCATATCCGACAGCATCGAAGCCGGCATGCCGCCAGGCTCGGGCGACGACACGGACCTCGACGGCGTCGATGACGAAATTGATGCCGATGCGACCGGCGGCGCGGATGCCGACGGCGACGGCATCGACGACCGTTTCGGGGATCGCGATTCCGACGGCGACGGCATCTCGGATCGCCAGGATGGCGACAGCGACAATGACGGCCTGGCGGACGCCTACGAATCGCTGACCGTTGAACTCACGGGCGCGGATTCCGATGGCGACGGCATCGATGATGCGATGGATGCCGATGCCACCGGCGGCGCCGACGCGGACGGCGATGGCGTGGATGACGCGGTCATCAACCTTGCCGACACCGACGGCGACGGCCTGGAGAACTACCGCGATCCCGACAGCGACAACGACGGCGTCATGGACGGCGAGGAGGACGGCGATTTCAACGGCGACGGCACCAACGACCGCTTCCAGGAAGATCCGGGCGTCGATACCGGCCTCGAGGGCGGCGGCGCGTTCGGCTGGCTGATCTTCGCCGTGCTGCTGGCGTTCGGCGCCGTCCGGCGCACGGCGGGAAACCGTAACGCGATCCTCGCGTTGTTCGGCCTGATCGTCGCGATGTTCGCGCCGTCCGCCGGCGCTGCATCCGTACATGCGGAGGAAATACGCATCGAGCCGGGCACCGCGTCCGTCGTCGTGCCGGTCACGCTGGCCGGGTTCGAGAACGTGAGCGACGTCGTTGCCGTTGTCAGCGTGCCGCAGAACGGCGGAGCGCTCGCCATCGACACGACAGGCCTCGCGCTCGAACTCGAATACGGCTACGAGACGTTCGAGGGCAAGGCGATCGGCTTTCACGGCTCGCTCGCGGACGTGGCGGCCGCATTGCGCGAACGCCTGTCGTGGCACGCGCCCGCGGAGGCGACGACCACGACCTTGTCGGTTTCCGTCAGCGAATACCGGCCGGATTATTTCTACAACCCGGACAACGGTCACTACTACAAGGCAGTCAGCACAGGCGGCGCCGTGGAATGGACGGCGGCGCGCGACGTCGCGGCGACCGAAAGCCTGAACGGCATGCAGGGCTATCTCGCCACCGTCGGCAGCGAGGCGGAAAACATTTTCGTCGCGCATTTCGTCGACGTCGAAAATGTCTGGCTTGCCGCGAGCGACAGCCAGGCCGTGATCGCGGCCGCCTGCGGCGACAGCATCGCTTCAACCCAGGACGAAGCGGAAGGCCGCTGGCGCTGGGTCGCCGGTCCGGAAGCCTGCCTGCCGTTCTGGCAGAGCGAAGGCGAAGGCCGCGCGGTCGATGGCAGTTACGCAAGCTGGGAGGAAGGCGAGCCGAACAACTTCCGCGGCGGCGAACATTTCGCGGCAACCAACTACAACGGCGTGCTCGGCAAGTGGAACGACTTCGCCGGCGGCACGCCTTTCGTGCAGAGCTTTCTTGTCGAGTTCGGCGGCATGCCGGACGACGCGGCAAGCTTGCGCACGGCGCGCGGCGCGATCACGCTCGCGGTGGCGGAACCGGCGCCGGTTGCCGTCGCGCCGGTCGAACCGGAACCGGTTCCGATGGTGAAAGAAGAGCCTGTCGATGATGTCTGTCGCACCGGCATGCTGTTTCTCGACGGGTGCTGGGCCGTCGGCGCCGGCGTCGTCAGTTCCTCGCTTGAACCCGACGATTCGCGTTCCGGCTGGAAGCTCGTCGATGACGGCGACACCGGTTTCAAGCTGAGCCTCGAATACCGTTTCTTCGAGCGCTGGTTTCTCGAACTCGGCTATGCCGATCTCGGCAGCGCGGCACTCGAGAACCTGAACCCCGCCATCGCCGGGCGCAAGGCGCTGGATTACAAGGTTCCGAGCCTGCTGGCGGGTTACCTGCTGTTCGATCCGGCGAGCCGTTTCAACGTGCACCTCAAGGCCGGCTACGCCACGCTGTCGAACGACTTCGACGCGCGGACGTCAAGCGAACAACTGCATGGCAGCCAGCTCGCCCTCGGTGCCGGCGCGCGCTGGCGGCTGTTGCCGCAGGCCTTTCCGGACCTGCGGCTGGATCTCGAGTTCGAAGCCTACGACAAGGATGCGGCCTTCATCGGGCTGATGGTGAAGAGTGGGTTCTGAGCGGACATGAGAAACGGAAACCCCGCGATGGATCGCGGGTTTTCCGTCCGCCTTCACTCGAACAACCCTGGAGAGAGAATGGCGGTTCCCTCCAGCTGATCCATCGCCTCCGGTCCGATCCCGGCTTCCCGCGCCATTTGCCGCCACTGGTCCTGCACCAGGTCGCCGAGCTCGGCGTGGATTCGGCGCGCCGTGTCCCCGCCAAGCCCGAATCGTCCGCAGGCGGTCAGGGCGTTTGCCAGGCTTGAGCGGTTGCCGTTCTCTCCGACGGCCATGGCCTGGCTTCCCGCCTGCCCGGCCCGGCGCATCACGCAGACATCGTAGGCGGGCGTCAGGCGGCAGCGTTTCCCGTTCCAGAACACCGCGTGATTGCGCGCATGGTCATCGGTATTGCCGATCATCATGTTGAGCACCATGCGGCGATACAGCTCCCGGCAATCCGCCGCGGGCCGCTCGCTGTACTTCACCAGGAAATCGGCGAACTCCGGGTACGACGCATAGCGCCCCTGCATCTCCGACAGGCCGAGCGCGGTCAACGCGCTGAAGAAATGCCTGCGCGAGAAATGCCCGTTCGCCTCCCGCACCCGGTCGAACCGCTCCACGAGCAGCACGTCCTTCCCGTCGACCGAAACCAGCTCTGTGGCCGCGACGTCGAGGCCCGCCGCGCTGGCCAGGTTCATTCCCAGTGCTTCATGGCGAACCACCGGCCAGAGGTCCGTTGTGGAGGCGAACTTCGCCACCAGGCGGCGCGTCCCGCCGTCGTCGATGAGCGCCTTCGGCCGCGCGCCGCCAATGCTGGTCCCATGCATGATGGCGGCCTCGAGTTCCGGCGGCAGCGGTTCGTTCTTCTCCAGCAGCTCGGCGGCCCGCAGAAGGTCGGCCAGGGGAGCCTCGGCGAGCTCCGGCGCGCGGTATTCGTTCGGGTCCGCCTGGAAGTGAAGGGCGCCGATCCGCTCGCCTTTCGCGCCGAGCAGGTAATCGGTTTCGCGCAGTTCCTGGTCGCCCCGCTCGAAGCTCATGCCCAGGCGCCGGATCAGGACCCGCCGGCCCCATGCGTCGGGCGCCGCATCCCGTATCGCGCCCTGGATCTCGTGCCGTGAGCGGTGCAGGCCGCGTTCCAGCGGCATCTCGCCATGATCCAGCGGAATCCGGTCCGGGTTCTCCAGGTACGACCGGCCGTAACCGAAATCGTGGAAGTCGCCGCGGTCGAACAGCGCGCCGCAAACCACGGGGACCGTCTCTCCCGGAAGGAATATCCAGGCGTATACCGGCTCGTTGCCCGCCCCTTTTTTTTTCGCCATTCCAGTCGCCCCTTTGCCGCCGCCGGTCTCAGAAATCGTCGTCGAATTTCCGCGGCCTGCCCGCACGCTTCGCCATCAGGTCGCGCTTGCCTTGCAACAGCCGGATTTCCTCGGCGGCCGGTACGTCGAGCGACGGCCACAGCGGCAGGTCGAGCAGCCAAAGGGCCTTGAAGACGCTCCCGATCGCTGTCGTCGCGCGGCCCTGTTCGATTCGCTGCAGCGTCACATGGCTGACTCCCATCCGGCCGGCAAGCTCCTCGCGGGTGATCCGCTTCTGCTTGCGCGCCACCTCGATGGTGTTTCCCAGTGCGGCCAGCGCCTGCCGTACGGCGCGCGGTTCGTTTGATGTCCCGTTCATCGTCGTTCCATGAAAAACTAAAACAAAATATAGATAAAAGCGATTTATCTATATTCTAGTTTAGTTTCATGCAAGTGCAACGACGCTTCGTTTCCCGGCTTCCCGGTCTTCCGCATCCGCCAAAAAAAAACCGGCGCGAGGCCGGGTTTCTGTGCGACTGCGGTGTATGAAGAGAAAACCCGCTGTCACGGGTTGGTGGTTATCGGTGCGCCCGGCAGGATTTACCCCCGCTGCGCGGGGTTGTCTCGCTGCTGCGCGCTCGGCTGAACGTTGTTGTCTGATGGTCGCAGGTTCAAACCCTGCCCGGCGAAAGGAAACCCGCTTCGCGGGTTGATTGTTATGGCGCGCCCGGCAGGATTTGAACCTGCGACCCCTGCCTTCGGAGGGCAGTACTCTATCCAGCTGAGCTACGGGCGCAAAACTTGAAGTCACTCGATCTGTTGACGTTGATCACACCGGCAGTCTGCGGACTGCAGCAGTACTCGGCCGTCTGCGGCTCGCTCCCCGGGGGTACCGGGAACGAGCCTTGCGGCCCCCGGCCCTCGGCGGGTACGCCTCGGGCGTTCGGGCGGGTGAAAGCAGTGCTTTCACAAACCCCGCCCTCACCCAGCTGAGCTACGGGCGCATGTGCGGGAAAGGGCGGCAAGGATAGCGTTTTCAGGCATTTTCGTCCATTCGCGCAGGCGCCACGCGCTCCAGTGCGAGCAGTTCATGCTCCGTCTTGCGGTGCACGGAGCGCAGGCCCTCGGCGTCGGCGTGGCCCTGCTCGACGCGCGCGGCGTGCGCGGCGAGCTTGCGGCAGCCCATGGAACTCGCGGCGCCGGCCAGGCGGTGCGCGTCACGGCGCAGCGCGGTCTCGTCGCCGGCGAGCGCCGCCGCCTCGATGGCGTCGACGAGCATGGCCGCGGTCTGGCGGAAGGTGGCGAGAATGTCGCGAAAGCGATCCTCACCCAGCGCCGCGCGGTGCTGCCGCAGCATCGGCGCATCGACAAGCAGCTGTTCCTCGTCCTCCGCGGCGGCGGTCTCGGAATCGTCGTCGAGCTGCGCGAGCGCCTGTGACAGCCGGGCGGCCGGCAGGGGCTTGCGCAGCACCTTGTTCATGCCCGCGTTCAGGCAGGCGGCGACGTCTTCCGCGCTGATGCTCGCGGTCAGGCCGAGCACCGGCAGTCCGGCCTTGACGGGATCGTCCAGCGCGCGGATCCGGCGCGTGACTTCACGCCCGTCCATGCCGGGCATGTGGATGTCCATCAGCACCACGTCGAACTCGCGCTCCGAAAGCAGCTTCAAGGCGGTGACGCCGTCCGGCGCGACGCTCACGGCGTGGCCCTCGTGTTCGAGCAGGCCGCGCGCGACTTCCTGGTTGACGGGCTGGTCTTCGACGAGCAGCACGCGCAGCATGCGGCCCCGGCGCTCCGGGGCGCGTTCCACGCGCGGCGGCGCCGCGGCGATGTCGAAGTCGATTTCGAACCAGAACACGGTGCCCGCGCCCGCGACGCTTTCCACGCCGATCGCGCCATTCTGCATTTCCACCAGTCGCTTGCAGATCGAAAGGCCGAGCCCGGTGCCGCCGTAGGTTCGCCGCGTCGAGGTGTCCGCCTGCACGAAGGCGTCGAACAGGCGCTTCTGCTGTGCCTCGGAAATGCCGATGCCGGTGTCCTCGACAGTGAAGGTGATGCGCACGCGCCCCGGTTCCAGCAGCTGTTCCGCCGCGCGCACTTTCACGCCGCCGGCGGGCGTGAACTTGATGGCGTTGGAAACCAGGTTCATCAGCACCTGCCGCAGCCGCGTCGGATCGCCCTTCACGGCGGCGGGCAATGCGTCGGCGCGGAACGCGAGCGCGAGACCTTTCTCGCGCGCGCGCGGCCCGAGCAGGAGCACGACGCTTTCGGCGACTTCGCGCGGATCGAACGGGATGGATTCGAACTCGATCACGTCGGCTTCGATGCGCGAGAAGTCCAGCACGTCATCGAGAATGGTCAGCAGCGATTCGCCGGATTTTTCCAGCGCTTCCACGTAGCCGCGCTGGCGGCGCGACAGGCGCGTGCGCGCCAGCAGCTGCACCATGCCGAGCACGCCGTTCATGGGCGTGCGGATCTCGTGGCTCATCAGCGCGAGAAAAGAAGATTTCAGCCGCGTCGCCTCCTCGGCGGCGTCCTTCTCGCGCGCGAGGTAGCGCACTTCGATGCGCTTTTTCATGTACTGCAGGACAAGCCACGCGAGCCCGGCGACAAACAGCGCGTAGGCGAGATAAGCAGGCATCGTTCGCCACCACGGCGGCAGCACGGTCACGGCGAGTTGCGCGGGCCGCGCGCTCCACACGCCGCCCGGGTTGGCCGCGCGCACTTCGAAAAGATAATTGCCGGGATCGAGATTGGTGAAGGTCGCGAAGGGCTTTTCCGCTTCCGTCTCGACCCAGTCTTCGTTGAAGCCGCGCAGGCGATAGGCAAAGCGGTTGCGCGCGGGATCGGCGAAGTGCAGCGCGGCGAACTCGATCGAAAAGAGATTCTGGTCGAAGCGCAGCGTGATGGCGCCGGACTGGTCCGCCGGCTTTTGCAGCACGGCGTCCGGATTTTCCGGTTGCGGTTCGAGCGGCGCGTTGAACAGCGACAGCCGCGTGATGCGCACCGGCGGCGGCAGTTTGTCGGGCGCGATGCGCGCCGGATCGAAGACATTGAAACCGCCGATGCCGCCGAAGAACAGTTCGCCCGCATCATTGCGGAAGTACGCGAAGGAATTGTATTCGTCGCTCTGCAGGCCGTCGGCGCGATGCCAGGTCTGGAAGGTCTGCGTGTCCGGATCGAAGCGCGACAGGCCGCGGTTCGTGCTGATCCAGAGATTGCCTTCGTTGTCGCCGAGAATGCCGAGCACGAGATTGTTCGCGAGCCCGTCGCGTTCGCGGTAGTGGCGGATTTCCCCGCTCGCGGGATCCAGGCGGTCGAGTCCGTTCGCTGTGCCGATCCAGAGATGCCCCGCGCCGTCGAACCACAGCGTCTTCACGGAATCGTTGGCGAGGCTGCCCGGGTTGTTCGCGTCGTGCCGGAAGACGGTGACATCGTTGCTCGCCGGATCCATGCGAAGCACGCCGGCGTCGGTCGCGATCCAGAGCAGCCCGCGCGGCCCCTCGGCGATATCCGAAATGAAACCGCTGCCCGTCCCGTCCGGCAGGATTCCGTCGAGGCGCGTGAAGCGTCCGGTCTCGGGATCGAAGCGGTTCAGTCCGCCGCCCCAGGTGCCGACCCAGAAACGCTTCGCGCTGTCGATGAAAAGCGCCGTCACCCCGTTGCTTGATATTGTCGCGGCGTTTTCGGGATCGTTGCGGTAATGCACGAAATCGTCCGCGCCGGGATCAAGGCGGTCCAGCCCGCCGTGCGTGCCGACCCACAGGCGCCCCGCCGCATCCGCCAGCAGCGAACGCACCTCGTCATGGGAGAGCGAGCCGGGATCCTCCGGGTCGTGCCGGTACTCGCGCCATTCGCCGGTGGCCCGATTCCAGCGATTCAGGCCGCTGGTGTAGGTGCCGATCCAGACGATTCCGCCCGGACCCTCGAAGATGGGAAAGATGATGTTGCTGTTGAGACCGGCGGCGCTTTTCTGGTGCAGGCCGAAGCGGCGTTGCGAAAGCACGGCGCGGCTCAGGCCCCCGCCGTAGGTGCCGATCCAGAGCACCCTGTCGCGGCTTTCGAAAATGTCGAACACGATGTCCTGTCCGACACTGGCGGGATCGGCCGCATCGTGGCCGTAGTATTGCCACGCGCTTTCTCCTCGCCCGCGATGAAAGACGCCGCCGCGCCCGCCGGCCCAGAAGCCGCCGCCGCTGTCGCTGGCGAAGGTCGAGAACGGGACGCGCGGCAACGCGGCCACGCGCTCGAACGTCCCGGAGGCCTTCATTCGGTACACGCCCCGGTTCGTTCCCGCCATCAGCACGCCCGCCGGATCGCGCGCGAGCGCGTGCACGACAAGGTCCGCCTCCGGCAGGCGAAGCACGCGGAAGGCGCCGTTTTGAAGATGCAGCACGCGCCCGACGTCGCCGCTCCAGAGACCGCTTGCATCCGCGTGAACGGCGCGCGTTTCCGGGAAGGCGTGCACGCCGGGCACGGGCTGAAGACGCAGCGCGCGCGCCTTGGCGTCGAAGCGCGCGAGACCGCGGTCGGTCGCGGCCCAGAGCTCGCCATCGTGCATCGCGAGGCGATGCACGACGAATCGCGCGTCCCGCGCGTCCTCCGCTTCATAAATGATCGGCACGGTTTCGAAGCCGCCGGTCTGCGCGTCGAAACGCGCGAGTCCGCCGTAGCGCGTGCCGATCCACACGTCGCCGCCGTCGCCCGCCAGCAGCACTTCGACATAGTTGGCCGGAATCGAGCGCGGATCGTTCGGGTCGTTCTTGAAGATGGTGAAGCGGTGGCCGTCGTAGCGGTTCAGGCCGTCCTGGCTGCCGAACCAGAGATAGCCGGCGGAATCCTGCGCGATCGCGGTGACCGAATTCTGCGAAAGGCCGTCCTGCAGGGTGAGCGTGCGGAAGCGCAGCACCGGCGCAGCGAGGACGCTCGATGACACCAGCGCAAGCAGGCAGGCAAGCAGGCGGACGCGGACCACGGGCGCTACCGCTTGATCGGCGCGGCGAACAGGTAGCCGGAGTTCGGGATCGTCGCGATGATGCGCGGCTGCCGCGGGTCGTCGCCGAGCTTGCGGCGCACGCGCGCGACCAGCACGTCGATGCTGCGGTCGCTGGACTCCCAGTCGCGCTGCCGGAGCTTGTTCATCAGCTGCGTGCGCGTCAGCACGCGGCCCGCGCTTTCGGCGAGCGTCGCCAGCAGGCGGAACTCGCCTTCCGTGAGTCGGATGTGATTGCCTTCCGGCCCGGTCAGGCGGTGCGCGCCCATGTCGAGCGTGTAGTTCTCGAAGTGCAGCTGCGGCGCGGGACGCGCCTCGCTGTCCGGCTGGTAGAGCACGCGCCAGATGATGTTCTTGGCGCGCGCCAGCAGTTCGCGGGGATTGAACGGCTTGGTGACGTAATCGTCGGCGCCCATTTCCAGGCCGATGATGCGGTCCAGCTCGTCGCGGCGGCTGGTGACGAGAATGATGCCGATGCCGGAGCGGGCGCGCAGTTCGCGCGCCAGCGTCAGTCCGTCCTTGCCGGGCAGGCGGATGTCGAGCAGGACCAGCACCGGCGGGTCGGCGTCGACCAGTTCCATGACGCCTTCCGCTTCGTCGCGCTGCGAGACGCGGTAGCCCTCCGTCTCGAAGTAGCCCGCCAGCAGTGCCCGGCTGACCGGGTCGTCCTCGACGATCAGTACGTGCGGTCCCTGTTGCATCTTCTCCCGCCCCCCCAGGCTCAAGAACCCAAGTCTAGCCGGTTTACATAACGTTCACATCTTTTCACAAGATTTCACCTCCCCGAAACGCGCCGTTTGCAGCCGCGGCATATAACGGAAAGACACGCGGGCGATGGGTGAAAACCCGACAGGGAATCTCCGGGGGGAGCATGGCCAGGAACAACCTCAGCGCGTTGCAGGGGCGCCGTCATGACTGACGCGCTCGCGCAGCTTGGCAGCGAGCCGGTCAGCGCCGACGCGCCGGGAGGCAGCTCGGCGCGCTACGAGGCCGAATTCGCGGCGCTGGAAGAAGAGCTCGCCAAGCAGGAATCGCTGACGGCGCAGTCGGTGGACTGGGGCCGCGTCGTCGAACTCGCGACACATATATTAAGGAGTCAGTCCAAGGACCTGCTCGTCGCGGCGTACCTCGCGCGCGGCCTGCAGGAGCGCGAGGGCATGGCCGGGCTTGCCATGGGCCTTGGGGTCGTGCGCGACATCAGCGCGAACTTCTGGGACGAGCTCTTCCCGCCTGCCAAGCGCCTGCGCGCCCGCGCGACCGCGGTGCAATGGATGGCGGAAAAATGCGGCGCGGGCCTCGCCGCGAAACCGCCGGGCCCGGCCGACGATGGCGCCGTGACGGCCGCCGCCGAGGCGGTCCGCGCGCTGGACCAGCTGCTGCTGGAAAAAATGCCGGACGACGCGCCTTCGCTGCGCGAGCTCCTCAAACCTTTGCAGGACTTCAAGTCGGCGGCCGAAGCGCGCGCGAAGAAAGCCGCCGCGCCTGCCGCCACTCCCGCGGCCACTCCCGCGGCCAGTTCAGCCGACGCCGCCGTCCCCGCGCCCGCGGCAACCGCGCCGCGGCCCGCTCCCGCGGCGGCGCCGGCGACCAGTGTCGTGACCGACGTCGGCAACGACAACGACGCGCGCAAGGCGCTTCGAAACATCCAGGACACCGCGCGCAAGGTCGCCGACTTCTGGCTGGCGGGCCGTGCAACCGACCCGCGCGCGTTTCGCATCACGCGAATGGCGACCTGGCTCCTGATCGACCAGGCCCCGCCCGCCGAGAACAACCGCACGCAACTCAATCCGCCCGCGCCCGAAAAGCTGAAGGCTTTCCAGATCCAGTTCGAGCAGGGCCAGTTCGACAAGCTCGTTCCCGAGCTCGAGCAGAGCGTCGCGCGCACGCCGTTCTGGCTGGACGGTCAGCACCTGTCGTTTCGCGCGCTCACCATGCTCGGTCCCGCCGCGGCCGATGCCGCTGCCGCCGTGCAGGCGGAGACGCTGCATTTCGTCGAACGCCTGCCCGCGATGCTCGACCTCGCGTTCTCCGACGGCACGCCGTTCGCGAACGACGCGACAAGGCTGTGGCTGGAAGAAGCGCGCGGCGCAAAGGGCGGCAGCGCAGGCGGCGGTGCAGCGGAAGCCGCGCCGTGGAGCGAAGCGTTCAGGGACGCGCGCGCGCAGGCCGCGAAAGGCGAGGTGCAGAAAGCCGTCGCAGCCATGCAGGCGGGGCTCGCGAAAGCGGGCAGCGCGAGCGAGCGCTTCCACTGGCGGCTGTCGATGGCGGAACTGCTCGCGGGCGCGGGCCAGACAAGCGTCGCCGCGGCGCTGCTCGAATCGCTCGCCGAGGAAATCGAACTTCGGAAACTCGACGAATGGCAGCCCGCGCTCGCGGCGGCCGTGTTCACGCAGCTGGTGAATTGTTACCGGAAAGAGTCATCGGGAAAGAAACCGAATCCCGACGCCGCGGGGAAGCTGGAGAAGGCGCACGCGAGCTTGAGCCGCCTGGATCCGGGGGCGGCGCTGGAGAAGTAAGAGGAGAGAGGTGAGAAGTGAGAAGACGCCCGAATCCGCGGAAAACCGTCCTCTCACTTCTTGCCTCTCACAAGACAACAGCAACAACGACCAGAAACAAGGCACAAGCTTCAAGAAGCTGAAGGAGTACTGGAAATGGCTGATCAAAAAGGTTCTGTCGCGCCCAAGGAGCGCGTGAACATCGTTTACAAGTCCAACGTCGGCGACCAGAGCGAAGACGTCGAACTGCCGCTCAAGATGCTCATGGTCGGTGATTACACCGGCAAGCCGTCGGACGAGGTCGTTGAAGATCGCGAGCCCGTCAACGTCAACAAGGACAACATCAACGACGTCATGAAGAGCTTCGGCCTTTCGCTGGACGTCGCCGTGCCCGACAAGCTGTCCGACGAGCCCGGCCAGGAAATTTCGGCGAGCCTGAAGTTCGAAAGCATGAAGGACTTCTCGCCGGACTCCGTCGCGCGCCAGGTGCCGGAGCTGAAGAAGCTGCTTGAACTGCGCCAGGCGCTGCAGGCGTTGAAGGGGCCGCTCGGCAACGTGCCAGCATTCCGCAAGGGCATCCAGGAAATCCTCAA
>DASVCH010000116.1:0-20342 GCA_036381715.1 Gammaproteobacteria bacterium | reverse complement strand
ACCGCCGATCATGCTCGTGCCGCCGACCATTTCCGACATCGGCCGCGCGATGAGATTGAAGTTGATGATCGCGCCGCCGACCGCGATGGTGAGCACGAACAGCGAAATGAAGAACTGGCTGAGCGAGGACGACGACAGCGTACGTACGGCGCGATCGCTGCCCTTGCTGATTTCCTCGTAGTCGTCCATGTGACGGTCAATCGCGACGGCGCGATCCAGCAGGCGCTGCAGTTTCTTGTCCACGCTGGCGAGGCTCTGCAGCAGCCCGCGCCAGTGCGGCATGGCGCGTTTCAGCAAAGTATGCCGCTGGCGCGAATCGGCCCGGTACTCGGTGATCGCGCGCTCCTCGATCTTCTTCAGCGAACCGTGAATGTCGTCCAGCACGCGCGCCACCATCGCGTCGGCCTTCGGAATTTCCGCGACCGCCTGCACGGCCGGCACCCAGCCGGGCGGCGGCGGCGGCACATCGCGCGAGCGTTCGTAGTCTTCCTCGATTGCGGTGATGGATTCGCTCAGCCGGCGATGGAAAGCGGGATAGTCCGCCAGTTCCTTTCTTACCGAGGATTCGACGCGCTGGAACTCGCGCTCGATGGCGCGCTCCGTCGCCTCGCGGCCCTGGGCGAGCAGCACTTCGCGGTTTCGACGCGCGAGATTCTCGCTGCCGCGCGTGAACGTCACCGCCGCGAGCCGGAAGGACCGGTACAGCGCTTCGCCCAGCGCGAGCAGCGCCGCGCGCGCCGGCGTTCGGGCGAGATACAGGAACAGCGCCGCGAGCAGGAACAGCAGCAGCGCTGACAGGCCGGGATACGGCGTGATGTTCAACAAGGTGGAACCGTTCATCGTGACTCTCCCCTGACTTTGTTTTTTGCCACGCTAGTCCCAACGCGGCCCGGATGACCGTGGCCAAGATCACATAATACGGGGGATAGTCACTCGATTCGGGCGGGGATGCGACTCAGGTCACCAAAATCCACGGTTATCGTCATCTCGCTGTCGCGAAACGCGCAGTTGAAACCCACCCGGGCCTGTTTTTCCGGGAACGACGATCGCAGGAAGTGCAGGCGGCCGCCCATCGCCTGGCACACCCGGCCGGCGACCGCCTGCGGCTCTTCGGAACGAAACAGGCGGATATCGTGGGGCAGGAAACGGTAGTACCGGGAGCGGTAATCGTAATGCCAGGGGCCCGTCGTGTTCATCGCCACGGGTCGCGCCGGTTCGGGGCGGGACAGGACAAAGCGGGTCCCGATCAGCCCCAGGAAAATGATGGCCAGAAGCAGAAGCGCGACTTCCTCCGCGCGCATGCGGCGCCCTCTCGAAGACGAAACCTGTCGTTCGAGACTGGGCTGCGCGGTATGCCGCCGCCATCGGGCGTGCTACCGAAAAAAACCGGCCACGGCGCCGGCGGATGCGGGGAACTCGAACGGAGCCTGTAGGAACGCCGGGTACGTTCCCGCATTGCCCCGTTCGGCGTCATTCCGCGGGCCGGAAACGCGGATCGGTGATGTGCATTTCCGTGACCTGGCCGTAGCGTGCCGCCGCATCGCGGATCGCTGCCGCGTCGCCGATCAGCACGAACACCAGCTCGCCCCGCTCGGGGTAGATCGTTTCGACCACCGCGCGCGCGTCTTCCGGCGCAACCGCCGTAACGCGTTCGGCGTAGCGGTCGACGTCGTCGCGCTCCAGCCCGTAGAACGCGATGGCGGCGAGGCGCTCGGCAATCCCGCCGGCGGTCTCCAGCTCGGGCGGAAACTGACCCAGCACGTAGGCTTTCGCCGAGGCGAGTTGCGCCGGCGACAGGCCGCCCGCGTGCAGCCGTTCGAGCACGCCGAGCGCCATGTCGATGGCGTCAGCCGTGCTTTCCGTGCGCGTGAACGAGACGATGGCGAGGGAGCCGGGCTCGCTGTATTGCGTGACGCGCGAACCGGCGCCGTAAGTCAGGCCCGATTCGACGCGCAATTTCGTGTTGAGCATGGAAGTGAACCGGCCGCCGAACACGGTGTTCACGAGATCCAGCGCGGCGCGTTGATCATAGGCGCGCTCGACGCCGACATTGCCGATGTAAAAGTACGTCTGCGTCGCGCCCGGCTTGTTCACCAGCAGCACGCGGTTCCCGGTGGCGGGCGCGGGCTCCGGGATTTCCGGCAGAGTACCGGCCGCCCGGCGCCAGCCGTTGAAACGGTCTTCCAGCCTCGCGCGCATCGTCGCGGTGTCGAAATCGCCGACGACGGCGAGCACCGCCCGGTCCGCGCCGAACTGTTCGATGAAATAACGGCGTACGTCCGGATAGGTGACGTTGGCAAGCCCCGCTTCCGTTCCGATGACCGCGCGGCTGTAAGGGTGTTCGCCGAACAGGAAGGCGTCGCCGTAAACGGTGGTCAGCGCGCGCAGGCTGGTGTCCTTCATTGCCGCGATCTGCTGGATGCTTCTTTCGCGCAGCTTGTCGAATTCGGTCCTGGCAAGCGCCGGCTCCATCAGCATGTCGCCGAGCAGCTCGATCATCAGCGCGGCGTCGCGCGACATGAACTCGCCGGCAACGACGATGGCCTCCTTGCTCGAGGATGTTTCGAGGACGCCGCCGGCGCTCTCGACGGTGCGCGCGAATTCCACCGCATCACGGTTCCCCGCGCCTCGCCGCAGGAGATCGGCCAGCAGCGCCGAAACGCCCACCTTGTCCGCCGGATCCGCCACCGCGCCGCCGCGAACCCGGACTTCGAAGGAAATCATCGGCACGTCATGTTTTTCCATGAGCAGGATCTGCATGCCGTTTTCGAGCCGTACGGTCTCGTACGGCGGCAGCGTCACGCCCTTCGCAAGGCGTTGCAGGTCCGGCCCGGTTTCCTTCGCCGCGATTGAGGCATCATCCTGAACCGGTGTCGCGGCGCACGCCGTCAGCAGGAGCGCGGCCGCGGTCACAATCATCTTCTTCAACATTGCCGTCTCCTTATTCATCCGCCGCGACGGGCCTGAGAACGCCAACCGTGCGGTTTTCCCTGCGGAAGATGGCGGCCGCGACCTCGCGCACCTCGTCCGCGGTCACCGCGGCCCACGCCTCGGGCGCATTGAAAAGTTCGCGGTAGTCGCCGTGGAAAATTTCGTAGGTTCCAAGCGCCTGCGCCTTGCCGCTGATGGTTGCCATCTGGCGCCAGTAGTTCGCCGTCAGCATGTTCTTCGCTTTCTCCAGCTGCGTTCGCGAGACGCCTTCGCTCGCGATCGCCTCGAGCGCGCCCGTGACCTTTTTCTCGACGGCCGCGGCATCGCCATACGGCGGCAATATCGCGTAAATCCAGGTGAGGCCGGGATCGAATCCCTGGTGAACGTATCCGCCGGTTTGGATCGCGAGCTGCTGTTCCACCAGCGACTGGTGCAACACCGACGACTCGCCTTCCGTGAGCAGCGTCATGAGCACTTCGAGCGCCGGCATGGTCGCCGCATCCGCCGTGCCCGAATGCCAGGCCATCTGCAGCATCGGCGTCTGCCCGGGGCGTTCGAGCACGACGGTGCGCTCGCCCTGCTGCGGCGGCTCGACGGTCGTGACCGGCTCCGGCGCCGGCTGCGCGGGAATGCCGCCGTAGTATTCTTCGGCCAGCGCGAAAACGCGCGCGGGTTCCACGTCGCCGACGACGAACAGCACCGCATTGTTCGGCGCGTAGTAGGTCCGGTAGAAATTTCCGAGATCCTCCATGCTCCAGTTCTCGATATCCGACGGCCAGCCGATGACCGGGAACTGGTAGGGGTGCGCGAGGTACGCCGTCGCCTGCACCTTTTCCATGAGCGCACGGAAATTGTCGTTGTCCACCGAGGTGCGCCGCTCCGAGTACACCACGCCGCGCTCGCTTTCGATCACGTCCGGATCGAAGGAAAGATTCGCCATGCGGTCCGCTTCCAGGCGAAACACCGTTTCCAGCGCGCTGACCGGATACCAGTCCTGGTAAACGGTCACGTCATGCGAGGTGTAGGCGTTGTTCGCGCCGCCGGCGGCCTCCATGATCCGGTCGAACTCGCCGGGTTCGAGAGTCGTCGTGCCGTTGAACATCATGTGCTCGAAATAGTGCGCGAGACCGGTGATGCCGGGATACTCGTTGCGGCCGCCCGCGCGGAACCAGGTGTACTGCGCGACGTTGGGGATGTCGTGATCCGGCCAGACGACGACCTTCAGCCCGTTGGGCAGCGTACGCTCGACGATGTCGTCGCCGGGCGCGGCCATCACGGGCAGCGCGAAAAGCATCGCGACCGCCACCAACGCATGCTTCTTCATGATCAACCTCGCAACGATTCCGGTTGGAATGAAAATATTTTCGATCACCCGCGTTCGGCCGCGATCCAGCGATCGATCTTCGCTTCCAGCACGTCCAGCGGCAAGGCGCCGTCCATGAGCACCTGCGTGTGGAATTCGCGGATGTCGAAGTCGCCGCCGAGCTCGCGCGCGGCGCGTTCGCGCAGCTCGCTGATCCGGAACTGGCCGATCTTGTACGCCAGGGCCTGGCCCGGGATGGCCATGTAGCGCTCCACCTCGGCGACGATGTCGCTGTAGGCCATGGACGAATTCTGCTGCATGAACGCGATCGCCCGCTCGCGCGTCCAGCCCTCCGAGTGCAGGCCGGTATCGACGACCAGGCGCATGGCGCGCAGCATTTCGTCCGAGAGCCGGCCGTACCATTGCATCGGGTCCTGGAAAAAGCCGAGTTCCTTGCCGAGCGATTCGGCGTAAAGCGCCCAGCCTTCGCTGAACGCCGTGTAGCCGCCGAAACGGCGGAAACGCGGCAGGTCATCGAGCGCGATCTGCAGCGCGATCTGGAAATGATGTCCGGGTATCGCCTCGTGGATGAACAGCGTCTCCATGCCGAATTTCGGCTGCGCGCGGAGATTGTGCGTGTTGACGTAGAAGATGCCCGGCCGCGAGCCGTCCGGCGACGGCGACTGGTAGGAGGCGCCGGCGGCGCTCGCCGCGCGGAAGGCCTCGACCGCCCGCACCTCGAAGCCCGCCTCGGGATCCACGTCGAACAGCTTCGGCACCGCCTTGTTCATGCGCGTCTCGATGGCGCGGTAACCGTCGAGCAGCGCTTCCTCGTTGTCGTAGTAGAAGCGGTCCGCGCTCTTCACGTACTCGAACCACTCCGCAAGCGTGCCATCGAAGCCGACGCTTCGCATGACCTTTTCCATCTCGCCGCGGATGCGTTTCACCTCCGCAAGTCCCATGGCATGAATCGCGGCGGCAGGCAGCGCCGTGGTCGTGCTCATCCTGATTCTGTACTCGTACCAGGCGCGTCCGTCCGGCAGCGCGTACAGCCCGAAGGTGTCGCGCGCGGCGGGCAGGTACTCGGCCCGCAGGTAATCGTGCAGGCCGCGGTAGGCGGGCACGATCCGGGTTTCGATGGCCTTGCGGTACGCCGCCGTCAGCCGCTCGCGGTCTTCCGGGGAAAAGTCCTCCGGCATGTTCTTCACCGGATTCCAGAACAGGCTTTGCTCCGGGTCGCTGACGACGTGCGCCGCGAGCTGCGGCAGTACTTTCTCGACGATGATCTTCGGCTGCGTGATGCCCTGCCGCACGCCTTCGCGCAGGTTTGCCTCGGCCTGGCGCATCAGCACGACGAAGCCGTCCACGCGGTCCAGCCAGTTCTCGTAGTCCTTCACGGTGCCGAACGGCTGGACGCTTTGTCCCGACCCGAGCAACGCGAAGAAATTCGGCATGCTGAAGAACTGGTTGATCGGGATCAGGTGCGCGGGAAACCTTTCGCCCTCTATGGCGCGCTCGCGGTCAAGCCTGAAGGTCTCGTACGTGATGCGGTCCTGGCCTTCGAGCCGGGTCACGTCGATGGCGCGAATCTTTTCGAGGTATGTCCTTTCCAGCGCGCGTTCGCGTTCGCGGTACTCCGGTCCGAGCGTGTTCGGCAGGCGGTCGTTGAAGCGGTGATCGCCGATGAAGGTCGCGAACAGCGGGTTCATTTCCAGCGAGGCCTCGAAGTACGCTTCGACCACGCGATCCAGCTTCTCGCTTTCCGCAACGCGCGTCTCCGGCGTCGCCGCGCACGCGGCGAGCAGGATCAGCGTATTCAACAGGAAGATTTTTGTTTTCATCGCCGTGTCCTTGTCTGCATTCACCCGTATTTCCTGCGAAAGCGCCAGCTCAGCAGGATGCCTGCGGCCAGCAGGCCCGCGATCAGCCCGAACCAGACGGCGACCGGGCCGAGGTCCAACACGATACCGCCGAACCATGCGATGGGGAAACCGATCAGCCAGTACGCGACCAGCGTCATTGCCATTGGCGCGCGCGTGTCCTTGTAGCCGCGCAGCACGCCCGAGGCGGCCACCTGCAGGCCGTCGAAAACCTGGAACGCGGCCGCTACCCACAGGAGACTCATTGCCATCGCGGTCACGGCCGGATCGGCCGTGTAAAGGGCAACGATCGCGTCGCGGAAGACAATCATCGCGAGCGCGGACACGGCCATGATGCCGACACACAGAACCATTCCCGTGATGCCCGAAAAACGCGCCCGGTCACGGTCGCCGCGGCCGAGCGCCTGCCCGATCCGCACCGTGATGCCGCCGGCCACGCCCAGCGGCACCATGAACATCAGCGACGCCCAGTTGACCGCGATCTGGTGCCCGGCGACGACCGTCGTGCCCAGCGTCGCCATCAGCAAGCCGGTGGCGGAGAACAGGCTGCCTTCCATGAACACGGCGACGGCAATCGGAAAGCCGAGCTTCACCAGTTCGAAGGACGGCTGCCAGCGCGGCCATTCCGGCACCGAGAAAATGCCGAAGCGGCGAAAGCGCGCGCGGCGGTGCATGTAAAAGGCGAGTACCAGGAACATCAGCCACTGCACGATGGCGGACGCGTAACCCGTGCCCACCGCGCCCAGCGCGGGAAAGCCGAGATTGCCGTAGACCAGCACCCAGTTGGCGAAGGCATTCATCACCAGCCCGACGACCGAAACGAGCAGCAGCGGGCGGGTGTGGGAAACGGCTTCGCTGGTGAAGCGCAGCACATAGAAGAGTGCGATGGCAGGCAGTCCCCAGCCGATCGCATCGAGATACCCCGCTGCCAGCGGAATCACGTCGGGCTCCACGCCGATGGCGCGCATGAGAATGTCGCCGTGCGCGAGCAGTGCCCAGCCGGGCGCCGCAGCGAACACGGCCAGCCACATCGCCTGGCGAACCGTCGAGCCGATCGCCCCCGTGCGTCCCGCGCCGAATTCATGCGAGATGGTCGGGCTCACGGCGAGCAGCAGGCCCATGATGAAAAGCATCACGGGAACCCACACGTCGCCGCCGACCGAAACGCCGGCAAGATCTTCAGGGCTCAGGTGGCCGGCGAACACCGTGTCCGTGAAACGCATCCCGAGGAAGGCAAGGTTGGTGATGATCATCGGCCAGGTCAGGCGCGCGAGCGCCGCGGCTTCCTCGCGAAAACGGTTCATTTTCGATTCGGACATCTGCCTTTCCCTGAAGCTGGAGCGGATTCCGCGAGCGACGAGACGCGCCTCCAGGACGAACGCGGCGGCAGTCAAACAGGTGTTTGAATGCCGGCATGGCCGGAGTTAGCA
Organism: Gammaproteobacteria bacterium; assembly: GCA_036381715.1. GTDB lineage: Bacteria > Pseudomonadota > Gammaproteobacteria > Natronospirales > JAJUFS01 > JAJUFS01. Next base: position 12,798 of record DASVCH010000116.1, on the reverse strand, counting down.
TAGGGAATCCGGCGCCCGCCATCGCGGCGCGCAAGTGTAAACCAGTCAACCCCTTCCCCACCGGGAGAATCGCATGATCCAGACCACGCCGCGCCGGGTCGCCATTGTCGGCGGAACGCGCATTCCGTTCGCCCGCGCGTTCACGGCCTATGCCGAATGCAGCAATCAGGACCTGATGACCGCCGCCCTGAAAGGCCTGGTCGAGAAATTCGGGCTCAAGGGTGAAAAGCTCGGTGATGTCGGACTGGGTGCGGTCATCAAGCACACCCGCGATTTCAACCTGGCGCGCGAGTCGGTACTCGGATCCGGCCTGGATCCGCACACGCCGGCGTTCGACCTGCAGCGTGCCTGCGGCACCAGCCTCGAGACCGCGATCAACATCGGCTACAAGATCGCGCTCGGCCAGATCGACGCGGGCATTGCCGGCGGCGTCGATTCGACTTCGGACGTGCCGGTCGTGTTCCGCGACGCCTTCCGCGAAATCCTGCTCGAATCGAACCGCGGCAAGTCCTTCGGCGACAAGCTGAAGCCCTGGATGAAGCTGCGCCCGAAACACCTCAAGCCGCAGTTCCCGGGCGTGATCGAGCCGCGCACGCATCTTTCCATGGGCCAGTCGTGCGAACTGATGGCGAAGGAATGGGACATCCCGCGGCGCGACCAGGACGAGCTCGCGCTGAAGTCGCACCAGAACGCCGCCGCCGCCTGGGAATCCGGCTGGTATGGCGACCTTGTCGTGCCGTTCAACGGGCTCGATCGCGACAACAACGTGCGCAAGGACACATCGCTCGAAAAACTCGGTTCATTGAAACCCGTGTTCGACAGGGAAAACGGCAGGCTTACCGCCGGCAATTCCACGCCGCTGACCGACGGCGCCGCCGCCGTGCTCATGTGCACGGAAGAATGGGCGCGCGAGCGCGGTCTCGAACCGCTCGCCTTCCTCACCTTCGGCGAAGTCGCCGCCGTCGATTTCGTCTGGAAGAAGGAAGGCCTGCTGATGGCGCCGGCCTACGCCGTGCCGCGCATGCTCGACCGCGCCGGCATCACGCTGCAGGATTTCGACATCTACGAAATCCACGAAGCCTTCGCCGCGCAGACGCTGTGCACGCTGAAGGCCTGGGAAAGCGAAAAATTCTGCAAGGAACGCCTCGGCCGCGACAAGGCGCTGGGTTCGATCGATCGCGCGAAACTGAATCTCAAGGGCGGTTCGGTCGCGCTCGGCCATCCCTTCGGCGCCACCGGCGCACGCATCGTCGCGGCGCTTGCGAAACAGCTTGCCGAGCGCGGTTCCGGCCGCGGCCTGATTTCCGTCTGCACGGCAGGCGGCATGGGCGTCACCGCCATTCTCGAAAGATGATTCGAATCCGTCGCAGTTGAAGTTGAAACGGGGGCGCAACGCCCCCGTTTTCGTGTCCGCTCTCCGAAACGTTTCCCGCATCAATCAGCGCATTCCCGATTGAAGGGGCGAAAGCGCCATCGTATTACGCACTGCTTCGGTCAACGGCAGGAGCAGGCGATGCGAATGGCAGCCATGTTGTTCACGGCACTTTCGGCGTCCATTGGCGCGACGGCCGCCGCCGCGGCGGACCTGCTGCCATCGCTTCCCGTGGTCGCCGTCGAGCAGGCGCGGGCCGGAAACATTCGTCTCGTCGCCTGGGAACTGGCAGGCGGCGGGATCGAAGCGCAGGCACTGGACGCGACAACGCACGCGGCCGTTTCCGGCCGTATCGCGCTTGGCGCCTTCGAGCCGGGGAGCGATCACCCCAGGATGGCGGGCATCCAGACGCGTCCTGCGGTTGCGGGCCTTGCCGGTGACGGGGGCCGCACGAGCTTTTTCATCGCCTGGCATGCCGGAATTCTCGATGAAAGCGGCAACAGCGCCGGCACGGAGATCGTCGGCCAGCGGATCGTCGTGGACCCTGCCACGGGCGTCGCCGACATCGGGCCGCTGTTGCGCATCAGCCGCCTTGACGACGACACGGATCCGAGCGCGGCCAGCGAAGCGCGCAGCGCGCCGGTCGTCGTTGCGCACGCAATCGAGAACGAATTTCTCGTTCTCTGGACGCATTGGCCGGGCGGCAAATCGCTGAACGACAGCCCGCCGGCGACGCACGACGATCTTTTCATCTACGGTCAGCAGATTTCGGCGGACGGCCTGCCTTCCGGCGACAACGTCGCGCTCGACACCTTGCGCGCGCCGATGGTGAACGGCGTGCCCCTGCGCCGCGATACAAGCACGATATTTCTCGCCGCCGCACCCCGGATCGCCGCGAACGGCTACCTGCTCGCCTGGTCCGATCCCGCGCAGGAAAGCGGCGACACCGACCTTGCACAGATTTACGGCAAGCTGTTGCCATCCGACCTTGCGGCGACCGATCCCGGCAAGCGCAAGGGGCTCGCCGATTCCTCCGGGATCATCGAGGGCACCGGGCGCATCGCGCTTGCGCCCTTGCCCGATGCCACGGGTTACCTGGTCGCCTACGAAGACCGGCGCGGCAAATCGCCGCTGGGCGGCATCGTCCTGCGCACGGACGGCACAGCCGACGGCGATCCTTTCGTCCTCCTTGATCGCATGCGGACCGGCGATCACGCCTTCCTGACGCCGCGGCTCTCAAGCGTTTCCGAACGGAAACTTCTGCTGCTTCATGCCGCGGTCGGCGACCGCGACATCAGCGGAACCGTTGCGGAGCACGAAGCGACGTTGAAGAACGGCCGCCTGGTGCGCCGCGTGCTCGATCCCGAAGCGCTTGCGTTCAGCCAGTTCGGGGACGATTTCGGGACGCTTTCGAATACCTGTCCCGACGTGACGCTGTATTTCGCGAAAGGCGCGCACGCCGCCGGCATCCTGCCGGATCAGTCCGGCGAGGTCGTGTTCGCCGCGGTGCCGGGTGAAGCACGAATCGAGGTAATCGAACGCCGTTTCGAAGCGCCTGCGCCTCCGGATTCCGCGCCGCAGCCCGGCGGTTCGCCGGATGCGAACGGCACGACCGGCGGCGGCGCTTCTGCATTCCTCTTGCCACTGCTGGGCCTGGGCGCCGCGCGCCGCCGCTCCTGTCGTGCGACGGATCATCAAACAGGGCGTGTCCGTTTGCCGCGCCCGAACACAAGGAGACATACATGTCATTCGTGAATTTCGAGGAAATCCGGCAGCTGATCGACTCGACCGAACCGGTAGGCGGGCGCATGCGCGTCTATTTCAAGTGCCCGAAAACGGGACGGGTGGTCGAGGCGACCGGCAGCTTCCCGGAAAGTGCACGCCGCAATTTCGCGCAGGTGGCCGCCGGCAGCACGATGCGCGTCCTGCTCGCGAAACTGAGCGCCGTGATCCGCCAGTACACCGGCATCTACATTCCTCTCGGCGGCGCCTTGCCGGCGCAGACCGTGCCGCACGGCGGCTCGCTCGCCAGCGAAGCCGACCGCCAGGCGGCGGCTATCGCCGCATTCCAGACCGTCGCCGAGTACCCCGGGAAGCCCGTCCGCAACGGACGGTTCAACCACATCGACGGCGAATGGGTGTTCGTCGAGTAAATCACCTCGAAGGAGATATAAGGATGAAGAAAGTAATGACCAGGGACGAGTACCTGGAGCGCCTCGACGCCGTGTACGAAGAGATGCAATCCAGCGTTTTCATCGACTTCAAGCGCCGCTGGAACCACCGGGACATCAACCTCTATGGCCGGATGATGAACGAACAGTGGGAGTTCGTGATGAGGGAGTTCGTTCCGCTGATGGCCGCCGCACTGGTGCACGACCGGCCCTCGAATTTCAGCGTGGGCAGCCGCAACGTCTGGAGCATGATCGGCGTCGCCGAAACCAGGGACAGGTTCGGGCGCGACCTCGACGACCTGATCGGCTCGTTCCGGCAACTGCTCGACAAGGAATGGCTCGACAACGAGCGGGAACGGCCGACCTGGGTGAAAACGGCGGAGGAGTACGTCAAGGCCTGGAAACGCTATCACCAGCTCGCCGCCGCCATGGACGAGTACGGTTTCGAATCGCTCAAGACCGCGCTTTCCGATCACGGGATGACGGAGCAGGAAATCAGCGATGTCGAAAAAACAATCAAGACGCTTGAAAAGGAAATCGACGATGCCAACGCGCCGGAACCCGCCAGGGCGCCCCTCGTGCCGCCGCCATCATCGGGCGATTGGGCCCTCATGGATGACGAGGCCTACCTGCAGTATCTCAAGGACGTCAAATCGAAATACGAAAGCGGCATCGATGCGCTGACGGGATGGGGCGGCATACCGTACACGCCGGATGGAGCCCTGCAGGTGATGGAGAACCTGCATGACTTCGACCATGCGTCAATCCTTGCGACGCTCGGGGCACAAAAACGCTGGCCGCCGGAAGGCCACTGGGGGATCGACGAGCTCTACGAAAAGCTCGCGAAGCTCCCCGAGTTGGTCGGCAACAACATCGAAGAGCACTCCGCTGATGATTTCAGGCGATACATTGATGACGCCATGAGCCAGTTGAATGGCGGGAATGATGCAGCCTTTTCCGATCTGAGCACCATGTATCGCTACGTGTCCTGGCTGAACGAAATGCTGCCGGGAATGAACAGCGCCGTGTTTGCGAATGTCCGGGAACGCCTGGTGCGCGAGTTCGAACCTCGATGGGCATCCATGGCGGGCGGACCGATGCACAGCCAGCTGACCGGGAAGATCGTATTCACGGCGTCCCGGACGTTGCCGCAGACGGCGGAGGACATTCCGGAGTCCATCAATCCTGTCAAGGAGCCGGTGTACGCCCACGTCTTCCTCGACAGCCCCTTCAGCGGCATCAACACCGGCATGATCTTTTTCAAGGCCGGTGAGGATCAGTTGATCATCCAGGTTGCGGACCTCCCGGAACCCTCTGCCGCCTATACCTGCCTGAACCTGCTGCCCGAGAAAGAGGTCGGCAGGAACCCGGAACTGATCGCTTTCTTTGGCAAGGCGCTTGAATCGGCGGAGGGTGACATCGAATGCAGCATTTCGCCTGCCGCCGAGACCATCGCCGCCGGCCGGCTTGTGCTGAAAATGACCAAGGCGGATCGCGGCAAGCTGGCAACGCATATCGAAACGCTCAGGGCCGCCGCCGAGGAAAACCGCACGCGGGAAGCGGTGCTGCCGGAAGCGTTCACGAAACCCTTCAAGGGCTACAAGGACAAGGCGCTTGCGCCCGACAGGCTTGTCGATGCTGTCGAGGAAGCGTGGGAGCGGAACTTCGGCGGCCAGAAGATCAGGGTTCGCGCTGTCCGGGTGAACCACTACAAGGGGCCGGGCAAGGAATGGTGCGAGGAGTTCAATCCGTTCAAGCAACCCGTGCAGCGTCTTACCAGTTCCTACATCGGCATCGTTTTCGACACGGACGACGGCAGGAGCTTGTGCGTCGAGGACGGCATCCAGTTCCGCCAGTTCTACACGCGCGGCGAGGGTTACGTGAACGATCTTGACGTGCTGTTCTGGGGACTGAAGCCGTTCGCGCTTCCCGACGATCAGTTGAAGCGGTTGTCGGCGAAATAGTTGACGGCGATTGGAAAGCAGGCCGCGGCAGGGAAACCCGCCGCGGCTTTTCGTTTCTATGCCTCCGCGTCGAGGAGATCCAGCTCCGCACGCGAGATTTCCGTCGCAAACGCTCCCGCAGTCTCGAACTGCTCCAGGAAGCGGCACAACCTGTCGTAGACCTCGGGCTTGCGGGCATAGTCGCGGCGCTTGTATCCGGCACGGTCCGCCTCGGGCCGGCGCGGCTGCATCAACCCCTCGACGGCGCGATCGAAATACATCTTCAGGTTTTCATGGTTGGCAAGCATCGAATGCGTGCGTCGAACGGCAACGCCCGAATCCAATGGCACCTTGTTTGCGGCACACCAGGCCATGAGTGCCGGTACGTTCATGAGGGCAAAGGATTCGAATTCCTCGTCGCTCATCGATGCGAGCATCGGGTAGATTTCGTTTCGCCGCAGCATCGCGATGTGATCGTTGAACTGCTCGTTAAGCGACCGCAAGGTGTCGGTGGCCTGCTCGAGATTTTCATATGCGCGGATTGCTTTCTCCATGACTTTTCTTCCTTCCGTGAATGGAGGGGGAAGGTTATTCGGACGCGTCGCGGAGAAACAGACAGGCGAACCCTGAAATCCGCTTCGGTCACGGAGGCCTTGCCGCTGGAAGCATCATCGGCCGGTAACCGCCTGACCGGATCCCGGGAACCCGCGAGTTGTTGATCACGGCAGGACCGGATGCTGCGCTTCTTCCGCCTGTTCGCCCCGCCCGCTATTCCAGCCGCAAAGCCTTTCGAGCAAGGGTGCCGCATCGAAATCGCGCCGTTCCGCGCACAACAGCACCAGCACGGCGGGGTCCGTGAGCGCGGAGCGCGCGAGGGCCTCCCACGGCGTTCCCGCGACATCGAGAATCTGCAGGGCCGGCTCCCGCCACCGCCTGGTCCGCCACACGACGATCCCGAGGCCGCCGAACCGGTCCCAGGCCAGGCTGCGCCTGCCAAGATGCAGGCCAAGACCGTCCATCCGCAACGCGCCGAAACGCAGCGTTTCGTTGCCCCGGATCGCGGCGCGCGCCGCCGGCAGACGCTGCTTCACGATGCCTTCCTGCAGCAGCAAGACGCATTCACGGATGCCTGCAAGATGTTCATTGACGTAAAAATACCGGCCGCGAAGTTTTGCGGCCAACGCAACACCTTCCATGCGGACGAACGAGAACGGGAAAGCAAGCCGGAAGACGCGGTCAACATACTTGTAGCCGGCCAGTTCCTCGAAGCGATGCCGCAGCGCGAGCGCGCCGCGCCGGTCGACAAAGCCGTGTTCGCGGATTTCGAATACCGGCTCGGGATTCCGCCAGCGACGGAAGGAACGCAAGGCGAAATAGCCGAACAGGAGCGCGCCAGGCAACCCGATGATCACGAACGCCAAGGGCACGTGAAGGGCAAAAAGCGGGAAGTGAACCCAGAACAGGCGGCGTGATCGGTTTCGATCCCAGGTGAAAGCGGCGACAGGCGCGCCGAGTTCGTCGGTGCTGATGGTCATGTCGGATCCCCGTGTGAAAGGATCGCGCATTGTGGAAAATCCGCATGCCGGCTCCCATCAGGCGCAGCCGTAATTCCTGCTGCAGCCACGATCGCCGATTTGCACTGGACTCCGGTTTCCAGCCATCATCGCGGCCTTTATCGTCAAATCTTCCAAGGGGCCGGGATGGATTTCACTGCTTTTCTCGATGCGCTCAACGCCGTGCTCTGGCACGACTCCGTGCTGTACATCCTGCTGGGCGTCGGCGTCCTGTTCACCGTGTGGAGCGGGTTCTCTCAGTACCGTGCCATGACGCACGGGGTCCGCGTCATCCGCGGCGATTACGACAATCGCGACGATCCGGGCGCGCTGAACCATTTCCAGGCGCTGTCCGCGGCGCTGTCCGGCACCATTGGTCTCGGCAACATCGGCGGTGTCGCGCTGGCCGTGGCGCTCGGCGGTCCCGGCGCGGTCTTCTGGATGTGGGTCGTCGGTTTCTTCGGCATGGCATTGAAGCTGACCGAAGTGACGCAGGCGATGCTGTTCCGCAATACCGACAATCCCGACAACCCGCACGGCGGACCGATGTGGGTGGCCTCGAAGGGTCTTGCCAGCATCAATCCGAAACTCGCGGGAGCGGGCAAGTTCCTCGGCGGGCTGTACTGCGTGGCGATGCTCGTCTCGTGCATGCTGGACGGCAATCTCTTCCAGGCGTGGAATGTCGCGAACGTCACCGAAAGCTATTTCGGCATGCCGGCGCTTGCGAGCGGCGTGATTCTTGCCGTGCTGGTCGGACTGGTCATCATCGGCGGCATCAAGCGCATCGGCTCGGTGACCGGCAGCCTGGTACCTGCCATGTGCGCGATCTACCTGCTGGCCGCGCTGTACGTGCTCATCACCAACATCACCGCCTTGCCCGGCCTGCTGCAACTGATCGTGGTGTCCGCTTTCAATCCACAGGAAGCCGCCGGCGCGTTCCTTGGCGGCACGGTGGGCTTTGCCCTGCTCGCCGGCATGCGGCGCGCGTTCTATTCCAATGAAGCGGGACGCGGCTCGGCGGCGATGGCGCACTCCGCGGCGAAGACCGACGAGCCGGTGCGCGAAGGCGTGGTCGCGGGACTCGCGCCGTTCATCGACACGCTGGTGATCTGCACGCTGACCGCGCTGGTGATCCTGGTGTCGGGCGTATGGAATCGCGATGCGGAAGCGAACTACGGCGTTGCGCCGGAGGTTGTCCAGGTAAGCGACACGACATGGACCGTGGAAACGCTGCCCGTGCCCGCGGCAGGTGAAGACTGGCCGGTCGGCGAGGACGTTTTCATGATCATGGATGCCGGGGAGAACCGGCAGACCGGCAACACGCTGCACCGTCTCGACGGCGTCGTGCAGGTGCAGGACGGCGAAAAGGTGATTACCTGGGAAGTCATGCGAAGCGCCGGGGAACCGGCAGTGCATGACACGGGTGTCTACGTTTCCTATCCCGGCGCGGCCTTGACCGCGAAGGCGTTCGACGCCAGCCAGCCGGGGCTCGGCAAGTGGATGGTGACGCTGGCGGTGTGGCTGTTCGCGATTTCCACCATCATCACCTGGAGCTACTACGGCGAACAGGCGATCGTGTACCTGGTCGGCGAAAAGGCGGTGCTGCCATACAAGCTCGTGTATTGCGCGATTGTCGTGATCGCCACCATGGGCTTCATCACCACGCCCGAGGAACTCGCGACCTACAGTGTCGTGGGCGTTGGCCTGATGCTGTGGGTGAACGTGCCGATCATGCTCATCATGGGACATCACGCCATGCGCGCGTACCACGAATACATCGGCCGGCTGAAGGATGGCCGGATGCCGGCGAACGCGGTGCGCACCTCGTGGTGGGCCGTGCTGCGCGGAAAGAACGTGGAATAAGCGTCGAAAGTCGAAAGCTTGCGATGAAAAAGCCGGGAGAGATTCCCGGCTTTTTCATTTTTTCCGATCGCCGGTCATTTTTCGCCCGGATCGAACCGTCCGATGAAGTTGGTATCCATCCCGAACCAGATGGCGTCGCGCCCTGCGTCGTGGAACATGTGCCGCACGGCGCCGCCCGATTCCGGAATCGGTGCGTTGTAAATGAACTCGCCGGTTTCGGTATCGATGCCGATCATGCGATTCGGTTGCGGACCGGTTTCGACATAGAAGAAATTGCCGTCGCTGTCGGCGATCGCGCCATACGGCGCCGCGTCCGCGCCGGACGGCGAGCGCCATTCCTTGAATTCCCCGCTCGCGGGATCGTAGCTGCCGGCAAAGCCTTCGGCGTAGTCCACGTACCAGATCCTGCCGTCAACGATATCGAGGCGGCGTGGCCGCGCGTCTTCGCGCGGCAGGTCGATTTCACGCAACTCGCCGTTTTCCACCGTCGCAAGCTTGTGCGTGCCGAGCAGCACGATCCAGGGCTGTCCGCTGTCATCGAGAACGATGCCGTAAGGCCGCGCACGCGGCGTCGGCACTTCCCATGTCTGCAGGTCTCCGGTTTCCGGATCGAAGACCCCGACGCGGTTGGATTGCTGCGCGGTGAACCAGATGCGGCCGTCGTCCGCCTGGACCAGGGTGTGCGGATCGTCAACGCCCTTGTCTTCGGTGGAGAAGGTTTCGAGTTCCCCGGTCGCGGGATTCAGGCGCCCGATCCAGCCGGCGCGGTTGCCCGCGATCCAGATGTCGCCGGACGCGCCGACAATGAGGTTGTGAGGCCCGGCGCCATCCGGCAGCTCATGGCGCGTGAATTCGCCGCTGTCCGGATCAAGCCAGGCGACGTAATCGCCCGCCTGTCCGGCGAACCAGACGCGGCCTTTTGCATCGACCGCAGGATCGCGCGGGCGGGTCTTTTCCCAGGGGACCTGCCACGTCATGAAGTCCGACGCGAAGGCAAGCGCCGGCAGGAACAGGAAGGCGAGAAGAAGCGAGCGCATGTCGATCTCCCGTTGGTCGATGGGAGATCAAAGCATAGCTCGCGCTCAGGCGGGCAGTGAACCCTGGCCGAGACTTATTGCCTCGTTGAGGCCGCGCCGCGTCGCGGCGCGATCGAGAATGTCGCGGCGGTGCTGTTCGTCCGCGTCGGGCCAGGACACGATTTCGTCCAGGTGCCGGAAGCAGCCGCGGCAGATGCGCTGCTCGTCGAGACTGCAATTCCTGACGCAAGGTGAATTCACGGTTTCCATGGCGTCGATTGTCTCATCATCCCTGTGAGGTTTGTTGACGTTTCGCACATTGCCCTCACCCGGCGGCAATGACGCGCATGATCTGTCCGCAAAGATATCCCGCGTAGGTGCCGAGCGCGTAACCGAGCACGGCGAGCAGCACGCCCACGGGCGCGAGCGAAGGATGGAATGCCGCCGCAACCACGGGTGCGGACGCGGCCCCGCCGATGTTCGCCTGGCTGCCGACCGCCATGTAGAACGTCGGCGCGCGAATGATGCGCGCGACGATCAGCAGCAGCCCCGCGTGCACGCTCATCCACACGGCGCCGAGCGCGAACAGTCCCGGCCTTTCGAAAATGGCGGTGATGTCCATGTGCATGCCGATGGTGGCGACCAGGATGTAAACGAACGCCGAGCCTATTTTCGACGCGCCCGCGCCTTCCATCAGGCTCACTTTCGTGAACGACAGCAGCAAGCCGAACGTCGTGGCAAGCACGATGAGCCAGAAGAAGGTCGAATCGAGGCTGAAGCGCGTCAACACCGGCGCGTTCTCGCCGATCCACGGTCCGATCCAGCCGCCGAGCAGGTGCGCAAGCCCGGTCAGGCCGAAGGCAATGGCGCCGAAGTACATCAGGTCCGTCAACGTCGGGATGCGGCCGTGTTCGGCGTGGAAGGCTTCGACCTTGTGGCGGAGCGCGTTGATCGCCGACGTGTCCGCGCCCATCTTCGCGTCCAGCTTGTCGGCGCGGGCGGCCATGTACAGCAGCACCGCCATCCAGATATTCGCGATGATCACGTCAACGGCGACCATCTGTGAAAACACGTCGTCGCCGACTTCGAAGATTTCCTTCATCGCCGCCTGGTTCGCGCCGCCGCCGATCCACGAACCCGCGACGGTCGTCATGCCGCGCCAGACCGCGTCGGGCCCCGCGCCGCCGACAACCTCCGGCGCAATCACGCTGAACAGCAAAAGCGCCAGCGGGCCGCCGAGCATCACGCCGGCGGTGCCGGTCAGGAACATGATGATGGCCTTGCGGCCGAGTTGCGCGATCGCCTTCATGTCGATGGACAGCGTCAGCAGGATCAGCGCCGCAGGCAGAAGATAACGCGACGACATGAAATAAAGGCCGCTTGCGCCGCCGTCGATGATGCCGAAGGTGTTGTACAGCGACGGTATGAAGTAGCACAGCAGCAGCGCGGGAACGTAGGCGTAGAACTTCTGCCAGAAGGCATGGCGGCTCTGCGTCGTGTAAAAGATCAGTCCAAGTGTCGCGGCCAGCAGGCCGAAGACGACGGCATCGTTGGTGATCAGTGCTTCCTGGTGTTGCATGCCGGCTCTCAAGACAGAAACAGCGGCCAATGCTACCGGCGGTTTGTCATAAGGCGCAACTGCATGTTGCGTTGATCATTCAAGGCTGGAGGTGCACTGCGGACAGCGCGTCGCTTTCACCGGAATGGTGCTGAAGCAGTAATCGCATTCCTTCGTCGTCGGCGCTTCCGGCGGCGTTTCCTCGTTCTCGCGCCGGATGCGGTTGATCAGGCGCACGAGAAAAAAGACCGCGAGCGCGACGATCAGGAACGTCACGATGTTGTTGATGAACTGGCCGTAGTTGATCGTCACCGCACCGGCGGCCTGCGCATCGGCAAGCGTGAGATACGGTCCGGGCGGCGCGCCCGGCTTCAGCACGATGAACAGGTCCCTGAACTCCACGCCCTGCAGCAGCAGGCCGATCGGCGGCATGATGACATCGGTCACCAGGCTTTTCGCGATCGTGCCGAACGCGCCGCCGACGATGATGCCAACCGCCATGTCGACCACGCTGCCGCGGACCGCGAATTCCCGGAACTCATCGAGGAATTTTGACTTTATCACTGCCGTGTTTCCTCACATTTCCCCTGAACGTGGGGGCTTTTCGCCTTTCCCGCAAGTCCGCGTTGGACGCGTCCGGGCGCGGCTGTTACCCTGCACCGCCTGAAAATCGATTGACAAGGGTTTTTTCATGCAGATTTCCGCAAACAAGGTGGTTTCGATTCATTACACGCTGAAGAACGATGCGGGCGACGTGCTCGATTCGTCTTCCGGCCGCGAACCCCTTGCCTACCTGCAGGGCGCAGGCAACATCGTTCCGGGCCTCGAAAAGGCGCTGGAAGGCAAATCCGCGGGCGAAACGGTGAACGTCAGCGTCGCGCCGGAAGAAGGTTACGGCCCGCGCCACGACGGGCTGGTGCAGGACGTGCCGCGCGAGGCCTTCCAGGGCGTCGAGGACATCCAGCCCGGCATGCAGTTTCACGCGCAGGGCCCGCAGGGTCCGATGGTCGTCACCGTGGTCGAGGCCGGCGATGACGCCGTCAAGGTCGACGGCAACCATCCGCTTGCCGGTGAGACGCTGCATTTCGATGTCGAAGTGACGGACGTGCGCGACGCGACGGACGAAGAGAAGGAACACGGCCACGTGCACGGCGAAGGCGGGCATCACCACGGGTAGGCGGTTGGCGCGCTTTCATGAAAGAAAGAAGGCCGGATTTTTCCGGCCTTCTTTCTTTCGCCTTTCGCCTTTCGCCTTTCGCCTTTCGCCTTTCGCCTTTCGCCTTTCGCCTTTCGCCTTTCGCCTTTCGCCTTTCGCCTTTCGC
>DASVCH010000115.1:0-14535 GCA_036381715.1 Gammaproteobacteria bacterium | reverse complement strand
CTCGAAGGATTTCAGTGCCTTGGTCAGCACCACGGAGACATTGTCTTTCCCGCCGTTGTCGTTCGCCATTCTGACCAGCTGTTGCGCGGCGGTTTCAAGATTAGCATTAAAGGTGCTGATCGTTAAGTGAATATCCTCATCCTCGACCATGTCCGAAAGCCCGTCGGAGCAGAGCAGATGAACTTCGCCAGTCAGGACGACGTCTTCCTGGACGTCGACCTGGACCGTCGGCTCGATGCCGAGCGCGCGCGTCACGAGGTTCTTGTTCAGCGATTTGCGGGCTTCCTCGGGAGTATAAAAACCACGGGAGACCAACTCCTGCAGGAGTGAGTGATCGAGCGTTACCTGTTCGAAGCGGTCCCCGCGGAGACGGTACAGACGCGAATCGCCGACATGTGCGATGGAAACGCGGTTGTCGTAGAAAAGGCAGGCGACCACGGTCGTGCCCATGCCTTCGCATTGCGGCTGGCTTTTCGCCGTCTGGTGAATGTTCTCGTTGGCCTTGACGATGGCATTTCGCAGCAGGATGGTTTCCGGCGCATAGCCGCTGTCATGCGTCTTCTGCTTGCGAACCGCCTTGAGATTCTTTTCTATCTCTTCGGTGATGGTCTTAACGGCCAGCGCGCTGGCGACTTCGCCGGCCTTGTAGCCTCCCATGCCGTCCGCGAGCACGATCAGTCCCATGTCGAGGTCGGTGCCGATCGCGTCTTCGTTGTGCGTACGGACACGCCCGGTGTCGGAAAGGCCCGTAAATTGCATTTTGCCCTTGAGGCTCATTGTTGTTGTCCTTGTCAGCCGGCGAGAACGGCCACGCAGGACCGGATGTCCGTCGCCATCTCGCTGCCGCGCTGGTAGCGCCTGCCAATGTCCTTCTCCAGCGCCCTGTTGATAACAGCATCCACGCATTCCGGCAAGTCGGGCCGGAGCAGCGTGACCGGGGCGTGTTCCTCGTTTGCGATCTTGTACATCAGCGTTGCCATCGAATCGGCGCGGAACGGGAGCTGTCCCGTGAGGAGCTGGTAGAAGGTCGCGCCCAGCGAGAACAGATCCGAACGGCCATCGACCTTCTGCCCGGACAACTGTTCGGGCGACATGTACGATGGCGTGCCGAGCACCATGCCGGTCTTGGTCTTGCTCGAATCGGTGATGCGCGCGATGCCGAAGTCGGTGATTTTCAGGCTGCCCGAATCCGCTTCGTACATCATGTTGGCGGGCTTGATGTCACGGTGCACGACGCCTTGCTGGTGCGCGAATTCCAGCGCTTCGGCGGAACGCGCGATGATGTCGAATACCTTCTCGAACGGAAGCAGTTTGTCCGCCTTGGTGAACGGCACGAGGTCCTGGCCCTTGAGGAATTCCATCGCGATGTAGGCAAGGTCGTGTTCCTCGCCGGCATCGTAGATCGTCACGATGTTCGGGTGATTCAGCCTGCCGGCCGTTTCCGCCTCGCGGAAGAAGCGCTGCTTAACGTCTTCGAGTTCGTCTTCCTCGAATTCCTGCGACAGCGCCATGGTCTTGATCGCGACCACGCGGTTGATCTTCGGATCGCGGCCGAGATAAACCACGCCCATCGCGCCCTTGCCGAGTTCCCTTTCGACCTGGTAGCGGCCGAGCATCGGCTTCTGGATGTCGTCGCCGTCCAGCACCAGCGTGCCGCCGGGATGACTGCCGCCCCCCAGCACGACCGTTTCCTCCATCGCCTTCGCGCGTTTCATCCGCTGCTTGAGATCGCGGTAGTTCGGATTGTGATCCGCCATGAACGCGTACACCGCGCCGGCCTTGTTGTGCTGGCGTTTGCGTTCGTAGTCCAGCGCGAGGTTGTACAGCAGGTCCATGACCGAATCGTCCATGGGGCACTTGCGGAACTTCTCGAAGGCCATGTCGAGCTGGCCCTGTCCCTGGAAGGCAAGGCCGAGCATGCGATTGCTTTCCGCGCCTTCGGCTTCCGAGCGAATGCGGATCATGTCGGTGACGCGCGCGCGCTTGATGGTCACGAGCAGGTGGCCTGTCAGCAGGAACACGGCAGGCACCATGAATCTCAGCCAGATGTTTTCCGAGCCAAGCAGGGAGAATTCCGCCGCGACCATCGCGAGCAGCAGCGCGAGCGAAATCACGGCAGCCGTGCCGGGTTTCAGGCGCGGCAGCAGCGCGATGAGATAGATCGCGATCAGCAGCAGGACGCCGGTCTCGAGGTCGTCCGCCCATCCGGGACGTGTGAAAAAGTCTTCCTGCAGCAGCGCGGAAATGGTGTGCGCGGCCACCGAGACGGGCGCCATGGTCGGGGACACCGGTGTCGCAAAGCTGTCGCCGATGCCAAGCGCGGTGCTGCCGATGAGGACGATCCTGTCCTCGAAGCGTTCGATGGGAATCACGCCCTGGAAGACGTCGGCGAAGGAATAGCTCGGGAAGGGCTGCGTGTTGTCCTGCGGATTGTAATAGTAGTTGTACATCAGCAGGCCCGGCGTGGTGCCGATTTCGAGATTGCCCAGTGCGACATTGTCGCCCGCGACGATGCGGATGTCTTCGGGACGTAGGTTGAGGCTTTTCGCCGCGACGACCAGCGCGAACGAGGGAAACATCACGTCGTAGTACTCGAGCGCCAGCGGTTCGAAGCGCAGCGCGCCGTCCGCATCCGGCAGTTGCATGAGGTGACCGATCCCGGCAGCCGCCTTGCCCACGCTTTCGATCGGCGGCTGGATTTCGCCGTAATTCATTGCCGTGGAACCGCCGGCGCCGATCGCGTTCGCGAGCATCCAGACCGGCAGGTCCTCGTCGGGATTGCCGAGCGGAAAAGGCGCGTTCATGGTGAACGGCACGACGACATTGCCGGCCCTTGCAATGCTTTCGGTCAACTGCGCGTCGGTGTCGAGCACGTCGCGCGCGCTCGCCAGCCGTTCCCGCAACGTGACGAGATCGTTCACGAGATCGGCCGGCGGCACGGGTTCCGTTTCCGCGGGATTGTTCGTCATCCCGCCGGCAACCGGATCGTCTGCCGTAACCGTAGCGGTTGGCGCGGCGCCGGCGCTTGCAGTCGCGACACCCGCATCCGCCGCTGCTTCGCCGGCCGGCTCATTCGCGAGGGCGGGTTCGACAACCTGCGGCAGCGGAGCGTATTCGCCAAGCGCGGACTCATCGTAAAACCGCGCAAGATCCTCGACGTACAGCAGTCCCGGATCGCGTTGCGATTCCGAGAAGAGCACGCCCAGGCCGATCACTTTCGCGCCGGCTTCGGCGAGGCGATCGATCATCGCGGCATGCAGGTTTCGCGGCCACGGCCAGCGGCCGATCGCCTCGATGCTCGCGTCGTCGATTTCGATGATGGCGATGCGGTCGCTCGGTTCGGCGTTCGACGTGCGCATGCCGAGATCGTAGGCGAACGTTTCAAGACGCGAAAAGGAATCGGCGTAAACGACGAAGGCGAGTACGAAGAACAGCAGCGAGAAGACCAGCCCGAAAAACCAGTCGGCGGTCCAGAACCCCTTTTTCACTGCAACCCCCCGTATTTATTGATTTTCTATGAAAACATAGTAGCTGAGTTGTTTCCCGAGGCAAATATCGGCCGTGCTACGATCCGCGGCGGTTCCATGCGCGCGGTTTTGCGTTCGTTCATATCAAAACAGGATTTTTGAAATGGCCAGACCGGGGAAGCCCAGAAAGCAATACACCTGCCAGGCGTGCGGCGCGGACTTTCCGCAGTGGGCCGGCCAGTGCGGCGGATGCGGCGCCTGGGACACCTTGCTGGAAGGCGTCGTTGCCGCGGCGCCGGCGGGCGCTGCGCGTCGGGGCTCCGGCTGGGCGGGCGAGGTGCCGCGCAGCCAGCGCCTCGCCGATGTCGCGGGCGCGGAGACGCCGCGCACGGCTACCGGCATCGGCGAACTCGACCGGGTGCTGGGCGGAGGACTGGTGGCCGGCTCGGTGACGCTGATCGGCGGCGATCCCGGCATCGGGAAATCCACCTTGCTGATGCAGGCGGCCGCGACGCTGAGCGAAAGCCTCGACGTGCTGTACGTCACCGGCGAGGAATCCCTGCAGCAGGTCGGCCTGCGCGCGCGGCGTCTTGGCGTGCCGGCCGCGTCGCTGAGCCTGCTGTCCGAAACCTGCGTCGAGGCGATCGCCGAATCCGCGCGCACGGAAAAACCGGGCGTGCTGGTCGTCGATTCCATCCAGACGATTCATTCGGAGAGCCTGCAATCCGCACCGGGCGCCGTGGCGCAACTGCGCGAGGCCGCCGCGCAACTGGTGCGGCTCGCGAAGCAGACGGACATCGCCGTCTTTCTTGTCGGACACGTGACCAAGGAAGGCGTCATCGCCGGTCCGCGCGTGCTGGAGCACATGGTCGACACCGTGCTGTATTTCGAGAATGACGCCGGTTCGCGTTACCGCGTCATCCGCGCCGTGAAGAACCGCTTCGGCGCGGTGAACGAACTCGGCGTGTTCGTGATGAACGACAGCGGTCTGAAGGAAGTGAAGAACCCGTCCGCCATATTCCTTTCGAAACACGACGGTCCGGTCAGCGGCAGCGCCGTGACGGTGACGCGCGAAGGCAGCCGGCCGCTGCTGCTGGAAGTGCAGGCGCTGGTCGACGGCAGTCATCTTGCCAATCCGCGCCGCGTTGCCGTCGGCATGGAGCAGAACCGGCTGTCCATGCTGCTGGCCGTGCTGCACCGGCACGGTGGCATTGCGATGTACGACCAGGATGTTTTCGTGAACGTCGTCGGCGGGTTGCGTGTCGCGGAAACCGCGGCGGATCTGCCCGTGCTGCTTGCAGCGCTTTCGAGTTTTCGCGACAAGCCCCTGGAACAGGGCCTGGTGCTGTTCGGCGAAGTCGGGCTCGCCGGCGAAGTGCGGCCGGTCTACAACGGCGAGGAGCGCCTGCGCGAGGCGGCGAAGCACGGCTTCCGGCGCGCCATCGTGCCGAAGGGCAATGCGCCGCGCAGCCTGAAAATCGAAGGCATGGAAATCGTTCCCGTCCAGCGCCTGATCGATGCCGTGGCGGCAGCAGGCTTCTGATCAGTCGGTGAACTCGCCGGTCTTCACGTCCGCTTCGTCATTCGCCTTCTCCGGCGACCGCACGCGCACCACCTTCACGGCGTTGCGCGACGCCTGCACGACTTCCAGCGGATAACCTTCGACGCGCACGCTGGTGTTCGGCTGCGGAATGGTTTCCAGCGTTTCGAGGATCAGGCCGTTCAGGGTTTTCGGTCCGTCCGTCGGCAGTTCCCAGGCGAGCGCGCGGTTAAGCGCGCGCACGGAAACGCTCCCGCGCACGAGAAAACCGCCGCCGGTTTCAGGCGTGATGTCGCGGCTGTCCGGTGCGGGCTTCAGCGCGCCGATGATTTCGTCGAGAATGTCCGCCAGCGTGACCAGGCCCTGGATGTCGCCGTACTCGTCGACGACCAGCCCGATGCGCTGGCGGTTCTCCCGGAACGCCACCAGTTGCCGCTGCAACGGCGTCGCCTCGGGGATGAAATACACGTCGTCGGCGAGTTCCCGCAGCCCTTCCCTGGAAAGCGTTCCGCGCGACAGCGCCGCCAGCGCCTTTCTGAGATGCAGGACGCCGAGCACGTTGTCGATGGTTTCATCAAAGACCGGCAGGCGCGTATGACGGCTGTTTTCCAGTTGCCCGCGAATGGCGTTCCAGTCGTCGGCGAGATCGATTCCCGCGATCCCGGCCCTGGGCACCATGATGTCTTCGACGCTGGCGTTTTCCAGTGCCGGCAGGCGCATGCCGGTTTCGTGCGCGTTCCCGGCTCGCGACTTCCTCGCAAGCGCGCGGAACCGTCGAAGCAGAAGGAATGCAAGCGGCATGAAGAGTAATGCGCCGATAAGGGCGCCGGCAGGGAAAACGTCCAAGCAGAATGAAACTCCAGGGGGACAAGCCGCTATTTTCGCGCGGCTGCTCAAGGTGGTGTCAAGCCGGTGCCGGAGTTATCCCCAGTGCACGCCCTTGATGGCTTCGAGGATCAGCTTGGTGCCGAAATACGCCAGCACCAGCAGCGAAAAGCCGCCCAGCGTCCAGCGCATTGCGGTGCGGCCGCGCCAGCCGAAACGCCAGCGTCCCCACAGCAGCACCGCGAAAACCAGCCAGGCGAAGATCGACAGCACGGTCTTGTGCGCGAGGTGCTGGCCGAGCAGGTCCTCGATGAAGATCAGGCCGCTGAACAGTGCAAGGCTCAGCAATGCGAAGCCGAGCGCCAGCGTCTGGAACAGCAGGGTTTCCATGGCCGCCAGCGGCGGCAGCGCGAGCAGCATCCCGCCGGGCCGGTGATGCCGCAGGCGGAAGTCCTGCAGCGCCAGCAGGATGGCCTGGAAAGCGGCGAGCGCGAGCAGGCCGTACGCCAGCACGGAAAGCAGCACATGCGCCTCAAGCTGCCAGCTCATCTGCCGCAGCACGACCGTGGTCGCGTCGCTCAGCGGCAGCAGCAGCGCGCCCACGCCGACCAGCGGATACAGCCCGATACCGAGGCTGGCCGGACCCGCGCGCAGGGAACTGGCGAATCCGAGCAGGCCGATCTGCCAGGCCATCAGCGAGAACATGTTGATGAGCCCGAGATTGAGCCCGCCGGGCAGGTGGATTGCCAGGTAAAGCGCGACCGCATGCAGCGCCACGCCTGCGCCTGCGAACACCAGCGCGGGCCAGCGCGGCAGGCTCATGCCGTTCGCGCTGCGGGATGCGTGCATGAACAGCCATGCGGCTGCGGCAAGGTAGGCGATGAAGGCTGTCAGGACGGCTGCCGTCACGGTACGGATTTCCTCGATAGCAGGGCCGCACGATGATGGCACAGCGCGCTGCGGCCTTGAAGCGGCGGCGTCCCTGATGCGCGAATCGTGCCCGCTTGCGCCGGAAATCCTTGTGCTAACATCGTTTGAATTGGCCGGGCGGCCGCAGGAGGCCGCGGGAAATCACCCGGGAATCGACAACAATGCAGATCAAGATCCTCGGCTGCAGCGGGGGCATCGGGGCGGACTTGCGTACCACGGCGATCCGGATCGACGACGACATCCTGATCGATACCGGCACGGGCATCGGCGACATGACGCTCGAGGAAATGCGCGCGATCCGTCACGTCTTCATGACACATTCCCACCTGGATCACACCGGCGGGCTGCCGCTGCTGGTCGACACCGTCTTCGAGGCGCGGCTGGACGACCCGCTGACCGTCCATGGCCGGCATGAAACCCTGGACGCCATCCGCAAGCACATTTTCAACTGGATTCTCTGGCCGGATTTCTCCGCGCTGCCGAGCGCCGAGAGCCCCGTCATGCGCTTTCGCGACATCGCGCTGGGCGAGCCGGTACGCATGGGCGACCGCACCATTACCGCGGTCGATGTGAATCACACGGTTCCCGGCGTCGGCTACATCGTCGAGCAGAACGGCAAGGTGTTCGCGTTCAGCGGCGACACGGCGGCGAACGACACCTTCTGGGCGGCGTTGAACGCGCTCCCGAGACTCGACCTGCTGGTCGTCGAGACGGCCTTCGGCAACCGCAACGAGCAGCTTGCCTGGCTTGCGCGGCATTATTGCCCGCAAAGTCTTGCGGCCGATCTCGCCAAGCTGGACCACGACCCGGACATCTGGATCACGCACCTCAAGCCCGGCGCCGAAAACGACATTTTCGAGGAAGTTTCGGCAGCGGTGCCGAATCGGCGCATGCATCGCTTGATGGGCGGCGAAACCTTCGCGTTATAATTTGATCGCTCTTGCCGCTGCGCGGCGCCATTTTTTCATTTCCAAAGACATTCCATGTTTCAGAATCTTTCCGAACGGCTGGGCCGCGTCTTCGACGGCGTGCGCGGCAAGGGCCGGCTCACCGAAGACAACATCAGGGATTCCCTGCGCGAAATCCGCATGGCGCTGCTGGAGGCCGATGTCGCGCTGCCGGTCGTGAAGGAATTCACGGCGGCGGTGCGCGAGCGCGCGCTTGGCGCGGAAGTCCTGAAATCGCTCTCGCCCGGCCAGGTGCTGGTGAAGATCGTGCACGACGAACTCGTGCGCGTGATGGGCGAAGCCGTGCCCCTGAACCTGCGCGTGCAGCCGCCCGCGGTCATTCTCCTCGCCGGCCTGCAGGGCGCGGGCAAGACGACGTCCGCCGGCAAGCTGGCGCGGCTTTTGAAACAGAAGCAGTCGAAGAAAGTGCTGCTGGCGAGTCTCGACGTTTACCGCCCGGCGGCGATGGAGCAGTTGCGCACGCTGGCGGGCGAAGTGGACGTCGCGTACCACGATGCGGATCCGACGCAGGATCCGGTGGATATCGCGAGGCGCGCGCTCGACGCGGCGAAGCGGCAGCACGCCGAGGTGCTGATCCTCGACACCGCGGGTCGCCTCGCGGTCGATGAAAAAATGATGGACGAGGTGCGGCGCGTTCACGCCGCCGTCGAACCCGTCGAGACCCTGTTCGTCGTGGATGCCATGACCGGCCAGGACGCGGCAAACACCGCGAAGGCCTTCGGCGAGGCGCTGCCGCTGACCGGCGTGATCCTGACCAAGGCGGACGGCGACGCGCGTGGCGGCGCGGCATTGTCCGTGCGCAACATCACCGGTGCGCCGATCAGGTTCCTGGGCACCGGCGAGAAATCCGCCGCGCTGGAAGCGTTCGATCCCGGGCGGGTCGCCGGGCGGATTCTCGGCATGGGCGACGTGGTCAGCCTGGTCGAGAGCGTCCAGGAGCAGACCGACCAGGCCAAGGCCGAGAAACTGGCGAAAAAGCTCAAATCCGGCAAGGGCTTCGACCTGGCGGATTTTCGCGACCAGCTTGCACAGATGCAGAAGATGGGCGGCCTGGAAAGCCTGATGGACAAGCTGCCGGGCATGGGCAAGGTGCCGAACGCCGGCGCGCAGGCCGAGCGCGCCAACCGGGAGTTCCGCCGCCAGATAGCCATCATCGACTCCATGACCCCGCGCGAGCGCCGCAAGCCGGACCTGATGAACGGTTCCCGCAAGCGCCGCATTGCAGCAGGCTCCGGCACGCAGATCCAGGACATCAACCGCCTGCTCAAGCAGTTCATGCAGATGAGCAAAATGATGAAAAAGATGCAGAAGGGCGGCATGAAGAAAATGTTGCGGGGCCTGGGCGGCCGATTACCCCCGGGCGGGGGCGGTTTCCCCGGATTTTGACCGGCCGGACCCTTCACTTTTCGGAAAATTCCCGTAAAATGCGCCGTTTACGTTGCCTCGGCCTGAGCCTGGGCAGTGAACCGACCCAAGGAAACACAAGACACATGGTTACGATTCGTCTGGCCCGTGGCGGTGCGAAGAAGCGTCCCTTCTACCACATCGTCGTTACCGACAGCCGCAACAAGCGCGATGGCCGCTACATCGAGCGCCTCGGTTTCTTCAACCCGATCGCGACCGGCGGCGAGGAAAAGCTGCGCCTGGACCGCGAGCGCGCCGAATTCTGGCTGGGCAAGGGTGCGAAGGCGTCGGACCGCGTTACCAGCCTGATGAAGCAGAAGCCGCAAGCGCAGGTCTGACGGCGTCAGAACTGCTGCGCTCGGCAATACGGCGTTAAAAATTGATTCGGAATGCTCATGTATTGCCTTATACATTCCGCTTCCTCATCAATTTTTGCCTTGTCTTGCCTTCGCTCGCGACGTTCTGACACCGCCAGCACCCTCGATTGAGGGTGAAATGGCAGAACGCGAAGACAAGCGCGTCGCACTGGGCCGGGTTTCCGGCCTTTTCGGCGTCCGGGGCTGGGTAAAAGTCTTCTCCGGCACCGAGCCCCGCGAAGGCATTCTCGACTACAGCCCGTGGCAACTGCGCGTTCGAGGCGAATGGCGCAGCGTGAAAGTCGAAGCCGGCAAGCGTCACGGCAGGAACGTGGTGGCGAAACTGGCGGGCGTCGACGACCGCGATGCCGCGGCAGCCTTGCTGGACGCGGAAATTGCCGTTTCACGCGGCCAGCTGCCGAAGGCCGCGGGCGACGAGATTTACTGGACCGACCTGGAAGGCCTGGCGGTCCGCACCGAGGCAGGCGTTGAGCTTGGCACGGTGGATCACCTGCTCGAAACCGGCGCGAACGACGTGCTGGTGGTGAAAGGGGAGCGCGAACGGCTGATTCCCTTCATCCGCGACCAGGTGGTGAAGCAGGTCGATCTCGATCAGGGCGTCCTGATTGTGGACTGGGATCCGGAATTCTGATGCGCATCGACGTCGTCACGCTGTTTCCGGAAATGATCGAGAACGTTGCGCGTTTCGGCGTCACGGGACGCGCGGCGGAAAGCGGCAGGCTGGATCTGCGGACCTGGAATCCGCGGGACTACGCCACCGACCGGCACCGCACGGTTGACGATCGCCCCTACGGCGGCGGTCCGGGCATGGTGATGAAGGTCGAGCCGCTGACGGATGCGGTGCAGGACGCGCGCGCTTCCAGTGGCAGGCGGTTTCGCACCGTCTACCTCAGTCCGCAGGGCCGGCGTTTCACGCAGGCGGTGGCGGACGAACTGGCCGCCGAGCCCGGACTGATCCTGGTGGCGGGCCGCTACGAAGGCGTCGATGAGCGGTTCATCGAGCGCGAAGTCGACGAGGAAATTTCCATCGGCGACTACGTGCTCTCCGGCGGCGAACTGGCCGTGATGGTCGTGATCGACGCGCTGGCGCGGTTGC
This sequence comes from Gammaproteobacteria bacterium, assembly GCA_036381715.1. Classification (GTDB taxonomy): domain Bacteria; phylum Pseudomonadota; class Gammaproteobacteria; order Natronospirales; family JAJUFS01; genus JAJUFS01. The sequence goes on along the minus strand of DASVCH010000115.1, from coordinate 3,928 downwards.
TGCCCGGCGTTCTCGGCGACGAGGATTCCGCGAAGGAGGATTCCTTCGTCAACGGCCTGCTGGACTGTCCGCATTACACGCGGCCCGAGGACGTCGATGGTGGCAAGGTGCCGCAGGTGCTGCTCGACGGCAATCACGCGGACATCCGGCGCTGGCGCCTGATGCAGTCGCTGGGAAGAACCTGGGAACGTCGCCCGGACCTGCTCGATGCGGTCGAACTGACGGATGAACAGAAGGCGTTGCTGGACGAATACATCCGGCAGCGGAATTGAGGTTTCGAAAATACGCCGAACCAGAAACGGCATTGCAATGGGTGAATGACATGAGCGACATCATCAAGGAACTCGAAGCGGAACAGATGAACCGCGACGTGCCGGAATTCGGCGCCGGCGACACCGTCGTCGTGCAGGTGAAGGTGATCGAAGGCGAGCGCGAGCGCCTGCAGGCGTTCGAGGGCGTGGTGATCGCCAAGCGCAACCGCGGCCTGCACAGCGCGTTCACGGTGCGCAAGATGTCGCACGGCGAAGGCGTCGAGCGCGTCTTCCAGACCTACAGCCCGACGGTTGCCTCCATCGAAGTGAAGCGCCGCGGCGACGTGCGTCGCGCGAAGCTTTACTACCTGCGCGACCGCCAGGGCAAATCGGCGCGCGTCAAGGAAAAGGTATAAGCGACTTGCGGAAGCGATTTCCCGCTACGGGATTTCGCGCCTCGATGCGAACGAAAATGGCGGACGGCTACTGCGTCCGCCATTTTTTTTCGCCTTTGTTTTTCGTCTCTCCTGCCGTCCACGCTATGATTCGCGCATGAATTTCCTGTTGCCCATCGCGGCCGGCCTGTTGCTGGCCGGAGCCCAACCCGTCGCCTTGCCGGACAGCGCCGGCGCTGCGGAAGAGAATGCGGTGCTGCCGGAACCGGTCGCACCGGAGACGGCAGCGGTACCGGCCGCGGGAAGTGCGTCCGCGGACAATGACGCCGCGCTCGCCGAGAGCGCGCAACTCGCCGCCGCTGGCGCGGTCGAGCTGGCGCTGGAAATGCTGGGCGACACGCAGCCCGGTTACGCCGCGGACCCGGAGGGCTGGCGACGATTCGAAGCCGCGCGCGTGGAGATTCTTCGCAGCGGTGCGCGCTGGGAAGCGCTTGCGGCGCGCATGCAAAGCCTTCCGGAAAACCTTTCGCTTGCGGATCATCGCTGGGCGGCCACGCAGCGCGTCAAGGCCTTGCTCGCGCTCGGCGACGGAAGCGCGGCGCTGGACGAATTGCGCGCGCTGATCTGGTCGGCCGAACCGAAATCCGAACAGGAACTGCAACTCTGGCGCCGTCTCGCCATTCGCGCCTGGGAGGCGGCCGACGAACTTGAGGCGGCGCGTACCGCCATCCAGCGTTTCCAGCAGGATTACGCCCGGAATGTCGAAAATACTTCGCGCGAATGGCAGATCGAGCGCGCAAGGCTCGCCTTGCGCGTCATGGCGCCGGAGGAGGCGAATGCCCTGCTGGACGGGCTTGACGGTACGGAAGTCGAAATCCTGCAACTGATCGCGGGGCTGTGGTCCGGCGCGACAAAGCCTGCCGCCGTGGTCGATCGCGCGGTGAAACTCGGCGTCAGCAAGGACATCGCACCCGCCTACCGGCGCGAGGCATGGGCGGTGGCGGCGGAAGCCGCGGCCATGCTCAACAGCCGCGAAGCGCACATTGCGGCGCTGGAGCGCGGCCTTGTCATCGCGGCGACGCCGGATGCCGCGCCCATCGTTCCCGTCAGGGCGGACGAACTGTGGGACGCGTATCTTGCGCTCGGCGAACAGCTCGGCAACCAGTTGCAGCTGATCGTCGGCGATGACGAGGCGTGGTTCCTCGCCGCTTCCAATCGCTACGACGAGCAGCCGATCCACGCGCGCGCACTGTTCGCGGTGGTCGCATTGAAGGCGTACCGCCCCGAGCAGGCCGCCGTCGCGCACTGGCAGCTTGCCGCACTGATCGACAAGATCCCGCATGGCGGCGACCTGATGCGCGCGCTGTACCTGGAATCGGAGCGCTTCGAAACCGAGGCCGACATTCCGCCAGCCGTGCGCTACCTGTTGCTGGAACACGTGCTGAACGCCGGCGACATTCCGCAGGCCTCGCGCCTGCTGGTCGGGCTTGTCGATCCGCCGCAGCAGACCGACCCCGGCGAATGGCATCTGCGCCGCGCGCGCGTGCTCTTGCTGGGCGGCCGCATTGACGATGGCATCGCCGCGCTCGACCAGCTGTTTCGCACCGTCGAAGACTTCAACCGCGACCGTGCGCTCCAGGTCGTGTTCGACCTGCAGACGCTGGGCCGTCATGAAGCGGCGCTGGATTTCCTCGCGCGCCTGCAGGCGGGGGAAACCGAACCGCAACGTGCGCGCGAGCTCTGGTACTGGCGCGCGGATTCGCTGACGGCCCTGCAGCGCCACGCCGACGCCGCGCGCGCCTACCTCAAGTCCGCGCTTCTGCTTGATCCGTACGCTGCCGATCCCTGGGCGCAGACGGCGCGCTTCCAGGCGGCGGAGGCGCTGACCCGGGCCGGACTCTACGCGGACGCGCAGCGGCAGTACCGCAGCCTGCTGAACAGCACGCGGGACGCGGCCAGGCAGGCGGTGCTGCGCAATCACCTGCAGCAACTGCGGCTGCTGGAGCAGCGTGAAATCGCCGGAACAAGCCCGGACTGAGGCGGTGCGTTCAGGCTGCGCATTCCCGCACGGGCGGGAATGCGGTTAAAATGCGCCTCCAATTCCTTCCGTTTCATCGGGAACCCCGAATTCAGCCTTTCCCGGATCCATGCTCGAAAGAACAATGAAAAGAATTCTCGCCCTGGGGTTTGTCGTGGCGCTGTTGTTCAGCACCGGCTGCGCCAGCCTGGTTTCCGGCGCGGCCGAAGATCTTTCCGACGCCATGCTCAATCACGACGATCCCGCGACGGTGAAGGCGGCGGCGCCCGCGTACCTGCTCATGGTCGACAGCCTGATCGGCGAGGAAGCCGACGACGACGAACTGTTGCGCCAGGGCGCGTCGCTGTACGCCGCCTACACCGGCGTGTTCATCGACGACGACGTTCGGGCGAAACGCCTCTCCGATCGCGCTTTCCGCTATGGGCAACAGGCGGCCTGCGAATACGCCGAAGAACTCTGCGACGTTCGCCGCATGCCGTTCGCGGAACTCGAAATCGCGCTCGCGGCGCTCGACGACGAAGACGACCTGCCGTATCTCGCCGCGCTGGCGGAGTCCTGGCTGGTGTGGATACGCGCGCACGCCGGCGACTGGAGCGCGGTCGCCGACCTGCCGCGCACCGAACTGATCCTCGAGACCGTGCTGCGCATCGACGAAACGTACAACGGCGGCAACGCGCACGTGTACCTCGGCATCCTCAAGACCTTGCGTCCGCCCGCGCTCGGCGGCGAGCCGGAGGCGGCGCGCGAGCATTTCGAGCGTGCGATCGAAATTTCCGGCGGCCACAATCTCGGCGCGAAGGTCGCGCTTGCGGAGAACTACGCGCGACTGGTGTTCGATCGCGAACTGCATGACCGCGTGCTGCGCGAGGCCGTTGCCGCCGATGCGCGCGTGCGCGGCCTCACGCTCATGAACGTGATCGCACAGCAGCGCGCGCGCGAACTGCTGGCGTCCGCCGACGCCTACTTCTGATACCTGCTGCCCTTGAACGGAGCCTTTCCATGCGATACCTCGCATCTGTCTTTCTTGCCCTGATGCTCGCGCTGCCGCTTGAGGCCGCGCAGACGACATTCAAGATCGCCACGCTCGCGCCGGACGGTTCGTCGTGGATGAACGAAATGCGTGCCGCCGCCGAGGAAATCGGGAAACGCACCGAAGGCCGCGTGGCGTTCAAGTTCTATCCCGGCGGCGTGATGGGCAACGACCGCAGCGTGCTGCGCAAGATGCGCATCGGCCAGTTGCAGGG
>DASVCH010000114.1:0-6625 GCA_036381715.1 Gammaproteobacteria bacterium | reverse complement strand
GATCATGCAGGAACTCGGCATGTCCGGCGGCAGGTTCGCGATCGCGGTCGAGCGCGATGCAAAAGCGCGTTTCGGCGTGCACGGGCTGGATCGCATCGATTTCCAGGTTGCGGCGAATCCGGGCCAGCCGCTCGCGCCGCTGGCGAAGGTCGCGTCCGGCGGCGAGCTGTCGCGCATCTCGCTGGCGATCCAGGTCATCGCATCCGATGCGAGCGACATGCCGGTGATGGTGTTCGACGAAGTGGACGCGGGCGTCGGCGGCGGCATCGCGGAACTGATCGGCCGGCGCATGCGGGCACTCGGCAGCAAACGGCAGGTCTTCTGCGTCACCCACCTGCCGCAGGTCGCAAGCCAGGCGCATCATCACTACAAGGTCGAGAAAATTGCCGGAAAGGACCACACCCGCACGACGATCGCGAAACTGAACGACGCCGTACGCGTGGAGGAACTGGCGCGCATGCTCGGCGGCGTGAAAATTACCGACACGACGCGCGAACACGCGCGCGAGATGATCAAGGCCGCCATGTAGGATCGCCTTCAGGCGCGAACACATCAATCAAACAAAAAGGCCGCTTGCGCGGCCCTTGTTTTTGCCTCACCTGTCCCGGCACTCCCCGGGTACGGGGACCTTGTCCGGGAGAAGGCGCTCCTGCGTCATTTCTTCATGGCCTTCCGGCACTCGGGGCAGAAGCCGTAGATATACAAGGAGTGGTCGGTCATCTCGTAACCCGCCTCCTTCGCGATCTGTTCCTGGCGCTTTTCGATCACGTCATCGACGAATTCGTCGACGCGGCCGCATTTCACGCAGAGGATGTGGTCGTGATGGTCGCCCTCGTTCATTTCGAACATCGAGTGGCCGCCTTCGAAATGATGACGGGTCACGAGACCGGCGTCCTCGAACTGGGTGAGCACGCGGTAAACCGTCGCGAGCCCGATCTCCTCGCCGGAGTCGAGCAGCGCCTTGTACATGTCTTCGGCGCTCATGTGGCGCTGCGCGCTTTTCTCGAGAATTTCGAGAATCTTCATGCGCGGCAGGGTCACCTTGAGGCCGGCCTTGCGTAAATCCTGGCTTTCCACTGTAGGAGCCTCTGATCAATTATTCCCTGGCCGCGCCCGTGGCGATTTTGGTTCGGGGCGCGACGCGACGAGCGTAGTGTATCAGCGTTCCATGAGCGAGGAGCAACAAAGCCCTGGGCCAAAATCGCCCGCTCCCGCAGGGTTACGGCTGAAAAACATTCCTGCTGTGTTGCGCCGCTTGCCCGTAGCGGTGCTGTTGTTCTGCGCGGCGCGCCCTGCAGCCAGTAACGCGGCTCAAGGAATAATTGATCAAAAGGCTCCTGTGCTCCGGTAACTGGTCAGTCCCGGGGGCTTCGCGTAAGATTCCCCACCTGTCGATTCTCTGTTATTGCCCCTCGCCGGGCCCAACACCCAACCCGACGGAGCGGAAATGCGACTCTCCCTGATCAAATTGTTGCCGGCCGTACTCGCAAGCGTGTTCCTGCTTGCCGCATGCGTCTATCGCCAGAGCATTCCGCAAGGCAACTTCTTCAAGGCAGAGGACGTCGCCAAGCTCGAGGAAGGCATGACGCGCGAGCAGGTGCAGTTCGTGATGGGCACGCCGATGATCGCCGACCCGTTCCACCCCGATCGCTGGGACTACCTCTTTTACGTGGATCTGCAGGAGCCGGAGGAAGATTTCCGCCAGCGCGTGACGGTGTTTTTCGAGGGCGATGCGGTAGCGCGCATCGAGAAGGTCGGCCTTGACGTGAAGGAACAGGAAGTGCCGACGGGCGATGAAGGCATCCTCATCGAAGACGAACCGGACACGCCGGCCGACGACCAGGAAATCTTCACCGGCGAGGAATAAGCCGGGCCTTATCCTCGCTCTCCCTTGCGGTCCATGGTCTGCCCTTTCGCCGCGAGCTTGCGGCGAACCTCTTTCGGATCCGCCTGCAACGGCCGGTAGATTTCCACCCGTTCCCCCGCCGCCAGCACCCGTTCCCGCGCGCACAACCGGCCGAACACGCCAATGCTCGACGTATCGATGCCGGGGAACCGCTCGAGAACGCCGGAACGCCGGATGGCCTCGATGGCGGTCGTTCCGGCGGGAACGGTCAACGGGATCAGCACCTGCCGCCCGGGCATGGCGAAGGCGACTTCGACGGGGAATTCCTCGTCAGCGGTTGCCATACAGCATTTTCGCCCGCCGCACGAAAGCCTCCAGCATGGTATCGCCCATCTGCTTGAAGACCGGACCGAACATCATGCTCATGAGGCCGCTGGAGAACTCGAACTTCAGGCAAAGCGACACCTTGCAGGCGTCCTCGCCCAGCGAATCGAACACCCACTCGCCGGTCAGGTGCCTGAACGGTCCCTCGACCAGGTCGATGGTGAGCCGCTCCGGCGGTTCGAGGGTGTTGCGGGTGGTGAAGGTCTTGTGCGCGCCCGCCATGGCGATCTCGATGCTCGCGATGCGATACCCGTCGCCTTCCTCCTTCACCCCCGCGCTTCTGCACCAGGGAAGGAATTCCGGGTAGGCGTCCACGTCGTTGACGAGGTCGAACATGGTCTGCGCCGAGTGCGGCACCAGCGCCTGCTTTCTGACTTCACGCATCGCGGCTCCAGAACAGTTCCAGTGCGTCGGTGGCGTTCAGGAAAATGAGGATCATCGCGACCGGCGTGAACCAGCGCGTCAGGAAAAGCCACAGCGCGTAGCGGAATCCCGTGCCCATCTCCAGTTCTTCGACGGCCGAACTCCTGCACATGATCCAGCCCGCGAACACCGCGATCAACAGGCCGCCAAGCGGCAGAAGAATGTTCGCCGCGAGGTAATCGAGATTGTGGAAAATCGAACCGGCGAGGAAATGCACGCCGGACAGCACGTTGAAGGAGCTGACAGTCAGAAGGCCCAGCGCCCACACGGCGAGCCCGATCAGCAGGGCCGCGCGCGGCCGCGGCATGCCGTATTTCTCGACAAGGCGCGCGACCGCCGGTTCGATCAGGCCGATCGACGAGGACCAGGCCGCGAAAACCAGCAGCAGGAAAAACACCGTGCCGAACACCATGCCGCCCGGCATGTCGCCGAACATCACCGACAGGCTGACGAAGGTCAGGCCCGGTCCGATGGACGCCGGATCCAGCCCGTGCAGAAGCAGGCTGGGGAAAACGACGAGCCCGGCAAGCAACGCGACGACCGTCACCGCGAGCACGACCGTGAAAGAGGTTTCCGGGATCGACGAGTCGTCCGGCAGGTAGGCGCCGTACGCCATGATCGCGCCCATGCCGACGCTCAGCGAAAAGAACGCCTGCCCCATCGCGTCCAGGACGGTGTGCGGCGTCACGCGCGAGAAGTCCGCCTGGAACAGGTAATGCACGCCGTCCATGAAACGCGCCGTCGTCATCGAATACAGCACCAGCGCGAGCAGCACCAGGAACAGCACCGGCATGACGACCTTCACGCCCTTCTCCAGGCCCTGCTCGACGCCGCGCCCGACGACATACACCGTCAGCGCCATGAACACGGTGTGCCAGAAAACCAGTTTCCACGGATTTGCCGTGAGTTCCGCGAAGTACGCGATCACCGCCGCCGGTTCCGCGCCCGTGAACGTGCCGCGCAAGGTGTCCACGGTGAAGTTGAACGTCCAGCCGGCGATCACGCTGTAATAGGAAAGAATCAGCATGCCGGCGAACACGCCCAGCCAGCCGATCACCTGCCAGGAGGAGTGGCCGGCCTCCTCTTCGGAAAGCAGGCGCATGGACTTGATCGGGTTGCGCCGGCCGCGCCGCCCGAGCATGGCCTCGGCCATGAAGACCGGCAGGCCGATGGCAAACACGCAGCCGAGATAAATAAGCACGAAAGCGCCGCCGCCGTTCGTGCCCGCCATGTACGGGAACCGCCAGATGCTGCCGAGCCCGACGGCCGCACCCATCGCCGCGAGGATGAACGCGAGGCGCGAGGACCATTGCCCGTGAAGCGATTGACGGCGTGACATCGACTCCCCTCAAACGACATCCGCCGCGCAGTCAGGGCGACCGTGCGGCGGCATTGGCTGGAAAGGGGCGGGATTTTCCGCCAATTCGCCACGCGGCTCAAGTGACGCGGCCGCGAATTTCGCTGCCTGTGCGATAATGCCGCAATGGCAAAGGACAAGAAGAAGAACGGCAGCGGCACCATCGCGCTCAACAAGCGCGCCCGGCACGACTATTTCATCGAAGAGCAGCACGAGGCCGGCCTGGTCCTGCAGGGCTGGGAAGCCAAGTCGCTGCGCGCCGGCCGCGCGAGCATCGTCGAGGCTTATGTCACGCTGAAAGGCAACGAGGCGTTCCTGTTCGGTGCGCAGATCACGCCATTGCCGCAGGCATCGACGCACGTCGTCGCCGACCCGCTGCGCACGCGGAAACTGCTTTTGCACCGCCGCGAAATCGACCACCTCATCGGCGCCGTGGATCGCGAAGGCTACACGCTCGTGCCGCTCGCGATGTACTGGAAAAAAGGCATGGTCAAGCTCGACGTCGGGCTTGCCAAGGGCAAGAAGCAGTACGACAAGCGCGCGACAAAGAAGGAACAGGACTGGCAGCGGCAGAAGGAACGCCTGATGCGGCACGGTTGAACGCCGCCGGACGGGAGCACGCATGACGGAATTCTTCCAGCAGGGCCCCGAACTCGAGAGCACCTGGATCGCCGATTCCTTCCTGCGATCCGCCTTGCAACGTGTGCTTCCCTCGAAGGTCTTCGGCGACATTGCGCCCGGCCTGCAGCGTCTCGGCGAACGCGCCGCCCGCGAGATGCCCGGCTACGCTGCCGATGCGGAAGCCCATCCGCCCGAACACGTGCCGTACGATCCGTGGGGCCGCCGCGTCGACGACATCCGCGTGGCGGATGGCTGGAAACAGTTGCATCGCGTGGCGGCGGAAGAAGGCATCGTCGCCACCGCCTACGAACGCGCGCACGGCGAACATTCGCGCCTGCACCAGTTCGCCCGGCTCTATCTCTACCACCCTTCTTCAGCGATCTGTTCCTGCCCCATGGCGATGACCGACGGCGCCGCGCGCATCATCGAACTGCACGGCAGCGGCGAAATGCGCGCAAACGCTTTCCGCCGCCTCACCAGCCGCGATCCCGGAACATTCTGGACCTCGGGACAATGGATGACCGAACGCGCGGGCGGTTCGGATGTCTCGCGCACCGCGACCGTCGCGCGCAGGCAGGGCGATCACCATCTTCTCTCCGGCACAAAATGGTTCACGTCCGCCACGACCTCGCAGATGGCGTTCACGCTCGCGCGCATCGAAGACATGGACGCGCTCAGTCTTTTCTATCTTGAACAACGCGACGCCGACGGCAGACTGAACGGGATTCGCGTTCGCCGCCTGAAGGACAAGCTCGGCACACGCGCACTGCCGACGGCGGAACTGGATCTGGAAAACGCGCGCGCCATCCTCGTCGGCGAACCCGGCAAGGGCGTTCGCACCATTGCGACGCTGCTGAACATCACGCGCCTGTACAACGCCTGCAGCGCGGCCTCGCAGATGCGCCGCGCGCTCGTCCTCGCCAACGACTACGCGCAAAAACGCGTCGCCTTCGGCAAACCGCTCGCCGAACAGCCGCTGCATGCCGAAACGCTCGCCGCCCTCGAAGCCGAAACCCGCGGCGCCACGCTGATGGTGCTGCACGCCGCCGCCCTGCTCGGCAAGGAGGAAGCCGGTACGGCGAGCGACGTGGAAAGAAAACAGCTTCGCCTGCTTACGCCCCTTATCAAGCTCTACACCGCAAAGCAGGCCGTGGCCGTCTGCAGCGAGGCGCTGGAGTGTTTCGGCGGCGCGGGCTACATCGAGGACACCGGCCTGCCCGCCCTGTTGCGCGACGCACAGGTGCTGTCTATCTGGGAAGGCACGACGAATGTGCTCGCGCTCGATCTGCTGCGTGCCGCGAACAAGGACGATTCCCTGCCGTCGTGGCTGGACGACATGAAGGCGCGGCTTTCGGCCGTCGATCATCCCGAACTTGCCGCCGCGCGAAACAGGATCGACGCGGACCTTGGCGCGTTTCCCGAAATGCTTTCCGGCGACAGGGAACGCCACGCGCGTCGCATTGCGTTCGCCGCCGCGCGCCTGCTCGGCGCCGTACTGCTCGCCGAGCACGCACAGTGGGAAGTTCATGAGGGAAACCGCTCAACGCAGAGCGCACTCGATCACTGGCTGCAGGCCGCCGTCCTGCCCCGCTGAAACTGCTTTCACCCCCGAAAATCCGGTATAATGCGCTTCACGTCGGGGGTGATTTGGCTTCGACGCGGATAGTGAAACTCAAGGTGCATGCCGAGCTCGTGGATAAGCTCGTAAAACCATCCGCAAAAAAGTTAGTTGCGAACGACGACAACTACGCTCTGGCGGCCTAAACCCCGCTAGCGGTTGACCGGCTCGGGCCTGAACGGCCGGCTCGACTGTAACCTAGCCAGGATAAGCGCAAGTATTGTTCCGCTGCTTGCGACGAAAACCTCAGGAACTCGCCAGTCGTCTTCCCTGCCCGTCGGGTAGCGCCTGGTCAAATGCAAAGACGCGGATAAGCATGTAGATCCGAGAGCGGATCATCAGCGGACGCGGGTTCAACTCCCGCCACCTCCACCAA
>DASVCH010000113.1:0-3360 GCA_036381715.1 Gammaproteobacteria bacterium | reverse complement strand
CTCCAGCGGCTCCTCGTTGAGCATCGCGCTCATCGCCTCGAAATAACTCGGCTGGTTCACGATGACGCGATCCACCTTGCCGGCCACGCCGAGCGCTTCGAGCGTGCCGGTCCAGTCGATGTCGCCGAGATCGGCGAGACCATCGAGCGCGTACGGGTTGTAGCGCGCTTCCGGATCGCGATTCTGCACCGCGCTCCACTGCGCTGCGGCGATTTTTTCTTCCAGCCGGTAGACGCGCTCGCCCGCCGCATCGGCGCGCGCGCGTTCCCAGCCTGCCGCGGCGAGCAGGTCGGCGACATAGGCCGGCAGCGCTTCGCGCGCCTTCGCGAAGCGTTCATTGTCCTTTTCCAGGTAGTAGTCGCGGTTCGGCAGCGTCAGCCCGCTCTGCGTGAGATAGAAGGCGTATTCGTCGGAATTCTTCAGGTCCTGCCAGATGTACTGCCCGTACGGCGTGAGCACGTCGAGGCGCGAGAGTTCCGCAATCGCCCGCACCAGCGAGCCGCGATCCTTGATGGAATCGACAATGGCGAGATCGCTCGCCGCCGGTGCAAGACCCTTTTTTCCGATCGCGGCTTCATCCATCCAGCTGGCGAAGAAATCGCCGACTTTCTGCTGTTCGCTGCCGTTTTTCCCGGGGTGGGCCGCCGCGTTCTCGATGATGTCGCGCAGGACTTTCTCGGCATCTTCATAAACGGTGTGATAGACCGTGTAGCCGTTGTAGATCGCCGGTATTTCCGTGGCATCAAGCCAGCCGCCGTTCGCGAACTGGTAGAAATCGTCCTGCGGCCGCGTATCGCGATCCAGCGCCTGCAGATGAATGCCGGAAACCGCGGCCGGAGTGACGGGTTTCGCGGGTGCTGCGTGCAGCGCCTGCGCGCCGGCGGCAACAGCCATCGCGACGGAGAGGACAACGAGAATTTTCCGGGACACGGGATTTCCCCTTATCTGTTGAGATATTTCTGTGACCGCGAAATCCGCCCGGGGTTCGCGGCATGGGGCAGGAACCGGAATTCCTGCCCGCGCCGGCGCGCAGTACCATGGGGCGTTCGCGCCGCGAAACACCGGAGAACGTTCATGCGCAAGACCGACATCCTGCTTGTCATTCTGTTCATCGTGTTCGTGCTGGGCCTCGCCTTCGGCCCGGATCTCGTGTCGAAATGGCGCGCCGACAAGGCCGCGGACACGGCTCCGGAGATTGACGAACCGGCGCCGGTTGATACGGCGCCGGCGCCTGCCCGTCCTGTCGACCCTGAAGTCGAACTCGAGCGTGTCAGCGGACTGCTCATGCTGCACCAGGCCTGCGCGCGCCGGTTCGAGGACTTCGCCGCGAAATCGCAGCCGCTCGTCGAGGCGTGGAAGGCACATCACGCGGCGACATTGGCGAAACGCGAGGAACTGGATTTTCATATCGTGATCGCGGCGCCGGAAGGGCAGGACGCCGCGGCGACGGCGAAGGCGGGCGCGGAAGAGCTCGCGCTCTGCGAGGGAAACCTGGAGGCCATGCGCGCGGACCTGGAAGACGCTGCGCCGCCGCGCTGAGAACAATCCTCTCCGCGCGCGCAGGTAAGTAGATTGATCCCGGTATTTTTTCGGACGCGCGTTGATGTTCAAGTTCATCTCCCCAGGAGGTGAACCATGGAAAATCCGGAACCGAAACGCGAACACCGCGAACTTGAAAAGCTCGCCGGACATTTTTCCGGCACCGAGCGCATGCATGCTTCCAGCTGGAACGACGCCGAGAAAAAGGGCCGCGCAATTACCGATGCACGTGTCGCACTGGATGGTTTCGCTGTCGTGCAGGATTACGAGCAGAAACTTGACGACGGCACATATTTCGCGGGACACGGCGTATTCCGTTACGACACCGCCAGCGACACCTACGAACTGCACTGGTTCGACAGCGATGGCGGGCCGGAACGCATCTTCCGCGGCGGCATGGCGGACAACATGCTGGTGCTCACTGCACGCGCCGGCGAGGCCTGGCAGCGGCTGACCTATGACTTTCAGCTGGAAGGCGGGTACCGCTTCAGGCTCGAGACGTCCGAGGATGGCAACGACTGGCAGCTTGCGCTGGAAGGCGACAACTTTGCGGATGGCGGGCAGCCGGCAGGCGCGCGGAAAGCGGCAGCAACGACAGCCGGGAAAACATCTTCCGGCGGAAAGGCGGTGGCGAAGACGGCAGGAATGAAGAAGGCCGCGAAAAAAAAGACGATGGCGAAAAAGGCCGCTGCGAAAAAACCGACCGTAAAAAGGACAACCGCAGGAAAGGCAACCGCAAGGAAAGCTGCTCCAAGGAAAGCTGCCGCAGGGAAAGCGTCTTCGAAGAAGGCCGTCCCGAAAAAGGCTGCATCAAGGAAAGCCGCACCGAAGAAAGCCGCTGCCCGGAAAAAGACGGCAAAAAAACCGGTGGCGAAAAAGAAGGCCGGCGGCGGCAGGGCGGCGACCGCAAAGCCGGCCCGCAGGGCAACCGCGAAAGCCGGCGCGAAGCCACGCGTCGCGGCGATCGAGAAAAGCCGCCGTCAGGGCAGCGCTTCGCCGAAAACAGGCGCGCGGAAAGCAGCGTCGCAGACCGGGGCCTCCGTGCGCGGCGCGGCGGCGCAGACCAGCGGCAAAGGCGCCGCCCGCAAAGGACCGCCCCTGCAGGCCCTGAAAAAAACCTCGACCCGGACCGGCCGGCACAAGACCGCGGCCCGCGGCGCGCGGGGAACATGAGCGCGCTTTCGGTGTAACATTCCCCGCAGCCGGGTCGCGGAAAAACGGCGGAAGCGTCCTGCCATTCCGCGCGCGCTCGAGCACCATCGCGGGGAATGCACATGCGCCGGACCGGCACTTTCGAAGACAACTTCCGGAGATTTTTCGTCCTGCTGCTGCTGTTCGCGGTCACCGCCGCGTTCTTCAACATGATTCACGGCTTTCTCACCGCGCTGTTTCTCGCTGCGGTTTTTTCCGCGCTGCTGTATCCGCTGCAACGTCGTACCACGCACTGGTTTCGCGGTCATGAGCGGCTGGCCGCGACCGCGGTCGTGCTGTTCGCGCTGATCGCGGTCGGCATTCCGCTGCTTTCCATGCTCGGCATGGTGGCGGCGGAAGCCGTGCAGGTCAGCACGAGAGTCATGCCGTGGATCAAGGAGCAGATGCAGGGCGGTTCGCCGCTGACCGGCAACCTGCCGGACTGGGTGCCGTTTGCCGACGAACTGGAGCCTTACCGCCGCACCATTCTCGAAAAGCTGGGGCAGGGCGTCGGCGCCGCCGGAAAGTTCCTGGTGGGCAGCATTCCGAACCTCACCCAGGTGACGATCGCGATCGGGCTTGACGCGTTCATCATGATTTACGCCATGTTCTTCTTTCTCGTCGAAGGGC
>DASVCH010000112.1:0-2840 GCA_036381715.1 Gammaproteobacteria bacterium | reverse complement strand
CCACGGACCAGCTTCCGGTGGCGATGGCGGCGGCACCTGCGTCCGCGACCGCCTTCGCACTGCCGGCGTCCCAGATGTTGCAAAGGACCAGCGGCTGACGGGCGACGTGCAGCGCTGCAAATGCGCGTGCTTTCGTGGCTTGTGTTTCCATGTTGTTTCCTTGTCGATACGGCTGCCGCAGTCTGCAGGCAGGCTGGTGGAAAGTCCCGCCGTTTTCGGACGTCAACGCCGGTTGGGCGGGGCTCGCCGGCCAGTAAAAAGCCCCGCTCTCGCGGGGCTTTTCTTTCAACGGCACACCAGGGCCTTCCTGAAGGTCCTTGTTTTCAAAAAGCCTACAGGCCGTGCGCTTTCGGTACGTCGATCTGGTCCTCGAAATTGTTGTTGTTGTTGAATACCAGCGGAAGGCTTATTTCACCCGCTACGGCAACCCCGTCCTTGTACTGCGGGGAGAACTTCCACCGCTTCAGCGCCGTTCGTCCGGCATGGTAGAGACTGGCATTGCCTGTGGATCCGGCCTCGCGGCTGATCTCGGTCGCCGACCCGTCGGGGGCCACGCCGACGCGATAAACGATTTCAACAGGCGTCGTGGCATGTCGCTGCGAATACTCGGGTTCTATTCTCAGGATCGGGAACGGTTCCGAATTGCTGTACTCGAATTTCATCTGGTCCTGTCCGTTGACGGACACGATCTTCCAGTCGATGGCAATCCGGTAAATTCCATCCTCGGCCGGCGTTGCCCTGTGCGTGTCACGCGCCTTTGCCATCATCGACGGCGAAACCTGCGCAATGATCTCGTCCGGCAGCTCGGAGTTGGGTCCGTCCAGGAATTCGGTTTTCAGGTCATCCGCGACTTCCAATGTTGCGTAAATCGTTCCTTGCGCCTTTGGCTGGCTTGCTTGTGCGCTCTCGGCTTCTTCGGTCGCGTTTGCGGAAAAAGCCAAAAACAACATGATGAAAATCGCTACGGATCGCATGCTGGTACTCCTTTCATCAGGTCACCCGGTTGGCCCGATTCTTCAGACGAAGAATAGGCCCGGAATATGCGCAGTCAAGCCGGCAAATGGCGCTTCGGAACGCAAAACGGCGAACTCCGGCGCGCCGGGTGACGGATGCCGGACGCGCGTCCCGGAACCAGGCAACGAGCGGTCGGTTGACTTGGCGCGACACGAACAGGCGGCATGTTTTCGATCAGTAACCCGTGACCTTGTTATCCGGATAACAGTACAGCCATCGTTCCCCCGCCTCCGCGGATGAAACGACCGGATGGCCTGTGATCTGGGCATGACGGGTGGCGTGGCGGTTCGGCGAGCTGTCGCAGCAGTGCGTTCCGCCGCAGGTCTGGCAGGTTCGAAGATGCACCCAGCTGTCGCCGGTCTTGACGCATTCATCGCATTCCTGGCGCGCGGCGGTGCGCACACCGGCGGACGCTTCGGTAATGGCGGCGAGATGTTCGCATTCTCCCGGTTGCATGATTTTCTCCACGAGTGGCGTTTTCGTAGTGTAGTGTCGGAATGGCCGCGAACAAGGGAATGGCGCCGCAATCATTACCTGTCGTGACGCCGGTACCGGAGGTGTCGATGCCGCCCATGGATAACACAACGCATCTTGTTGCGAGAGAACAGGTCCAGGCGGATGCGCGCCGCCAACCCTGCCCCCAGCGGGACAAGCCATGGGTGCTTGTCGCGGCGATACTGGGGTCCAGTCTCGCGTTCATCGAAGGTTCGGTCGTCAATCTTGCTCTGCCGTCCATCCAGTCGGATTTCTCGACCGCGTCCAGCGGCGTGCAATGGGTGCTCAACGCCTACCTGCTGGTGCTCGGCGCGTTCATGCTGGTTGGCGGGTCGCTGGGCGACCGTTACGGATTGCGTCGAATCTTCGTGCTCGGCACGGCGATCTTCGGCGCGGGCGCGGCAGCCTGCGCGCTCGCACCCGCGCTTTCCTGGCTGATCGCCGCGCGTCTCGTGCAGGGTCTGGGCGGCGCGTTGCTGGTGCCGGCGAGCCTGGCGCTGATCGGCAGTCATTTCGAGGACGAGGAGCGCGGCCGCGCGATCGGGACCTGGGCCGGCGCATCGGCGTTGACGACCGCGATCGGTCCGGTGCTCGGCGGCTGGCTGGTGGATCAATGGGGCTGGCAGTCGGTCTTTGTCATGGTCGCGCCGCTCGCGGCAGCCACGGTCGCGATCGCGGTATGGCGCGTACCGGTGACGCACCCGGTGCGCGACGAACGGCCGGATTACGCGGGCGCGCTGCTGCTCGCCGGCGCGCTGGCATTGCTGATCTTTGCGCTGGTCGATGCCGGCCCCGCGTGGCGGCGCATCGCGGCCGCGCTCGCCGCGTTGCTTGCCGGGGGAATGTTCCTGCATCGCGAACGCCGCTGCCGCCATCCGATGCTGCCGCTCGCGCTGTTCCGTTCGCGGTCCTTCAGCGGCGCGAACCTGATGACGCTGTTGCTGTACTTCGCGTTGACGGGCGCATTGTTTTTCCTGCCGTTCAACCTCATCCAGGTGCAGGGCTGGTCGGCAACCGCCGCGGGCGCCGCCTTCCTGCCGTTCACCGTGATCATGGGGTTCGGTTCGACTTTCGCGGGCGGCATGCTGCGGAAATTCGATCCGCGCCACATGCTGACGATCGGTCCATTGGTGACGGCGGCCGGTTTCTTCGCGCTCGCGGTGCCCGGCACGGACGCGGCCTTCGTGACGGGTTTCCTGCCGGGCATCGTGATCATCGGCATCGGCATGACCTTGAGCGTCGCGCCGTTGACGACGGTGGTGATGAGTTCGGTCGGCGACGGCCAGGCAGGCCTCGCGTCCGGCGTGAACAACACCGCCGCGCGTCTCGCC
>DASVCH010000111.1:0-26057 GCA_036381715.1 Gammaproteobacteria bacterium | reverse complement strand
GTAGTAGGCGTTCACCGTCTGCGGCGTCATGCCCCATTCGTTGCGGTCGATCGGCCCGCCGAGCTTGTCGACGTCCTGCTGCCAGTTCCACGCGATCGCGCGGCGCAGGTTGCCCATGTGGTCGCCGCGCTCGATGACGAGATCGGAATAGTCCTTCCATACGTCGGGGTAGCCGATCTTCGGCGAGAATTTCGCGAGCTTGGCTTTCGCCTGCGCGCGCGTCGCCGGCGTCATCCATTCCAGTTCGTCGATGCTGGTTTCGAACGCGGCGATGACGTTCGCGACGAGCTCTTCCATCTTCGCCTTCGCTTCCGGCGGGAAGGCGCGCTCGACGTAGATCTTGCCGACGGCTTCGCCGAGCACGTCATCGACCAGCGAGATGCCGCGCTTCCAGCGCGGCTGCTGCACCTGCTGTCCGCGAACGAGCTTGTTGCGGTAGTTGAAGCGCAACGTATCGAAGGTGTTGCCGAGATGCGCCGCGCGCGAGTCGAGCACGTGGTAGGCGAGGTAGGCCTTCCAGTCGTCGAGCGGCACGTCGTGCAGCATTGCGCCGAGCGCTTCGAAGTAGCTGGGCTGTTCGACGATCACGCGCTCGACCTTGCCGGCGACGCCGAGCTCCTCGAGCGTTCCGGTCCAGGCGTAGTCGCCGAGCGCATCGAGTTCATCCAGCGCGTAGGGGTTGTAGGCGGCCTGCGGATCGCGGTTCTGCACGGCAGTCCAGTGCGCTTCGGCAATGCGCGCTTCCAGCGCATACACGCGCGCGCCCGCGGCGTCGGCTTCATCGCGCGGCCAGCCCGCGGCGGCGAGCAGGCCGGCGACGTAGCCGGGCAGTGCGTCGCGCGCCGTTGCGAAACGTTCGTTGTCCTTCTCCAGGTAGTAGTCGCGGTTCGGCAGCGTCAACCCGTCCTGTCCCATGTAGAAGGCGTACTGCTCGGAATTCTTCAGGTCCTGCCAGATGTACTGGCCGTAGGGCATGGTCACGCCGAGGCGCGACAGTTCCGCGATGGCAAGCGCGAGCGATTCGCGATCGTCGATCGCGTCCACCAGCGCGAGTTCGCTTTCGATGGGCGAAAGCCCTGCCGCTTCGATGGCCGCTTCATCCATCCAGGTGGCGAAGAAATCGCCCACCTTGCGCTGCTCGCTGCCGGGTGCGCCCGGGTTCGCCGCGGCGTCCTCGATGATGTCGCGCAGGACTTTCTCCGCGTCTTCATAAACGGTGTGATAGACGGTGTAGCCAGTATAGATTTCGGGAATCTCCGTCGCGTCCAGCCAGCCACCGTTCGCGAAACGGTAGAAATCGTCCTGCGGGCGGGTGTTCCGGTCGAGCGCGTCGAGATGCACGCCGGAGACAGGCGGCGCCGCGGGGATCGCCTCCGGTTGCGCTTCCTCCGCGGGACGACCGGCGAACCACCACGCCAGCCCCAGGAGCGCCGCAGCAAGCACCGCGCCTATGACAATGTTCTTCTGCATGACCAGGCCCCTCTCTCATTATTAATGTCGTTCTGCTGTGACCGGGAAAAACGGGCAAGGTTCGCGTGCCCGTCACCGGAAAATTCAGGGGCAGGGAGAGAAAATCCGTCCGCCACTGTCGAATTCCCCGCGTCGCGTTCGTCGTGTCATTGAGCCCCGGACCCGGGTCCGGCCACAACTCCGAGGAGAACCACCATGTCGAAGATGATCTTCATCAACCTGCCCGTGAAAGACCTTGCCGCCGCTACGCGTTTCTATGAAGCGATCGGCTGCAGGAAGAACGAACAGTTCAGCGACGACAAGGCCTCGTCGATGGTCTGGTCCGACACGATCACCTTCCAGCTGCTGACGCGCGAGTATTTCGCGACCTACGCGACGACACCGGTCGCGGACGCGCACCAGACCACGGGCGTGCTGTTCGCGCTCTCGCGCGACAGCCGCGAGGACGTGGACGCGATCGTCGAGGCGGCGGCCGCCGCCGGCGGCAAGGCCGACATCCGCGAACCCCAGGACATGGACTTCATGTACCTGCGCACCTTCCAGGATCCGGACGGGCATGTTTTCGAGCCGGCATGGATGAACCTGGAAGCGATGGGGTGATTCACGCCGTTCGACCGCGTTTTGAAAACGGACGCCTTCCCCTCAGGCGGCAGGGAAGGATTCGAACGTCAGCGCACCGGCGCCGTGCCGCCGGCTCGCAGGTTTCTTTTCAGGAAGGCCTGCAGTTGCGGCGACGGCGGCGTCACGCCGCCGCCGAAGTGTTCGTTGGCGGCGTTTTCGATCAGCCAGGCCAGCGCCTCGACGTTCAGCCGTTCGCGCGGGCTATGACCGGCGCCCGGGTCGATAAGCAACGCCGGGCGGAACTCCGGGTTCGCTTCGGCCGCGTAACGCGCGAGGCTTTCCACCGCGACGCGGTCATCCTTCGCGCCGGCCCAGAGATAGACGGGCGTGCGCAGTCTTGCGGCGTGCGCCAGCGGTGATTCGCGCTGCATTCGTTCATGCCAGGCGGGATCGCCGTACGGCATGCCGAAACCCGGAAGCAGCGCCTCGATCGGCGGGCCGTCGGCGGACAATGCGCTGCCGCCTTCGACAGCGATGTCCTTCATGGTCCAGGCGATGTTCACCGGGGCGGCGCTCGGCACCGCAAAGGCAAAGCGGTCCGGGTAATGCGTAACGGCCAGCAGGCTCGCATAGCCGCCAAACGAATGCCCGGCAACCGCCTGCTGTTCCGGGTCGCCCATGCCGTTGGCGATGAGGTAATCGAGGCCGGTGATGATGTCGTCCAGCACGCCGGTCCGGCCGAAGTTGCCGCGCGCGGCAGTCGCATACGTCACGCCGTAACCGACGGATGCGCGGAAGTTCGGCTTGAACACGATGTAGCCGCGGTTGACCATCAATTGCGTGCCGGGATCGCGCCCGCCGTTGCTGCGCGCGAAGGGCCCGCCGTGCATGAAGGCAATGATCGGCGCGGTTTCCAGCGGAACGCCCTTCGGCAGGAAGGCATAACCGTGCAGGACCATGCCGTCCCTGCTGCGCCAATGCACCGGCAGCATGCCCGCGAGTTGCGATTCCGGAAGCTTGCTGTGCCGTTCCGCCGCGAACAGTTCCCGTAGCGATTCAGTTGCAACGTCGAAAAGAAAGAAACGGTCGTACTGCCAGCCGGATTTCGTCGCCTGCACCAGCCATCGTTTGCCGTCGTTCGCCGGGCTGATATCGAGGCTCGCATCCGGCAGCATTGCCTCGAGAGCCGCGAGCGCGGCGTCGGCTTGCGCTGTGCGGCCATGCCACTCGACGCGATCAGGCCGGTATGCCATCGCGTACCAGTCCTTGCCGTCCGGCTGCATGAGGATGGACACCGCGTCCGACAGGCCGCGCGGATCCTTGTGCAAGGTCTGCCATTGCCGTGTTTCGGCATCGTATTTTTGCAGCGATACGAGATCTTCGCCGTTGTGTGCCAGAGCCCAGACCGTGTCGCCCGACCACGCGACAGGCCGGCATCGTTGCGGCAAGGGACAGCGCATCAGTTCCCGCTTTTTGCCGTCCGCGGTTTTCCAGATCACGGTGTCGAACGCTTCGCCGTCATAACCCGCCGCATAACGAAGACTGCCATCCGCGTCCAGCAACACGGACTGCAATGCCAGGCGCGTTTCCGCGATGACGCGCGTCCTGCCCGCGGCGTCGATGGCGAGATAGCGATACAGCCACGCCCCTCCCTCGGGGACTTTTTCGCGCAACAGGGCAATGCCCGGCGCGTTCGGGTCCACTCGCCAGAAGGCCTGTTGGCGCGACTCGTCGTAACGGAAAATGCGGCGGCCGGTTTTAGTCGCGATGTCGAACACGCCGAGACCGTTTTCATCCGGCAACCAGAGTCTTGCGCCGTCACCGGACCAGTACGCCGCCGTGCCTTCGCTGTCGGCGATGACACGATGTGCCTTGCCATGTTTGTGGCCATGTTCGGGGCCGGCTTCGATTTCGCGAATCCAGAGCTCCAGCCGGTGTCCCGTGTCGCGGCGGAATGCGAGCCACTTTCCGTCCGGTGACATCGCAATGCCACGCACGCCGGCATCTTCCAGGAAAGCGCTGCGCGAAAAGTGCGGTGGGCGCGGCGCGGTTTCGGCGGCTTTCCTTGCAGCCGACAGGGCTGCGTCATGTTCGCTGGCGTACGCGGGAAGGGTGGCGACGGCGAGTACCAGCCACAGCATGTGATGAAGCATTCGACTTACTCCCGCGGTTCCAGCAACAGGAGACTGAGCAGCGCCGGCAAACCGAGCAGCGCGCAACTCACGAGCCAGACACGGCGGCGCGCAGGCGTGACGCGTGTACCGCGCAACCACCAACACGCAGTTCCCGTCGAAAGAATCAGCATGAGCGCGCCGGCGATGTACAGGACGGGTACGCGCGGCAGCAGCGAGAGCTGCATCGGCCATGTCAGGCCCTTGTCGAGGACTGCTTCCGGCAATGTGGTGAAGATGTCCAGCGGCGGGGACAGCCACCAGTCCGTGCGATACATTGCCGGACGGTCATCATTGATCCTTCGCTCGGCGACGACGGCTGCCTTGCCGTCGGCATCCACGAACAGCACCTGTTGCCATGGCGGCGTTACGACGTTGAACTGGCTGAAACCGATCTGGCGTATGCCGTCGCCATAGACGAAGGACACCAGCCAGCCGTCCATCAACTCCGCCAGTGACGCAAAGTCCAGGTGCTGCGGACCTTCCGGCAGCGCGAGTTCCCAGTCCGAAACGAGCGGCTTGATGGTCGCTGCCGCGCGCTGATCTTCACGCAAGGCAATCAGGCGTTGATTCGTCAACAGCAACAAGCGACCGAATTCGCGCTGCGGCATCGCGGTGAACTGTTCATTGTCGTGCAACTCCAGGCGCAGTTCGATGGTTTGCGCTTCCTCGTCGATGCCGTACAGCGCGTGCGGCGTCAGCAGGTCATTGTTCTCCGTCACGATCGGTACGGCGTCGAACGGCATGACATCACCTGCGCCACCGAGGCCGAACACGCCCTTGGCCACGCCGCTTTCCGGATTGCGGCCGATGAACAGCATCCGGTCGTGGCTGAAGGTCCAGGACACGTTGCGTTCCTCGTCATACCAGCCCGTCGGCAAGTAAAGATTGCTGAATTGCTGGCGAACCGGGAAGCGCTGGAGAGCCGGCGCGATGCGTAGCGGTTCCAGCAACGGCAACTGTGCGCGCCAGGACGCCGCGCGGGAATCTTCGCTTGATGCGAGGCCGAGCGCGATTCCCTCGCTGGGTTCGGCGCGTTCCGTGGCAATCAGGCCGCCCTCGGGCGGGTAATCGGTGTTCAACGGATCGACACCGAGCAGGATGCTGCCGCTGACAAACAGGAAGCGCCACAGTACGACGCTGAGCAGGAACAGGCCGAGTTGCAACGGCAGTGCCGTTACCAACAGCGTTGCCGTCCCGCGGATCGGCGCCTCGCGGTTCGCGCGAAAACTGCGCCCGGTGATGTACGTCAACCAGCCCAACGCCAGCAATACCGGCAACAGCAATTCGATCGTGGAAACCAGGTGCAGCGCGAGCAGCTGCGGCGCGAAGAACACGACTATTGCCATGCGGCTGCGACTGACGCAGGCATGCGCGCCGGCCATCCAGGCCATCAGCGCGAAGGCCAGCACGTGCACGATCAGCAGGTAATGGCGCAGATCCACGACGCGCGCGGTAAGAAAATCCGTGCCCAGCAGCAGCAGGAGCATCGGCAGGAAAATCACAAAGGCGAGCAATGCCAGTGACGACAGCGCCAGCGCCGCGAAAATGCGCGCAGGCGACAGCGGGCGATGAATCAGCCACGCCCACTGGCTGGGTTTGCGATAACTGCCGACCTGGGCGATGGCGAGCGCAAGGCCGGCCGCCAGGTAGATGAACAGCATCGGCAGCGCGTCGAGCCAGGATTGCTGCAGCAGGTTGCTGACGCGGTGGAGGAACAGCAGCAACAGGAAGTTCGCCGTGAAGGCGACCAGCGCCAGCCAGCGGAAGCGCCGCAGTTCGGAGAAGAACAGGTCTTTCATTGCGCACCTCCGTCATTCGGCAGCGGGCGGGCGTGGTTGCGGGTGAGGAAGGCGTTCACGGCGCGATCCAGGTCCACCGGGCCCTGCCAGGCGCGCCGCGCGCCCTTGTCTTCCAGCTGTTTGCCGAAGCTTTCGTCCTGGTCCAGCACGATGAAATGGAACAGGCCATCGATGCGCTGGACCTGCAGCACGCCGGGCAGGTACTCCGCGCCCGACGCAAGGAAGGGAAATTCCGCGACCCACAGGGTGACGCGCTCGCAGAATTCATCAGGCGGCGACATGTGCATGAGCTCGCCGCATTCCATCACGATGAGGTTGTCCGCCAGCCGCTCGATTTCCTCCATCTGGTGCGAGCAATAGATGACGGTGCAGTCGGCGTCTTCCACGGACGTCAGCACCGCTTCGAGGAAGGCACGCTTGGCGACGACGTCCAGGCCGAGTGTGGGTTCGTCGAGGATCAGCAGTTCCGGCGACTGCGCCATCGCGATCGCGAGATTCACGCCGGCGCGTTCGCCGCGCGACAGTTCGCGCACGCGCTGCTCCGGCCCGACATCGAAATGCCCGACGATGCCGCGGTAGCGCGCCTCGTTCCATTGCGGGTACAGGCGCCGCTGCATGGCGACGACGTCGCTGACGCGCAGCCATGCCGGCAGGCTGTGCTCTTCGTTGACGAAGCCGATGCGCGCACGGTCGTGTTCGTTCAACCCATCGCAATCGCGTCCGAGGATGCGCGCGCGGCCGCCGCTGGGCGACTGGAACCCGAGCAGGATGCGGAACAGCGAGGTCTTGCCCGCGCCGTTGGCGCCGACGATGGCATGAATGCGTCCCTGCGGAATGCGCAAGTCAAGTCCCTTCAGCGCGAGCTTGCGGCCGTAGCGCAGGGTGAGACCTTCGGTTTCGATGACGTAGCGGGACGCTGCCGGTGTGGACGGCGCGCGGCGGGGGACCACTTCAAGAGCTGTTGACATGGGAGTACCTGCGTTCGGTTTCAGGCGGTGCGCTTGTCGAGCATGGGCGCGAGTTCCGCCTCCAGCCGCTCGAGGATTTCGCCGGTCGAGTAGTCCAGGCCGATCACGTCCGCGGCGAAGCGGTCGATGGCCAGCGCGAGCCGGCGCTCGCGTTCCGGCTTCGACAGCCGCTGCCGGGGAGCGGCGACGAACAGGCCGAGGCCCTGCCGCGAATCGAGCCAGCCTTCGGCGGCGAGCTCGCCGTACGCCTTTGCGACCGTGTTCGGATTGACCGTGAGCTGCCGCGCCAGGCCGCGCACGCTGGGAAGCTGCGCGCCGACCGGCAGTTCATCGCCGGCAATCAGGCGGCGGATGCCGTCGCTGATCTGCTTCGTGATCGGGCGCGGGTCGGCCGCGCTGAGCTTGAGCATCAAGGGAACGGTTCGGGACATTGCTGTGCCTTCTGTACTAGTTGTAACGGTACAGTTAGGCTAGCCATACGTTTGCGGTGTGTCAAGCGGTTTCAGCGAAAGGGGGTGCGGAGAAAGGAAGCCGTGCCGGCGATCGCGACAGTTGCGGAGCGCAGCTCAGACGGCCGCGCGCCGGCCGCGTGTTTTCCCGGCTGCCGGCGCTGCTTCCGTTTCCTTCAGCAGCAACGCGACTTTCTCCCGCGTCGCCGGGTTGGCCGGCACGTAGGTCACCATGTGCACGGCGCCGAACGCTTCGCCGGCGACCTGCATCATGGTGTAGTCGAAGGTCAGCGTTCCGGCATCGGGATGGCGGTAGCGCTTCGTGCCGCCCTGCGGCAGCTGGACGTCGTGATCGTTCCACCACCTGGAAAATTCCGGGCTGCCCGAGCGCAACTGCGTGACGAGTTCGTTGAACCAGCCGTCGTCGACATTGCGCGCGTGCGCCGCCCGCAGCTTGGCGACGACATCGCGCGCATGCAGTTCCCAGTCCACCAGCATCTGCCGCGCGCGCGGCTGCAGGAACAGCCGGTAGACGCCGTTGCGCTCGATTCCCTGCATGGCGTCGAGGTCGCCGTGGATGAGGGTGGCGGCGCGATTCCACGCGAGGAAATCCCAGCGCTCGCCATGCACCCAGGCAGGGCAGTTCCCGAAAGTGTCCAGCAGGCGCCGCAGCCGCGGGCTGACCGAATCCGGCCGGTTGCCGGTCGCGGGCAGCGCGCTCGCGCCGTAGCCGGCGAGGGTCAGCAGGTGTTGCGTCTCGCCGTTCTGCAGGCGCAGGACATCGGCGAGGCGGCGCAGGGCGTCCGC
Source organism: Gammaproteobacteria bacterium (assembly GCA_036381715.1). Classification (GTDB taxonomy): domain Bacteria; phylum Pseudomonadota; class Gammaproteobacteria; order Natronospirales; family JAJUFS01; genus JAJUFS01. The sequence continues at coordinate 17,829 of DASVCH010000111.1, read as the reverse complement.
CGACGGCTGCACCTCGCGCGCCTGTTCCAGCCACGTGTACCACTCCGTGCTCATCCCCGACATCGACGCGACTTCTTCGCGCCTGAGTCCCGGCGTCCGGCGTCTCGGCCCGCGCGCGAGGCCGACGTCCTCCGGCTGCAGGCGCTCGCGCCTGGAGCGCAGGAAGGCGGCAATCTCGCGGCGGCGGTCGTCACTGAGCATGAAAGGCTCCCCAGGGTGGAAGTGCCAGTACCGGGATAACAGCTTCCTTATCCCCGTTTAGGGGAAGTCTAGACTCCGCCGGGCAGAGTCGCCATGTCGGTGATATCCGTTCCGTTGGAGGTGCAAAGATGGAAACACGCAAACTGGGTGCGCAAGGTCTCGAGGTGCGCAGCATCGGGCTCGGCTGCATGGGCATGAGCGATTTCTACGGCGATGCGAACGAGCAGCAGTCCATCGCCGTCATTCACCGCGCCCTGGACATGGGCGTCAACCTGCTGGACACCGCGGACATGTACGGTGTCGGCCGCAACGAGGAACTCGTCGGCCGTGCCATTCGCGGCCGGCGCGACGAGGTCGTGCTCGCGACGAAATTCGGTAACGTGCGCGCGCCGGACGGCGCCATGCTCGGTATCGACGGCAGGCCCGAGTACGTGAAACAGGCCTGCGAGGCGAGCCTGAAACGGCTCGGCGTGGAGACGATCGATCTTTACTACCAGCACCGCGTCGACCCGAGAACGCCGATCGAGGACACCGTCGGCGCGATGGCGGAGCTGGTCCGCGAAGGCAAGGTGCGCTACCTCGGGCTTTCGGAAGCCGCGCCCGAAACGATTCGCCGCGCGCACGCGGTGCATCCGGTCAGTGCCCTGCAGACCGAGTACTCGCTGTGGACGCGCGACCCGGAAGCGGAACTGTTCGGCGTGTGCGCGGAACTCGGCATCGGTTTCGTGGCGTACAGCCCGCTCGGCCGCGGCTTTCTCACGGGCGCGATCCGCAGCATCGACGACCTCGACGCCGATGACTGGCGGCGGAACAATCCGCGCTTCCAGGGCAGGAACTTCGAGCGCAATCTCGAACTGGTCGACGCCGTGCGCGGCATGGCCGAGGAAAAAGGTTGCACGGCCGCGCAACTCGCACTTGCCTGGGTGCTCGCGCGCGAAGAGGGCATCGTGCCGATTCCCGGTACGCGCAGCACGGATCGCTTGTGGGAGAACCTGCATGCCGTGGACGTGGAACTGAGCGACGGGGACATCGCGCGCCTGGAGGCCATCGCGCCGCAGGGCGCGGCGGCGGGATCGCGATACCCGGAAGCGGCGATGCGCTCGCTCAATCTCTAAGCTTGCGTTTCACCGGCGCACATCCTGGGAAGGCTCCGCGCGCGGCCGCGCAACGCGCGGACGCGAACCGCGCCGTCCCGCCGGCTCGTGCAGCGGACGGCGCGCGACGCGTTCGAATTCGACGGGATCGTGCGAGCAGAGAATTTCCACCTCACCGCCGTGCTCGCGCTTGAGATCGCGCAGGCGTTGCTGGTTCCACAGCCGCGCCTCGCGATTCTTTTCCATCATCTTCTGGTAGAAGCGCAGGCCCGGCGTGCAGTACGGCGACCCGGTATCCATTTCGCGGTGATGAAAATACGCGTCGCCCGCCTGCAGCAACCAGCCGTCGCCGGTGTCGATCGCGACGCCCGCATGGCCGAAGGTGTGGCCGGCGAGCGGCACGAACGCGATCTCCGGCGGCAGGCCTTCGAGCTGGCGCACGGCATTGAAGCCGAACCAGCTGTCGCCTTCGCCCGGCCGGTAAACACGCCAGCGCTCGCGCGTGGACCATTGCTGCGGCCGGAAGCGCTGCCGGTCCAGCCAGGTTTTCTGCAGTGTCGCGTAATCGCGCTCTTCCTGCAGCAGGTGCACGGTGGCTTCCGGAAAATCGTCCAGTCCGCCGGCGTGGTCGAAGTCGAGATGCGTCAGCACGATGTGCCGCACGTCGCGCGCGCGAAAGCCCATCCATTCGACCTGCCGCACCGCGGTCATGTCCGCGCGAAAGTCGGGACTCAGCAGCGCCAGGAAAAAGCGGCTCAGCCTTGCCTTGGGATCGATGACGTCGCGCATCCCGAGGCCGGTGTCGACCAGCACCAGTCCGTTTTCGGTTTCAAGCAAAAGGCAATGGCAGGCAAGGCGGCCGCGCCGGAAGACGGAATCGACCCTGCCATCCATCAGTTTTCCACCCAGCGGGCAGGTGGAAATCGCGTTGATGTGATGAACGCGCATGCAAAGAACATGGGCGCGCCGGCGGAAAAGACAAGAAAAAAGTCAGGCGGATGTCGCCGCCTCGATCTCCTCTTCCACTTCGGCCCATTCGCGTTCGAGGGTTTCGATTTCGCTACGCAATGCCGCCTGCCGCTTCAGCAGCGTTTCCAGCCGGTCCTTGCCCGCAGTTTCATAGAGCGACGAATCGGCGAGTTCGCGTTCGATGTCCTTCAGCTCCGCCGACGTCGCGTCGATCCGGTCCATCAGTTTTTTCGACCGCTTGCGCAAGGGCTGCAAGGCGGCGCGATTTTCGGCGGCCGCCTTCCGGGCGGCTTTCCTGTCGATCGTCCCCGCCGTTTTCTCCGCACCGTTCTTCGCATCCAGGCGTTGGCGGTTCAGCCACTGCCGGTAGTCGTCGAGGTCGCCGTCGAAATCGCGCACCCTGCCGTTCGCGACGAGCAGGTAGCTGTTGACGGTGTTCTCCAGCAGGTGCCGGTCATGCGAGACGGTGATGACCGCGCCCTCGAAACCCTGCAGGGCCATCGTCAACGCGTGGCGCATGTCGAGGTCGAGATGGTTGGTGGGTTCGTCGAGCAGCAGGATGTTCGGCGCCTGCCAGGCGAGCAGCGCGAGCACGAGCCTGGCCTTCTCGCCGCCCGAGAGCGGCGCGACCGGCGACGTCGCCATGTCGCCGGCAAAGTCGAAGCCGCCGAGGAACTTGCGCAGCTCGAGTTCGCGCGTTTTCGGCGACAGGCGCCGCAGGTGTTCGAGCGGGCTCGCCTTGAGGTCCAGCTGTTCGAGCTGGTGCTGCGCGAAGTAGCCGACGCGCAGGTTCGCGCCCGCGAGCAGTTCGCCGCGCTGCGGTTCGAGTTCGCCGGCAAGCGCGCGCACCAGCGTGGACTTGCCCGCGCCGTTCACGCCGAGCAGGCCGATGCGGTCGCCGGGCGCGATGCTGAAGGTGACGTCGTCCAGCACGGTGCGTTCGCCGTAGCCCAGCGCGACGCCGTCGAGCTTGAGCAGGGGATTGGCGGCGGCGGGCGCGGCGGGGAATTCGAAATCGAACGGCGAATCCACGTGCGCGGGCGCGATCTTCTCCATGCGTTCCATCGCCTTCAGGCGGCTTTGCGCCTGGCGCGCCTTGGACGCCTTGTAGCGGAAACGGTCGACATAGCTTTGCATGTGCGCGATCTCGCGCTGCTGCTTCTCGTACAGGCTTCGCTGCCGCGCGAGGTTCGCGGCGCGCTGGCGTTCGAACGCGCTGTAGCCGCCGGTGTAGAAATGCAGCTTGCGATTCTCGATGTGCAGGATCTCGCCGGCGACGTTGTCGATGAACTCGCGGTCGTGCGAGACGAGCAGCAGCGTGCCCTGGTAGGCGCGCAGCCAGTCTTCCAGCCACAGCACGGTTTCCAGGTCGAGGTGGTTGGTGGGCTCGTCGAGCAGCAGCAGGTCGGAAGGGCACATCAGCGCCTGCGCGAGACCGAGCCGCACGCGCCAGCCGCCGGAGAACGCGCGCACCGTCTTCGCGTGTTCCTCCGGCTGGAAGCCGAGGCCGTTCAGCAGCTCGCCGGCGCGCGCCCGCGCGGTGTAGCCGTTCGCGTTCTCGAACGCGAGGTGCGCGTGCGCGATGGCCTCGCCGTCATCCGACGCCGCGGTCGACGCCACCTCGCGTTCCGCTGCACGGAACCTGCCGTCGCCGTCGAGCACGAACTCGATCGCCGGCCTGTCGAGATCGGTGAACTCCTGCGCCATGTGCGCGACGAGCCAGTTCGCGGGGATCGACAGCGTGCCCGCGTCCAGCGACAGCTCGCCGCGCAGCAAGGCGAACAGCGAACTCTTGCCGGTGCCGTTCGCGCCGACGAGCCCGACCTTGTGGCCGGGGAAAACCGTCGCGCCGGCGCCTTCGAGCAGCGCCTCGGCGCCGCGCCGCAGGGTGATGTCGGTGAGCTGGATCATGGGCGCGCATTCTACGGCAAGGAGAGTGGCCGGACGCCATGTCGCGGCGCCGTTGAAACGCCGGAAATCCGATGGTTTCCCCATTTGCTGTCACAAACCGCCAGGGCCAGCCGTCTAACATGCAAAGACCGAAGTGGAGGAAGACCGTGGACAGGCACACGCGAACGTTCGACCGGCATCGCGCGCGGCTTTACGGCATCGCATACCGCATGCTCGGTTCGCACGCGGACGCGGAGGACATGCTGCAGGACACCTACCTGCGCTGGCATCGCGTCGAACCCGAACGCGTGCGCGTTCCGGAAGCGTGGCTGACGACGACGGTGACGCGCTTGTGCATCGACCGCCTGCGCGCCGCGAAGACCGAGCGCGAGGCGTATCCCGGTCCCTGGCTGCCCGAACCGATCGACGGCGCGCTCGCGGCGCCTGCGGATCACGACGCCGAACTGGCTTCGGATCTTTCCGTGGCGTTCCTCGTCGTGCTGGAGCGGCTTGCGCCCGCCGAGCGCGCGGCCTTCCTTCTGCACGACGTGTTCGAAAGCGATTACGCGGAAATCGCGGGCATCCTCGGCAAGAGCGAGGCGAGCTGCCGGCAGATCGTGCATCGCGCGCGCGAACGCGTGCGCCGCGACCGGCCGCGCTTTGCGGTCAGCGAGGCCGCGCGGCAACGCCTGCTCGGGCGCTTCGTCGATGCGATGCGAAACGCCGACAAGGACGCGTTCCTGGAACTGTTCGCCGAGGACGCCACGTGGACGTCGGATGGCGGCGGAAAGGTCGCGGCGGCGTCGAAGGCGGTCACCGGCAATGCGCGCATCGCGAAACTGCTGCATGGCGTTGCGCGCGCGCTGATCCGCGCCCATGGCGAAGACATCGATTTCCGGCTCGCGCCCATCAACGGCGAGACCGGCATCGTGATCGATATCGGCGGGCATCCCTTCGGCGCGATCACGCTCGACGTCGACGGCCGCCGCGTGCTCGCCGGCTACAACGTGCTCAACCCGGAAAAGCTGGGCGCCATCTTTTCATCCGCGCCGCGCACGTGAACGCGCCGCCGCGGTTGCACCCGTAAATCCATCGAACGGAGGTTCATCATGAAACCAAGACTCGATCCCGTTGCCGTCGCGCCGCACCTGGTGCAGGCGATGCTGAAACTCGAGGAAACCGTGCAGGGCGCGGGCCTCGAAAAAAGCCTGATGCATCTCGTGAAGACGCGCGCGTCGCAGCTCAACGGCTGCGCGTTCTGTCTTCACATGCACACCGCCGACGCGCGCGCCGCGGGCGAGAGCGAGGCGCGGCTGTACCTGCTCGACGCCTGGCGCGAATCGTCGATGTACACGGACCGTGAACGCGCGGCGCTGGAGTGGACGGAAGCGCTGACCCTGCTCGCGCAGACGCACGCGCCGGACGCGGCCTACGAAAAGATGAAGGCGGCGTTCACTGACGCCGAGCAGGTCGCGCTTTCGCTGCTGATCGGCACGATCAACACCTGGAACCGGCTCGCGGTGGGCTTCCGTGCGGCGCACCCGAACGACGTCGCCCAGGCGGCGTGACGGTCTCCCGTCCATCCAGCACAAGCGCGAAGGCCCGGCAATGCCGGGCCTTTTCATTTTCCGGCACCGCTCTTCCATACCTAGTGCTGCCATGTATAATACTGCTAGGTAAGCTGAGATGCCCCGCAGGATCATGGAAATCAACAAGGACCTGATAGCCGCTTCCTCCACCCCGCTCGTGCTGGCAATCCTCGCCGAGGAGGACAGCTACGGCTACGCGATTCTGCAGCGTGTCCGCGAGCTGTCGGGCGGGCAGATGAACTGGACGGACGGCATGCTCTATCCCGTACTTCACCGGCTCGAGCGGCTCGGCCACATCGAATCGCGCTGGGAGGTCGCGGAAACCGGCCGCCGCCGCAAGTACTACGGCATCACGTCCGAAGGCAGGGCGCAGCTCGCCGAGCAGCGCCGGCAGTGGCAGGCGGTGGACGCCACGCTGCGCGGCATCTGGCATTCGTTTTCCCTCCCGGCGCCATTACCACAAGGAGCTTGAGCGATGTCCGCACCGGATTCCGTACTTGAAACGCAGATCGACCAGTGGCGCAGCTATCTCGCCCGCCGCCAGGCGATCCATCCCGTGGACATCGCGGAACTGGAGGACCACCTGCGCGAGCAGATTGCAGGACTCGTGGACGCCGGCCTTGCCGCCGACGAGGCGTTCCTGATCGCGGTCAAGCGCATGGGCGACCTCGACAGCCTTTCGCGGGAGTTCGCGCGCGAGCACTCGGAGCGGCTCTGGAAACAGCTTGTCGTCGACACCGCCGCGGGCATCGAATCGCCCGCCGCCCTGCGAAAGGACGCCATCGTCGCGTTCGGTTTTGCGGTGGCGGCCGCCGTGCTCCTCAAGATCCCGGCGCTGTTCGGCCTGGAGCTGGGCGTCGACAGTTTCTATGCGCGCAACCTGAGTCTCTTCGTGTTGCCGCTGCTGGCGGGCTATTTCGCGTGGAAGCGGCAGCTCGAGGTGCGCACGCTGTACTGGCTCGCGATGCCGTTCGCCGCGGCGGCCGTGATCGTCAACGCGTATCCGTTCGCGCCCGCAGGGCACACCGAGATTCTCGCCGTGCTGCACCTGCCGATCGCGCTCTGGCTCGCGGTCGGCATCGCGTACGCGGGCGGACGCTGGGGCGAGGTCGCCGGGCGCATGGACTTCGTGCGTTTCTCGGGCGAACTGTTCATCTATTACGTGCTGATCGCGCTCGGCGGCGGCGCGCTCACGGCATTCCTGCTGATGATGTTCAGCACCATCGGCGTCGACGCCGAGCCGTTCGTCGCGTCCTGGCTGGTTCCCTGCGGCGCGGCGGGCGCCGTCATCGTCGCGTCCTGGCTGGTCGAGGCGAAGCAGAGCGTGATCGAGAACATGGCGCCCGTGCTGACGCGCCTGTTCACGCCGCTGTTCGCGGCCGTGCTGGTCACCTTCCTCGGCACGCTGCTGTGGACGGGGCGCGGCGGGCAGATCGATCGCGACATGCTCATTGCCTTCGACCTGCTGCTGGTGCTGGTGCTCGCACTCCTTCTTTATTCCGTTTCCGCACGTCAACCCAACGCGCCGCGCGGCATTCCTGACGTGATGCAGATCGTTCTCGTGGTCAGCGCGCTTGCCGCGGACGCGGTCGCGCTGTGGGCCATCGCCGCGCGCATCACCGAGTTCGGCTTCACGCCGAACCGCACGGCCGCGCTCGGCATGAACGTGATTCTGCTTGTGAATCTCGCGTGGTCCGCGGTGCTTTACATCCGCTTCCTGCGGGGCCGCGGATCGTTCGCGGCGCTTGAACGCTGGCAGACGAACTACCTGCCGGTCTACGCGATCTGGGCGGCGGTCGTGGTGGTCGCGTTCCCGCCGGTGTTCGGGTTCATCTGAAGGAGACGGCGGCGATGGAACTGAAGATCAGCAACGTATCCAAGACCTATCCCAACGGCGTCGCGGCGCTGAAGAACGTGTCGCTCACGGTTCCGGTGGGCATGTACGGCCTGCTCGGGCGCAACGGCTCGGGCAAGTCGACGCTGATGCGCACCATCGCGACGCTGCAGGAAGCCGACGCGGGTTCGATAACGCTGGGAAACATCGATGTGCTGCGCGACAAGGATGCCGTGCGCCGCACGCTCGGCTACCTGCCGCAGTCGTTCGGCTTTCATCCGAAGGCGCGCGCGCAGCGGCTGCTCGAACATTTCGCGGTGTTGAAGGGCATCGTCGAGACGGGCGCGCGCCGCGACACCGTCGAGTCGCTGTTGCGGCAGACGAATCTCTGGGAGGTGCGCGGCGAACGTCTCGGCACGTTCTCCGGCGGCATGCGGCAGCGCTTCGGCGTTGCCGTCGCGCTGCTCGGCGATCCGAAGCTGATCATCGTCGACGAACCCACCGCCGGGCTCGATCCGGAAGAGCGCGTTCGCTTCCTGAACCTGCTGAGCGAGATCGGCGAGGGCAGCGCCGTGATTCTTTCCACGCACATCGTCGAGGACGTCGAGGAACTGTGCAGCCGCATGGCCATCATCAACCGCGGCGAGATCCTGCTTGAAGCGGAACCGCCGCGCGCGGTCGCCGCGCTCGAGGGGCGCATCTGGCGGCGGACGGTGGCACGCGAGGAACTGCCGGCGATCGAACGCGAGCTGCCGGTGATTTCCACGCGCCTGCTGGCGGGGCGAACGGTCGTGCACGTCTGCGCCGACGCGTCGCCAGGCGCGGCGTTCGAACCCGTCGAGCCCGGCGTGGCGGACGTGTACTTCAGCGTGATGGCCGGCCACTACCGGCCGCGCGCCGCGGCAGTGCCGGCCGAAGCGGAAGCGCTGGCATGAAGCTCCGGGAGATCGCGCGCTACGAGATCGCGTCGCGCCTTGGCAGCGCCTCGACCTGGATCTACGCCGCAGTCCTCTTTCTTGTCGCGATCTGGATGTTTCTGGTCGACGCCGACAGCGGCGAGGCATTCGCCAACGCGCCGAGCGGACTCGTCTGGGGTTTCGTGCGCGCCGGCATGTTCGGCATGCTGGTTTCGGCGGCGATCTTCGGCGGCGCCGCGATCCGCGATTTCCGCGCCGGCATGGACCCGCTCGTCTTCACCGCGCCGCTGAAGAAAGCCGATTACCTCGGCGGCCGCTTCCTCGGCGCGCTCGCGGTCAACGCGCTCGTGCTGGTCGCGATTCCGCTCGGCCTGCTGGCGGCGACCGCGTTGCTCGCGCATTTCGATCCGGACGTGATCGGTCCGGTCGGTCTTCGCGCCTACCTCGAGCCGTACGCCGTTTTCCTGCTGCCGAACCTCGTGCTCGTCGGTGCGGTGCTGTTCGCTGTCGGCATGCTGTCCCGCCAGGCGGTGCCGGTGTACCTCGCGGCGATCGCGGTGTTCATCGGCTACATCGTCGCGCTCAATTACGCGAGCGCGATCGACAGCCCGCTGCTTGCCGCGCTGGTTGACCCGCTCGGGCTCGTGACACTCGACGGCGTGACCGAATACTGGACGGTGGCGGAGCGAAACGCGCGGCTTGTCGGCCTGCCCGTGCCGCTCCTGTGGAACCGCGCGCTCTGGCTGGGCGTCGCAATTGCCGCGCTCGCGCTGCTGCACTGGCGTTTCCGCTTCCGGCACCCGGACGAAGGCGGGCGCGGGCGACGGCAGAAGGCCGCGGCTCCGTCACCCGAACGCGCGCGGCCGGTGAATGTCCCGCGCGTCGCCGGCGCGTTCGGCTTCGGCACGACGTCGAGACAGACGTTCGCCGTCGCGCGCAACAGTCTCGCGGAGATCATGGCGAGCCGCTGGTTCGTCGTGGTGCTGCTCGCCTGCATGGGCCTTCCGCTGCTGTGGGGCTGGAACGTGGGCAGCACGGTTTTCGACACGTCCACGTGGCCGGTCACGCTGCTCATCGTCGGCGAGGTGCTGTCGCAGCGAAGCGTGCTGCTCTTCCTGGTGCTGGTGTTCATCTTCGCCGGCGAGCTGGTGTGGAAGGAACGCGAAGTCGGCGCGGCGGAGATCGCGGACGCGGCGCCGGTATCGAACGCCGCCGCGCTGCTCGGGCGCTTTCTCGCGCTGGTCGCGCTGATCGTGATGTTCCAGGCCGCGGGGATGATCGGCGGCCTGCTGATCCAGGTGCTGCAGGGTTATTACCATTTCGAGCTCGGCCTGTATTTCCAGGTGGTCTTCGGCCTGAAGCTTGTCGATTACGTGCTGCTCGGCGCGCTCGCGATGACGCTGCACGTGTTCGTGAACCACAAGAACATTGCGCACATGATCGTGCTGATGGCGTTCGGCTTCACCGTGCTCGCCGGCGCGCTGTTCGGCATCCAGCATCATCTGTTGCTCTACAACACCGCGCCGCGCTGGATCTACTCGGACATGAACGGCTTCGGGCCGTTCATGGAACCGTTCATCGCGTTCAAGCTGTATTGGGCGGCGTGGGCCGCGCTGCTGTTGCTGCTCGCCATCCTGCTTCGCGTGCGCGATCGCGAGCCGCGCCTCGTGCGCCGGCTGCGCCAGGCACGTGCGCGCTTTGCCGGCGCGACCGTGCCCGCGGCCGTGACGGCAGTCGCGCTGATCCTCGCCGCGGGAGGCTTCGTGTTCTACAACACGAACATTCTCAACACCTACCGTTCCGCCGACGAACAAGGCGCGCTGCAGGCGGATTACGAGAAACGCTACGCGCGCTACGAAGGCTTGCCGCAGCCGATGATCACCGGCGTGAAACTGCATGCCGAACTTTATCCGCACGAACGCGCGGTGGAGCTTCGCGGCAGTTACACGCTGGTGAACGAGACCGGTGCCGCGATCGAATCCGTGCACGTCTATCTCGATCCCGCGATCGACGCGCGTTCGCTGTCGTTCGACCGCGCGACGCGGATCGCGCTCAAGGACGAGAAGATCGGCTATCGCATCTACGCGCTGGAGCGCGCGCTTGCGCCCGGCGATGCCGTGCAGCTTGCCTTCGACCTCGCGTTTCGGGTGGCCGGGTTTCCGAACGACGGGATCCCGACGGACCTTGTCGCCAACGGCACGTCGATCAATCGCGCCTTGCTGCCGTTCATCGGCTACCAGCCCGTGTTCGAGTTGTCGGATGAAGATGAGCGCGCGCATTTCGGTCTCGCGCCGCAGCCGCCGATGCCGGGTGCAGAGCGCGCCGCCGCGATGAAACACCGCTGGGCGGTTCCCGATTCCGATCTTGTCCACGTCGACGCCATCGTCGGCACGAGCGCGGACCAGGTCGCGATCACGCCCGGCGCGTTGCGCGAAAGCTGGACGGAGAACGGGCGGCGCTACTTTCATTACACGACGGAAACGCCGATCGCGTTCGGCGGCACGATCGTCTCCGCGCGGTACGAGGTGCTGGAGGATCACTGGAAGGATCCCGCAGCGGGTGCGGGACAGGTCGTCGCGCTCAGGGTCTTCCATCATCCGGCGCACGATTCGAACCTGGACCGCATCGTTCGCGGCATGAAGGCCTCGCTCGCGTATCTCACCGCGGAGTTCGGGCCGTATCCGTACGGCGAACTGAACATCGCCGAGATCCCGCGCTATGGCGGCTTCGGCAGCGCGCATCCCTACACCTTCACGTTCACGGAAGACTTCTTCTTCAGCCGCGTCCGGGAAGGCGAAGTGGACCAGCCGTTCTACGGTGTCGCGCACGAAGTCGCGCACACCTGGTGGGGCGGCCTCGTGCGGGGCGCGCCGGTGCGCGGCGCGGAGTTCCTTTCCGAATCGCTCGCGAACTACAGCGCCATGATGGTGACGGAGAAGACCTACGGCGCCGAAGCCGGCCGCCGCGTCTACGGCTTCCAGATGGAGCGTTACCTGCTGGGCCGCGCGGAGCAGTCGCACGAAGTGCCGCTGCTCGAGGTCGAGGACCAGCCGTACATTGCGTACCGGAAAGGCGCGCTCGCCATGTACATCTTGCGCCGGCACATCGGCGAGGCGGCGGTGAACGGCGCGCTGCGCCGCTACTTCGAAAAATACCGCGACGCCGGACCGCCGTACCCGACCGCGCTGGATCTCTACGCCGAACTGCGCGCCGTCACGCCCGCGTCACTGCACCCGGTGCTGGAGGACTGGTTCGAGACGATCACGCTGTGGGACGTGCGCGCGGACAACGCCGTCGTCGCGCCGGCCGGCGACGGCGAATACGAAGTCACGCTCACGGTGACGGCGAGAAAGCTGCGCGCCGACAGCCTCGGCAAGGAAACCGAGGTGCCGATGGACCAGCTTGTCGAGATCGGCGTCTTCGCGGCCGGCGAGACCGAGCCGTTCTACATCGAGCGGCATCGCGTCCGCAGCGGCGAGCAGACGATCCGCATCACCGTGCCGCGGAAACCCGCGCGCGCCGGCATCGATCCCTGGAACATGCTGATCGACCGCGAGCGGCAGGACAATGCCGTCGAAGTGGAAACGAATGCAGACGCGCGGCTTGCCGCGCGGTGAACGCGCTTCACAGCCTGGCCTTGGCCTGCCTTGATCGCGTCCGGCTGCGCATCCGGCTTCCGAGGCGCGTGAAGTAGCCGATGACGTACAGCCGGAACGAAATCGCGATCACCTGGCGGAACATGTCGATGCGCCGGACGAGGCCGACGAACAGGCCGTACTTCTTTTCCTTGATGCGGTGATGCGTTCCGGGAATCAGCGCGAAGCCCATGCCCTTGCCGGTCCACTTCGCGCACCAGTTCATCGTGATCTCGATCTGGAAACCCTGCTTGTAATGGTGCGGCACCGACTGCCACAACTCGCGCGTCAGCGCGCGTTCGCCGCCGAGGATCGGGAAGAAATGCAGGATGCGGTTCAGCCAGATCGTGCGCCGCGCGCGGATGCCGACGAACATTTCGTAGCGTCCCGAGACGACAGGATCGATGATCCGCGACAGCATCGCGTGCGTGTAGCCCGTCACGTCCGCGTCGAGGAACAGGAGATACTGGCCGGATGACGCCGCCACGCCCGCGTCCATCGCCGCTGCCTTGCCGCCGTTCTCGGTGTGGCGGATCACGCGCGCGCCGGCCGCCGCCGCGAGCTCCGCGGTCGCGTCGTTCGAGCCGTCGTCGACCACGATGACCTCGCGCACCGAGGGATGATCGATCACCTCGGCGACCTTCTGCGCGATGGTCGCCGCCTCGTCGAACGCGGGAATGATTACCGAGACCATCTTGCGCGCAGCACCTTTGCAGCCAGAAGATGAATCGCCACCGCCAGCGCCACGAACACCAGGAACGCGATCTCGATGCGGCCGGCGAGATCCTCGAGCCGGCCGATCGTGCCGCGCACCGAGTAGCCGATCGCGAACAGCACGCTGGTCAGCAGCGCGATGCCGACCGTGTTCGCCGCGAGATATGTCGAGACCGGCATCGCGTTCGCGCCGGCGAGCACCTGCGCCGCCGTGCGCGTGCCGTAGACGAACTTCGAGCCGATGAGAATCTGCGGGCCGCGGCGCGCGTACAGCGCTTCAAGCCGGTTCATCGCGCCTCCGATCCGGCCGCCGCCCATCCGCCTGAGACGTTCGCGCGGCAGCGCGCGGCCGAGGTAGTACCAGACGAGATCCGAGATCCCCATCGCCGCGACGGCGACAAGAAACACCCACGCAAGCTCCAGCCGCCCCGTCACCGCGAGATAGATCGCCGGAATCAGCACCAGCTCGCCCGCGACGAGGAGGCCGACGAAGATGAAGAGATAGGGGCGGTCGGAAACCGCGTCCATCAGCGGCTGCAGGAATTCGGGCATCGATCCATTACCGTTCAGCGGGCGGGGGCGGGCAATAGGACGAAATACTGACGAAGGCGCGCGGCAGAGGGTTTGTGCAGGTTGTTTGCAGCGACCCAGCGCAGCGAAATAACAAAAATTTGCTAAATAACATTTAAATTGTTATTTAGCAGAAAAATGTTATTCTCCTGCCGATGAACCAGTTGAGTGAACAGTTCGTGGAGTATGTCGGACGCGCGACCGGATGCCCTGTCGCGTGGGATCCGCTCGTCCGGCCGGAACTGCCGCCGTTCCTGCGCCAGGCCTATGACCTGGCCGAAGTGGCTGTCGGCGACCAATGGCTGCTCGCGATCATTCCGAAGGAAGGCCATCCCGTCCATCCGGCGGCTTTCGAGAAACACGCCGGGAGGCTGCAGAAGTTTCGGCAACGCGGGGAGGTCGCAAGCTACTGCCTTGTCGCCAAGGACATTCCCGCCTACGTCCGCAAGCGTCTCATCGAGCGCCGGATTCCCTTTGTCGTGCCGGGGCGGGAAATGTTCCTGCCGCAGATCGGCCAGGCCGCGCGAGAGCGGCAGGGGCGCCGGCCGGTCATGCCGATCGCGTATTTCGCCCCGGCCGCGCAGGCGGTCTTTCTGCTCGCCCTGGTCGAGCCCGGGTTCTTTCCTGCCCGGCCGTTGGATGTCGCGGCTCGCCTGGGCTTGACCGCCATGACCGCCACACGCGCATTCAGTGCCATGGAGGCTGCCGGGCTTGCCAGGGCGGTGCGCAGGGGCCACGAGCGCTGGCTCGGGTTCGACAAGCCTGTCGCGGTGCTCTGGAAGGAAGCGCTTCCCTACCTGCGCAACCCCGTCCGCAAGACGCATCGAATCCCCTTCGCCGACCTTCCCGCCGAGCAGCGCGTCGAGGCGGGGGAAACCGCCCTCGCAGAATGGACAATGCTCCTTCCGCCGCCCGAGCCCGTATTCGCCATCGCGGGCCGGGACTGGAAGCACGTCAAACCGGATTCGCAGGAAATACCGATTCCCGAGCCCGGCACATGTCGCGTGCAGCTGTGGCGTTATGATCCACGGCTACTTGCCCAGGACGGTCGCGTGGATCGCTTCTCGCTCTGGCTGAGCCTCGAGGCGGAACAGGACGAACGCGTGCAGGCCGCGCGCGAAAAGCTCATGGAGGACATGACATGGTCAGGGGACTGAAGCGCTTCGCGGAACATTTTGCAGGCTACGAAGATCATTACGTTCTGATCGGAGGGACCGCGCTTTGGCTTGTAATGGATGAAGCCGGCGTCGAAACCCGAGCCACGAAGGATCTCGATATCGTGTTGTGCGTCGAAGCGCTGAATGCGGACTTTGTCCAGGATTTCTGGAAGTTCGTCGGCAACGGCGGATACCAGGTGCAGGAAAGGAGTACGGGCGAAAAAATTTTCTACCGGTTTCAAAAGCCGCAGGAAGAGGGCTTCCCGCCGATGCTCGAACTGTTCAGCCGACAGCCCGATGGCGTCGCGCTTGATGAACGAGCCCGCCTCACGCCCATCCCTCTCGATGAAGAAGCGTCCAGCCTCTCTGCCATCCTGCTCGACGACAATTACTACCGCCTGCTGCAAGCACGAAAACGGAAAGTGGATGGTGTATCCATTGTTGATGAAGCCTGCCTGATCGTGCTGAAAGCGCGGGCTTGGCTCGATCTCGTCGAACGGCGCGCGAAAGGCGAAACGGTTGACGGCAAATCCATTCGAAAACATCGCAACGACGTACTCAGGTTGTACCTGCTGCTGGAACCCGCCAGGCGAGTCGAAGTCCCCCCGCTCATCGCTGCCGACGTCCGCGCGTTCCTTGAACACATCGCGTCGGAAGTCGATGCTCAGTTGCTGAACAATCTTGGGATCAAGGGCGTAAAGCCGCAGGAACTCCTGCAAGCCATCGGTAGTGCCTTCATCGAGACGAAGGGATAGCGGTCTCGGAGTCAATCGTTCAATGCGTCTTCCCGGTATCTGTCTTGCAGCGCTTCACGCGCGTCGTGATACTCGCCCATCCGTGAGCCGAAGAAGTGCGCCAGCTCGCCGGCGAAAAGCTCCGCGGCGGTGGCAAGGCCGTTGGCTTTCACGAGCGCGCGGCGAGAAATGTCACTGGACACTTCCTCGCGGATGACATCGGCGAGGGCGATGGTGAGGCCATGGAGGGTATAGGAAGAGTGGCTTGGAAGAAGAGGCCAGGTTGAAGGGCGGCTGTTGTTCATTGGGGCTTCCTTGCAGGTGGATGATTGGCGTAAATGAGCGGTCATCTCAGAAAATTAAAAAGCGTTCCGGCCGCCCCTCGGCTTCGCTGCGCTACGCCTCGGCGCTGTGCCGGGTCCATTTTGTTTCGGCAAAAATGGACGAAAACCATTTGCCCGGTCGGCCAATCATTTATTCAAAGGTTCCTGCGGTGCTCGACGAACTTGGGCACGCTCGCGAACTCGCCGGTCAGGCCTGCGCTCCGCTTGACCTGCCTCGGTCTCGTCACCGCTCGCTGCTACGCGACGGAATCGCTGACCCTCGCTCCGCTCGGGTTCCGATTCCTGCTCCGCACCCGCGTTCGTCTCGCGTCCTCGGTGGCCTCCGACGGGCGGAAAAGCGAAAAGCGAAGAGCTAAAAGCAAAAGCGGCGGCTACGCCGCTGTAGGAGCGCGCTCCGGCGCGCGATCTTTTGTCTCAACACCGTCCGTACTGCGCGGAATCTTCCCGCACCCCGTATCCCGATTCCGAATCCTCCGCCAGGCACCGCGCCGCCAGTGCCGCGACGTTCACGAACCGATGCCGACCTATTTTCACTGACGGCAAATGCCGCCGGTCCAGCATCCCCCGCACCACGCCGACCTCCACGCCCACCAGCTCGGCGAAGCGTTCCTTGGTCATCACGGGTATCGACGGGAAAAGGGCGAGCGCGGGCGTGCCGGAACGGTCCATGTCGGCTAGACTCCTGATCACTTTGAATCACAGTGCGTCACGTTTATACGTCACGTGTCGTATCGTCAAAAGTAGTATAGCGAGGAAAGCCGAAGTGTCAACCGTTGCAGAAAGGATTCGAATGGTTCGTGAAGCTCAGGAACTAAGCCAGTCAGCGTTTGCGGCCAGGATAGGCGTGCCCGTTCGTAGCTTGCAGACTCTCGAATATCGCGGAACGTCTGCGAGCGTTCAGATCGTTGCAGCCGTCGCAGAACAGTGGCCGGAATATTCGTACTGGCTATTGACCGGAAAAGTGAATTCCAAGGTGGGACAAGTAAAACCGAGGAAGGTCACTGCATGATGATTTAGATAAAAGACTTGACCCTCGTAGCTTGACCTGAAAGGCCAGCTAATTATTGAGAGATTCTGCGATATTTTCTTCGGCAGCACGAAGGCCAACGTCCTGCAATTGCCTCGGTACCTTTTGTTGTGGTCGCCATGTCCATAAGCCTCGTTTTCGCTCAACACCTCGATCCTCCGCCTTTCATCAGTCAATCTGCCTGACATGGCACACCAGCATCTTCACAAGATCCGCATCGTTGCTTATCTAGAGAGAAATGGATTTTTTTATTTATTTTTCAAATAGTTATGAAATATATTAAATGATTTAATCGAGAATTAAGCTGACTTCAATCAAGTCTTAGTCAGTTAGATGCAATTTATGTATCGTATAAATTCTTCATTATCAAATAGTTATGTTGATAACAGACCGTGTGATACCGATATTGAATATTCTCTACGTAAGTTGATTGACATCTCTTGAAATTGAACTACTATTCTTGGCAACTGTTCTACCCAGAGTGATTGCTGTGACTGATGACATCGATGAATTTGAAGCGCTTCGATCCATAAACGCCATTATCGAACGCTTGGAAGATGGCCCCAGAGCGCGAATATTGACTTGGCTCGCACAGAAGTACGGGGCTGAGGTGCCTAGGCTGGATGACTTCCAAAACGCAAACGCAGCCGAGATGACGGGGCGGACTGGAGTTGCTGCGCGCGGTAACGAAATTCCTGGAATCGCGCGGCTCGATGCTGATGGCAAGTTACGGCTGACTATTCGCGATTTGAAAGCCAAGTCCACGAACGATGCCGCGATTCGACTGACGCACATAGCTATTTATGCCTATCAGAAGCTCACCGGCGAAGAATCGGTGTCCTCCAAATCTGTTGTTGTTCCAATTCTGAAAGAGTGGCGGTCTTATACGGGAAATACGCGACCTGCTCTTGCGCAGCACAAGGGGATACTACGAACGGGTGACCGTCTATCCCTGGATGCCCACTCTCAAAGAGATGCGGAGACTTACATACGGGAAGCACTAGATCCGAGTGTCGAAGGAAACTGGCGGCCCTCTTCAAGAGAGCGGCGCGGCACTAAGAGAAGGAAGGTAACAAGTGAATAACAATTATTTCTGTCTAATGGTCAAACGAGGCGATACAACTGTTCGTGTTGAATCAAGTGACAGGGACTAC
>DASVCH010000110.1:0-17779 GCA_036381715.1 Gammaproteobacteria bacterium | reverse complement strand
CGAAAGGCGAAAGGCGAAAGGCGAAAGGCGAAAGGCGAAAGGCGAAAGGCGAAAGGCGAAAGGCGAAAGAAAAGCCGTGCGAAGCACGGCTTTTCCACTTTCGACCTTCGACTTTCGACCTTCGACTCGCTCTACAGGTCTTCCGCCACGCTCTGTTCCGCCCTGCTGTCGAAACGCCGCACGACCACGCAGTTCCGGCCGCGGTCCTTCGCGTCGTAAACCGCCTGGTCGGCGACGCGGAACAACGCTTCCATTTCGATCAGCTTGCCGCGCGGCCGTGACGTGACGCCGATGCTGGCGGTGATGTTGACGCCGGCCGGTTCCAGCAGCTCGAGTTCCTTGCGGATCAGTTCCGCTTTCGCCACGGCACTCGCCAGATCGCAGTGCGGCAGGATCAGCAGGAATTCCTCGCCGCCGAAACGCGCGGCGAAGTCCTCTTCGCGGCAGTTCTGGCGCAGCATTTCGCCGACGTGTTCCAGCACCGTGTCGCCGACGAGATGGCCGTGCGTGTCATTGATGTCCTTGAAATGATCGAGGTCGATCAGCATCAGGCTCAACGAAAAATCCGGCTGCGACGTCCCGGCAAAGTATTTTCCCGCGAACTCCTTCAGCGAATTGCGGTTGAACAGCCCGGTGAGCTGGTCGCGCATCGCGAGTTCGTACAGGTGCTGCTGCTGCGTCTTGACCTGGTCGAACAGCTGCTTGTTCGTGATCAGGTTGGTGACGCGCGCCGTGACTTCCTCGCGCATCACCGGCTTGGAGATGAAGTCGTTGATGCCGAGCCGGAACAGCTCGGTACGCCGTACGCTGTCGTCGAGTCCGGACACGGCGAGGATCGGCACGCGCGACTTGTCGCCTTCCATTTCGCGGATGCGCGTCACCAGACCCACGCCGGACATCTGGCCTTCGACCATGATATCGCTGACGATGAGGTCGTAGTTTGCATTCTGGAACGCGTCGTAGGCTTCATCCGCGCTGGTGAAATGATCCACGTCGAGCTTCATGCTCTTGAGAATCTTCACCATCACGTGCGCGACCACCGAGCTGTCCTCGATGTACAGCACGCGGCCGCTGATGTCGCGGCTCAGTTCCACGACGAACTTCTTCACGCGCGCAAGCAGGCCCTCGACATCGGTCTTGGAATGAATTTCCGTGATGCCGGCTTCGAACGCCGCCTGGCGCGCGGACTTGTCTTCGGTGGACGTGAGAAGAATGACGGGAATGTTGCGCAACTGCGGCTGCTTGCGCAGTTCGCGGCAGAACTCGACGCCGTCCATGTCCGGCAGCGACAGCGACACGCAGACGAAGTCGATGTGGCGCTGGCGCAGGGCCTCGAGACCGGCGGCGCCGCTCGACACGGAAATCGGTTCATGCCCGATTCTGAGCACCATGCGGTCCCACACGGTGCGAAAGACTTTCGATGGATCAATGACGAGTACGTTCATCAGCCGTTCTGGCTCTGAAGCCCTGCTCCCCCACGCACTCTTTATACATAAAATCCGATCGCCGCACAGGAAAAAGGCCGCCGCCGGGGTTACCCGGCGCGGCCATTCATCGGAAAACCGGGCAAAGGCCCGGGCCGGCGGGCTTATTCGCTGCCTTGCCGCATGTCCGCGCTTTCCTCGCGGATTGCCTTGAACTCGTCGCCGTCAGGAAAACGAAGGGTCCGCAGGACGCAGCCCGCACCCTCTCCCCTTTTGGGGAGAGGGTGGGGTGAGGGGCGTTGCCTACTGTCCCTGCCGCATGTCCGCGCTCCGGTCACGGATCGCCTTGAACTCGTTGCCTTCGTACCAGTTCGGGAAATCCTCGGTATTGGCGAGTTCCTGACCGATGGCGAAGTACAGCTTCAGGTCCTGGACCGCGCCTTCGAGATTCCACCACTCGGCGTACTCGTCCGAGGGCTTGTGGTAGCGCTTTTCCGTGTACTCCGCGGCATGGCGGGCAGCCTCGGCGGCGTTTTCGCCGGTGTATTCCGAGCCGCTTTCCGCGTACAGCGCGGGCACGCCGTACTTGGCGAAATTGAAATGATCGGAGCGGTAGTAGTAGCCGCGCTCCGGATGCTCTTCCGGCACGATCTCGCGGCCCTGTTCCTCGACCGCGCGCGCCAGGTATTCCTCCAGCTCCGAGTTGCCGTAGCCGACCACGACGACATCCTGCGTCGGCCCGTACACGTTCATGCTGTCCATGTTGATGACGCCGGCTGTCGTTTCCAGCGGAAACACGGGATGTTCCGCATACCACTTCGAGCCCAGCAGCCCGGATTCCTCCGCGGTGACGGCGAGGAACACGATGGTGCGGTCCGGCGTCTCGTCCAGCGTGCCGAACGCTTCGGCGAGCTCGAGCAGGCCGGCGAGCCCGGTGGCGTTGTCGACCGCGCCATTGAAGACCGGATCCTCGGTGTTGGCGGGGTTCGTGCCGAGATGATCCCAGTGCGCCGTGTAGATGACGGTCTCGTTCGGTCGCGTGGCGCCCGGCAGCTTCGCGAGAATGTTGTTCGAGGTGATTTCCTCGACGGTGTTGTTGATCGTGATCGAAACGGCGTGGTTCAACGGCCGTGCCTGGAAATCCGGCTCCAGCGCCATTGCCTTCGCTTCCTCGAACGTCATGCCGCTGGCCGCGAACAGCCGCTCGGCGGCGTCGCGCGTGATCCACGAGCGCAGCGGCAGGCGGTACTCCTCGCCGGCGCTGGCAAGGTCGAACTGCGGGCCGGACCAGCTTCCCGTGACGACCTCCCAGGGATAACCGGCGGCGTCGGTTTCGTGCACGATGATCACGCCGGCGGCGCCCTGCCGCGCGGCTTCCTCGTACTTGTACGTCCAGCGGCCGTAGTAGGTCATGGCGTTGCCGGTGAACAGTTCCGGGTTCTGCGTGGCGAAGCCGGGATCGTTCACGAGCACCACGACGGTCTTGCCTTCCACGTCCAGGCCTTCGTAGTCGTTCCAGTCGTATTCCGGCGCCACGATGCCGTAACCAGCGAAAACCAGCGGGCTTTCCTCGACCACGATCTCCGGCTGCAGGCGGCGCGTGAAGGCCATCATGTCCTCGCCGTAGGCGAGCTGCATGGTTTCGCCTTCCGATTCGCCCTGCGGCGCGATCGTCATGACCATGTCGGGGCTGGCGGTGATCTTCACCAGCGGCACTTCCTGGGTCCAGCTGTCGCCGTTGCCCGGTTGCAGGCCCGCTTCCGCGAACTGCGCGGTCAGGTACTGGATGACCTTTTCCTCGGCCGGCGAGCCTGGCGCGCGCCCCTGCATGTCGTCGTCCGCCAGCGCGCCGACGTGGTGGATCATGTCGATGCCGTCGATAGCATCGGCGCCGGCAGGGCTTTCTCCCGGCGCATTCTGCTCGCAGGCTGCGAGCAGGACGAACAGGCCTGACAGTGCGAAAAGTCTCATTCCTGGTTACCTCCCCTGATGCAAGGGCGCTGAATGCGGTGCAGCATCGCCCCGGAAAGCCGGCAGTCTAGCATCCGCGCTTCCGCGCATCCTGAACATCGGGCATTCCTGCCGCTGAAAGCGCATTCAGCTAAGGTGTTTAACTCAAAGCAGTTGCGATTTTTCCTTATATTGTTAATTTATCCCCCAGCGCCATCTGCCCTGCGTCCGGGGCCAAAAATCAGGCGCGCGGAGCTGCCATGAAAACCTTTCCATTCCTTATCGTCGCGCTGTTCGGCGCCGCCGGCCTGTTGACGAGCCAGGCGGCCGTCGCCCAGGAAGAAGAGGAAGAAGCTGCTGACCTGAGTTCCTATTCCGTCGGCACCCCTCGCCCCGCCATCGATCCGAAGGATGTGAAGATCGAACGCTCGAAGCTGGAGAACAGCTTCAAGCTGGACATCGGCAAACCGAAGATTTCGGGCATCAGCATCACCAAGCCGAAATTCGAAGTCATCACGCCGCCGGCGCCCGAGACTGCAAGCGCGGATGCGACGCGGACCGCGACGGCCAGTCCCGGCGCTGTCGGCAGCACCTATCCGGCCACCGGCGAAACGCGTCCGGTGCAGCCGCTCAGCATGCAGCCGCCAAAATACCCGCGCGATGCCTTCCGGCGCCGACAGGAAGGCTTTGTCGTCATCGAGTTCACCATCAACGCCCAGGGCCGGACGGAAGATGTGACCGTCGTCGATGCCCAGCCGCGCGGTGCGTTCGAAAGGGAAGCGCGCCGCGCCGTCGCGGACTGGACCTTCCAGCCGGCGATGGAGAACGGCCGGCCCGTGCCGCAGCGCATCCGGCATACGCTGGAGTTCAAGCTGAGCCGCTAGCTTCTTTCTCTCCGGCGGTGTTCGCCGCCGGAGCATCCGCTCCGTTCATGCGTTCGCGAACGCAAGCCGCCGGTAAAGCGCATCGAAAACGTCCATGCCGCTGCGCCGAATTCACCTTTGCAGGTCCCTTGCGATAGCTGACGTTCCAGCGGTTGGCAGCGGCGATTTCATCGAGATCGGTGCGCCATTCGATGCAGCCGTCGTCGGAAGGTTTCAGGAAAGTCACGGCCTGCGCTTCCGGCTCCTGCGTGACGTCGCCGCCTTCGTGCCGATAGCGGAACGACTGCGTGGGTCGGCGACGAGATACACCGGCAGGCCATCGGCGAAGCAGGCGCGGACATCAGGCATCGTCAGCTTCGCTCAGCTTGGATGCCGTAGCGATGCCAGGCGAGCGGTTCGTCTGCCAGTGGGGCCGTTGAAAGGAGTAGTGCAGCGAACATGCCTCGAATTCACGACGGGTTGCTCGTGCCATTTCTGCGCAGGGATACGGGAAGTCAAATAAAAACGGCCCCGGAAGGGGCCGCTCATAGTGGGTTTGACAGGAGGTCACTCGGGATCAGGGCCGACCCATCCGACGACATAGGCGAAGCCGTCCGGATCGCCGTCACCGTTCAGGTCTTCCGGCGACACGTTGGAAATGCGGACACTTTCGGCGTTGTCGATTGCGTCGGCGGGAACGATGAAGACCTGATCAAGTTCATCCACTTCAAGGTCGAAAGCGACCATGGTGCCATCCGCAGAAACGGTAATCGCCTCGACCTGGCCGTCGAGCGCCGTAATGTCGGGAGACAGCCGCATGGTCCCGCCGCCGTCCGCTTCTGCACGAAACAGTTCGTTTACAAAATCGATTTCCGAATCGGCGACGAACACAAGGGCACTGCCGTCGTTGACCCATGAAACGTCATGCATGTCGACGACGCCATCGTGGAGCGTCGGACCGGAAATTCGGCTTGCGATTGCACCGGTCAAAGGCGCTACGTGAAGCTGTTCCTGATGGGCGATTTCGTCGCTCCATACGGAAAACGCGATTCCAGTGCCGTCCGGTGAAAAAACGATGTTGCCGATAGCCGCCGTATCGTTCGAATTCGTATCCGGCCACGGAATGCGAACGCGGTCGCTGCCGTCCTGGGAGTCGGACGGAATAACGTAGAGATCGTCACGGGAATGATCCTGCACGTTGCCGGTATAGGCCAAATGCGCGCCGTCCGGGGACCAGGCAAAATGACTTGAAATATCGACTTCCATATCCGCGCTGGCTCCGCCGACCGTGCGTACGTCGTCCGCGGACAGCTGGTCCGCAGCAACAAGGTACAGTTCCTCGCTGCCGAGATCCGGCCTGTCAAAGGCAAATGCAAGCTGCTCGCCGTTCGGCGACCATTCCAGTGGAACCGGGTTACCGATATCCAGAGCGCTCGGACCGCGGAAAAGCTCGCGTGGCGGCGAGCCATCGGCAAAAGCGGCGAACAAGCCGATTTCTTCTCCGACAGCGGCGTCCCCCACTACATGGCCAAACGCAGCGATGACATCACCGGATGGCGAAATCGCAAACGCGCGCTCCTCAGCTGGCAGCACGCCAAGCGAAACACGCTCGCCGTCAACACGGCCGAGGAACAGCTCTTTCTCGTTATCCGTCACCAGATCACCGAGAAAAACGATGCCGCTGCTGTCGGGCAGCCAGGCGAAACGATGGTCGTCCACATCGCCGTCGATTTCGCCGTCACCAGGATTGCCGTCGCTTGCCGTGATCTCGCCGGACACCTTGACGCGATCACTGCCATCGACGCTATCGACTGGGACGATGAATAGCTCGCTCACGCCGGGCGTTTCGAGAGCCCCGAGCATGGCGAGCCACTTGCCGTCTGGCGAGGGGGCAACGTGGATTTCGAATCCTTCCGAGGGAACATTGCCTGTCACGTCGTGCGAACCGGAACCATCAAGTTCGGCGATGATAACATTCGTCGCCTCACTGCTCCCAGCGACAAAAGCTGCGCGGCGGTGATCCGGGAAAACGACATGGTCAAGGATTTCCATCCACCCGTCGACCGGCGCAGGGGGCGAGAGTTTCAACGGTTGCTCGAAAGACGGGTGATAGAAATACAAAACGCCGTCGTCACCAGCTCTCTCGACGTACAACAACCCGTTGGCTTCTCTCGCGGTCACTTCGACGCGTTTCGACGTGCTGCGGTCGTTGTCGTCCGTCACCTTGACTTCGAACTCGAGTTTCTCCGTGTTGCGAAGCTTGGGCAGCTTGAACGACACCTCGGCGGTGTTCGCGTTCGACAGTTCGACTTCGATGCCGGAAACCTGCTTCCAGCTGAACGTCATTCCGTCGCCGTCCGGGTCGCTGCTTTTCGCCGCGGACAGCGTGACGGTGGAAAGTTCCAGCACGTCGCCTTTCGGCGCGTCGATCACGACGGCCGGCGACTGGTTGGCGGGCGGCACGGCGACGGGTGGATTGCCGTCATCGCCGCCTCCGCCGCAGCCGGCCATCGGCAGAAGGAAAGCGAACGCCGCGAACGCGCGGCCCGAAATGTGTTTCTTGTCCATGGTGTTTCTCCCTTGGAATGCCGTCGGGCATGCGCGATACCGGCGGGGGACGGATCAGGGCCAGGGGGTTTCATCGGAAATATCAGGGAGAACCTGATTCGGGAGGGGCGGGACAAGGATGCGTCAGGCAGGGTGCGGAATGAGAAAAAGCAGGAAACCGGCGACGCGGAGGTTTCTCCGGTTTCCGCGTCACCGCATCCAAGCCACGTGTTGCGGGAAGTGCGCGAGCAGTCCAGTCACCGTTTTCAAACCGGCGCGTCTTCAATGACGCAATGAAAACGGCCCCGGGAAGGGGCCGTTTTTGCCTGGCGACGCGTTGCATCATTGCGGGTCGGGTCCGACCCATGTGGCATATCCAAAGTATCCGTCCGGTCGTCCGTTCTCATCGCTGTCATCCGCCAGCAATTCGGTGATGCGGCGTCGCTCGCTGCCATCCATGCTGTCGGCGGGAACGGCATATAGCTCGTCCAGTTGATCGGTTTCCAGATCGCCGGAGAACAGCAACATGCTGCCATCAGGAGAGAACGATTCGATGAATGCGTCACCGTCGATCGCCCCGTTGCTGTCGTCGCCGTCCGACGCGGTGATGGGGCCGGAAACCGTGCGCGGCAGGGCGCCGCCCTGGATTGAGACGACGTGAACCTCGCTGACACCGGATGGAAAGCCCGAGTACGCGAGTAGTCTCGAATCTTCGGAGACGACAAATTGCCAGACGCTGGGAGCGATGGCGTCGATTCCTGCCGAAAGTTGCCGCAACGGCGTGCCATCCAACGCATTCAGATAGATATGCAATGGTCCGTCCGGGTTGCGCTTGAGCAGGATGCCATTTTCATCATGCAGCCAGAATGTGACGAATCCGCCCGCCGCATCGTTGCCCTCGTCGATGCGCAGCTTCGCCGCATCGCTGGTCGCATCGGCGGGAACAATGAAGTTCGCGACGCGGGACGGATTGATTCGGCGCGTCCAGAACGCGAGACGTTCGCCGTCAGGCGACCAGCTGGGATAGCCGACTTGCCCATCCGGTATCCCGTCCGCGCCCTCGTCATCCATGGCCGATGTGCCGGCAACCGCAAACGGACCAGGATTGGCAATACCTGGCGTGTAAATGTACAGCTCGCGCGCTGAATTCTCGCCGCCGGGCGGATTCGTGTTTCCCCTGAATGCCAGCGCGCCCTGCGAGGACCAACGCATAGCGATTTTCGCGTGAAAATCGATGTCCCTGTCCAGGTTATCGGCAACGGTAACGCGGCCAGTGCCGTCGGCGCGCACGACATCAATTGCGAAACGGTTGTGCACGTTCTCCTGCATCATCGCCACGTATTCGCCGTCCGGCGACCAGGCATAAGGTCCGTTATTCGAGTGTGTGTAGCTGAAGGCCTCGGCGTTGTCCTCTGAAGGTTCGCGCGAGATCACACGCCGTTCACCGGTCTCGAGGTTCGTCACGAAAATCTCGTAATGCCGGTCGGTGCGCAGGTCGCCGGAGAAAAGAATCTCGCGACCATCCGGCGACCAGAAGAAGTCATAGCCGACATTCCCCGCGACGAGGCCATTGACGTCAACAGCGGTGATTTCACCGGACAGGTTGATGAGGTCACTGCCGTCCGCACTGTCAGTCGGTACGGCAAACAGTTCCGTAGCGTCTTTATCAAGGCGACCCTTGAATGCGACCCA
Source organism: Gammaproteobacteria bacterium (assembly GCA_036381715.1). Taxonomy (GTDB): domain Bacteria; phylum Pseudomonadota; class Gammaproteobacteria; order Natronospirales; family JAJUFS01; genus JAJUFS01. Next base: position 9,303 of record DASVCH010000110.1, on the reverse strand, counting down.
CGCTCCGTCAGGCGAGAGCTTCAGTGATGAATAATAGGAAGAGCGCGCGACGGCCGCTCCAGTGATGTCGGCAACGCCGGACCCGTCCAGCGCCGCTCGCAACACCCGCCTCGACACGTCGTCGCCTTGCGCCACTTCGCGCTCGAAGATCGCATATCGGTGATCCGGCGTGACCAGGATTGTGCCGTATTCCACGTGCTGGCCTTCGGCAAGCTCGATGGCGTCAAGAACCAGTGGCTCGTCGAAGGCCGGGTGATCGAAGTAAAGCTTTTCGACGTTCGGCGTATCCTGAACCGCGGTGTAAAGCACACCGTTTGCTTCCCTCGCGGTCATTTCAACGCGTTTCGACATGCTGCGATCGTTGTCGTCCGTCACCTTGACTTCGAATTCGAGTTTCTCCGTGTTGCGAAGCTTGGGCAGTTTGAACGACACCTCGGCGGTGTCCGCGTTCGACAGCTCGACTTCGATCCCGGAAACCTGCTTCCAGCTGAACGTCAGCCCGTCGCCATCCGGGTCGGTGCTTTTCGCCGCCGACAGCGTGACGGTGGAAAGCTCCATGACCTCGCCTTCCGGCGCATCGATCTTCACGACCGGCGAGTGGTTGGCGGGTGGTGTGATTCCCGGCTGGTTGTTGTCGGGCGATGTTCCGTCGCCGCAACCGGCCAGCGGCAGGAGAAAGGCGAATGTCGCCAACAGGCGGCCCGTGTCGTGTCTCTTGTCCATGGCGTTTCTCCCTGGGATTTCCGTCGGGCATGCGCGATGCCACAGGAGGACGGATCAGGGTGCCGGGAGGATTTCGCGAGAAATATCGGAGAGAGCCTGATTCGGGAGGGGCGCGGCGAGGAATGCAGGCGGAAAAGCCGAGGAACATGACACCCCGGTTTCCGCTTCACTGAGTTTCGCGGCATCCGGGCTACGCGGGAGCGCGGATGCGGCGGAATCGCGGGAGATTTCCCGCAAGCCGCGTCACTGCATTCCGCGGCATGCGGGCTTGTTACCTGCGATGCGGCGGTTCGTATTCCTGCACGCCGACGACAAGACCGCCCGGTCCGGCATGCACGCCGATCGCCGTGCCGGTGTCCGTCAGCCAGGCATCGGCGAGGTCCAGGCTGTCCTTCAGCATCGCGAGCAGCTTCCGCCCGTCTTCGGGGCAGTTGCAGTGGCTCACCGAGATCCGGTATCGCCTGGCCGGGTCGAGCTTGCGCATCAGGAACCCGTGGAATTTTTCCACGAAGGGTTCGCGACCGAAGAACATGCCGCCGGATTTCACGAATCCGTCCGGTGTCGCGGTGAGCACCGGCGTGATGTGCAGGAGGTTCGCGAGCAACTGTTTCGAGCGCTTGACGCGTCCGCCCCTCACGGCGCAGGAAAGATCGCGCAACGCGCCGAAGATGCGCGTCCTGGAACGCATCTTCAGGACGGCATCGACGATTTCGGGCGCGGAGTACCCGGCGTCGGCGCATTCCGCGGCGTAAGCCACGAGCAATCCCTGGCCGACGGAAACGTTGTACGAGTCGATGACTTCGACAGCGGTGCCGTCGGCGCGCTGCGCGGCGGCTTCCGCCGCCTGCCAGGTGCCGCTGACTTTCGCGGTGAGGTTGATGGAAACGACCGCGTCGTAATGGCTGCCGAGAAACTGGAACTGCCTGCGGAAATCGCCGGGCGCCGGCTGGGACGTTTTCGGGTGCACCGGGTTCGATTCCAGTTCCGCGTAGAACTCGGCTGGCGTCATCGACACCTTGTCGAGACAGGCCTTGCTGCCGAAGTGCACGCGCAGCGGAACGGTGTGAATGTTGAGCGACTCGACGATGTGTTCGGGCAGGTCGGCGGCGGAGTCGGTGATGATGGCGACGCGGTCCTCGCCGCGGTGCGCGGCCTCGCGGCTTTGCTGGCGCATGTCGTCGGCCTTCTGGCCGCTGACCTCGCCGTACTGTTCCGCGAGGCGGAACACCGCGCGCGGGTCGTTGACGTGAATGTGGATCTTCGCCTTCACCTTGCTGCCGGCGAGCACGAGGCTCGAACCGAGCGCCGACAGTTCCTCGCGCAGCTTGCGCCGGTCGATGTCGTTGCCCGTGATCATGCATTCGGTGCAGAAGCGGTGGGTGAGATCTTCCTCGCCGCCCGCCATGTCCTCTTCGGCCGCGCCGCCGGCGTCGCTGCGAAGTCCGCTCAGCATTTCGCGCAGCTGTTGCGGCGTCGCGTCGCGCACGAATTCGTAAACGCCGCGCAACAGGTCGACGAAACCTTCCGCGCCGGCGTCGACCACGCCGGCCTTCTTCAGCACCGGCAGCTGGTTCGGCGTGTTCGCCAGGGATTTTTCCGACGCCTTCAGGCCGTGATCGAGCAGGGCGAGCAGGTCAACGTTTTCGTGTTCGGCGATGCGCTGTTCGAGCGCCTTCGCGAAATCCGTGATGACGGAAAGAATCGTGCCTTCGCGCGGTTCGGACAGCGCCTCGCGCGCATAATCCGCGCCGCGCCGCACGGCATCGGTGAACTGTCGCGACGTCAGCGCCGCGCGCTCCGACGCGGCATCCGAAAGGCCCTGGAAGAACTGCGCGAAGATCGCGCCGGAGTTGCCGCGCGCGCCGTCGAGCGCCGCGTCCGCGACCGCCGTCAGCAGCTTGCCGACGTGGCGCTCCATGTTCGCGGACAGGCCGGCCAGCACCGCGTTCAGCGTGAACGCGATGTTCGTGCCGGTGTCGCCGTCGGGCACGGGAAAGACATTGATCTTGTTGAGGTGTTCCTGCCGGGAAATGACGCGGTGAATGCCGGCCTGCAATGCGCGGCGCAGGCCGACGCCATCGACCTCATCGACCGCCGCAGTATTCGGCGGGGCAAAGATTGCACTCATGTTCAGGTCCCCCGGAGCCTGTCGTTATCCGTTCCGGACGGTGAAAAATCAGCGGCGCGGCAGCGTGAACAAGGTGCCTTCGAACTCCAGCACCACGCCGTTTCTCAGGATCCGGCGCAGCATCGGCCCTTCCTCCAGCCGGTCGCCTTCCTGGTAGCGCCGCAGGTTGATCAGCACGAAGCGCTCTTCCGGGTTTTCCGACCAGGCGTGAATGTTCACCTGCAGCTTCGGCAGCCTGATGCGGATGGCCGCGGGCAGCGCTTCCAGCGGCGGCGCCGCGAGGTTTTCCACGATCTCCGCGCGGGAAGGCGCAGGTTCCGCTTTCACCGGCGCGGCAACCGCGGGCCGGCGCGGCAGCTCGCCTGAAAGGTCGCGGACCGGCGCGCGAATTTCCGGCGGCCCATTTTCCATAATTTCCGCCGCCTGGCCAGTCGCAGTGCGATCAGCCCGCGGGAGCGGCCAAAGCGCGATCAGCACGCCCGCAACCGCGAACAGCAGGGCGCCTGCCAGTACGGCGAGCAGCCGCCCGTCGAATTCCCGCGCCTGCGCGGCGGCAGGGCCTTCCCGCAGGCGGTCGGCGGCGGCGCGGGTGCGCTGCCGGTCGGATTTTCTCAGGGCGTCGAGAATCATGGACATGTCAGCGTCCCGTCCCGCTCAAGAAAGGAATGCCGGGTTCGCGCCGCAGGCTGTTGAGCCTGAGCAGGGTGCGCGGACCGGCGATGCCGTCGACCTGCAGGCCTTCACGGGCCTGGAATTCGCGCACGCGCTCGGCGAGCGCGGCATCGTAAATCTCCGGGTTTTCCGATTCCGCGCCAAGCTGTTCCCGCAGCCAGGCGACGGCGGGACCTTGCGAACCCGGACCCAGCGGCGCGTCGACGCCCGCCGGCGGCTGCCAGAGCGCCAGGTATTCGCCCGGCCAGAGCGTGCCGAGTTCGACGGCGCTCACCTGCCGCGAGGCCGGGCCCGCATGCACGGTGGCGAAGGCTTCGCCATCGCGCCGGGCGACACCGGTAAGCGCGACCTGGTAGCGGCGGCCGCGGGCATCCGTCAGCTCAAGCACGGCGGGCCGGTCCAGGGTTTCCAGGCCGCGCCAGGTGCCGCGTTCGTGCAGGCAGCCGAGACCGGCGGCTGCCGCCTGTTCGCAGGCCGGCGGGCCGTCCGGCCGGTAATCCAGCTGCCACTGCGCGAACAGGTGTTCCAGCGCGTGATCGGTGCCCGCGGTGGCGGCGTGATCCTGGAGCCACGCCGACAGCGCGGGCGGCGGCGGGCTTGCCGTGACCTGGGGAATGATTTCGGGCTGGATCGAGCCGGGCCGCAGGAAAGCGAGCGCCGCGAGCGCGCCGGCGCCGAGAAGGGCGCCGGCCAGCAGCGCGTGTCTTCGTGGGCCGCGCGCCGGCCGCGGTGTCGCGATTTCACGCGCGGCGGCGTTCACGAGGCGCGGCGAGACGTCGCGGACGTTCGCCGACCATGCGCCCAGCAGCGCGCGGTCGCAGAGGATGTTCACGCGGCGCGGAATGCCGGCGCTGTGTTTCCACACGGCCTTGAGGGCCGGCGCGCCGAAGATCGGACCGCGCGCGCCTGCCACCGCCAGGCGATGCGCGACATAGGCGCGCAGCTCGTCGCGTTCCAGCGGCTCGAGGTGATAGCGGGCGGTGATGCGCTGGGCGAGCTGGCGCAGTTCGGGGCGGGCGATGAGGTCGCGCAGCTCCGGCTGGCCGATCAGCAGTATCTGCAGCAGCTTGGTCTTCGCGGTTTCGAGGTTCGTCAGCAGGCGCACCTGTTCGAGCACGTCCGCGGAAAGGTTCTGCGCCTCATCGACGATCAGCACCGTGCGGCGGCCGCGCGCGTGGGTGTCGAGCAGGTGGCGATTCAGCGCGTCCACCAGCCGCCGGTTGCCGCCGCCTTCGGGCAGCGGGATGTGCAGTTCCTGGCAGATGGCTTCGAGAAATTCGGTGACGTCGAGGCGCGGGTTCAGCAGCATCGCGACGTCGACTTCCGCGGGCAGTTCGTCGAGCAGGCAGCGCGTCAGCGTGGTCTTGCCGGTGCCGACCTCGCCGGTCAGGAGCACGAAGCCGCCGCCTTCCCGGATGCCGTAAAGAAGATGCGCGAGCGCTTCCGCGTGCCGGCGGCCGAGGAAGAGGTAGCGCGGGTCCGGCGTGATCGCGAAAGGCGCTTCGTCGAGTCCGAAGTAGTCGGCGTACATGCGCGCATGATGACGCGCCGCGCGTGAAAAAGCGAAGGGCGCGCTTCGTTTTTATTCCCCGCTTTCATCAAGCAATCTGCCGCGCACCAGCGCCGTGCTGCCGAAGCGCTCCCGCACGGCGTCGACCAGCGAATCGACTTTCTGTCGCGGCGGCGAGCCGGCGGACGGCTCCGGGACGGCGAACAGGTCGGGCTGTTCGGTGGCCGCGAACTGGCTGGTGCCCAGCCCCAACAGCCGGATCGCGGCGCCCGGATGTTCCCGCCACCAGCCGTGCAGCAGGCGCCGCGCTTCGTGAAACAGCACTCGCGTGTCGTGCGATGGCGGCCGGAAGCTGTGCGAACGCGTGTGGGTGCGGAAATCGGCTTCGCGAATCTTCACGGTAACCGTTCGCGGCAACAAGTGATGCCGGCGCAGCCGCGCCGCGACCTTGTCGGCCAGCGCGAGCAGCACGCTGTCGAGTTTTGCGAGTTCGCGAAGGTCGGTCGCGAAGGTTTCCTCCGCGCTGACCGATTTGTCTTCGCGTTCCGGCGTGACGTCGCGATCGTCGATGCCCGCGGCCAGCCGGGCGAAGCGTTCGGCCTGGTTGCCGAACACCGCGCGCAGTTTTTCCGGCGGCGCGCGGCGCAGCTCGCCGAAGGTGCGCAGGCCGGCTTCTTCCACGCGCGGCAGCGTTTTCGGGCCCAGTCCCCACAGCCGCTTCAACGGCAGCGGGTCGAGAAAGCGGGTGACGCCGTCCGGCGGGACGACGACGAAGCCGGCGGGCTTTTCCAGGTCGGAGGCGATCTTGGCGACGAATTTCGACGGCGCGATCCCGATGGAGACGTTCAGGCCCGTCGCCGCGCGGATGTTTTCGCGCAGGATTTCGCCGGTTTTCCGGATGCCCCCGAACATGCGCACGCTGCCGGTGATGTCGAGGAACGCCTCGTCCAGCGAAAGGCCTTCCACCAGCGGGGTGATGGCGCGCATGGCATCGAACACCGCCGCGGAAACTTCGCGGTAGCGCGGCATGCGCACGGGCAGGAAGACGCCATCAGGACAGCGCTTGCGCGCCATCGCGCTCGGCATGGCGGAATGCACGCCAAAGCGCCGCGCCTCGTAGCTGGCCGCGGAAACGACACCGCGCGGGCCAATGCCGCCCACGATCACGGCCTTGCCGCGCAATTTCGGGTTGTCGCGCTGTTCGACGGATGCGTAGAACGCGTCCATGTCCGCGTGCAGGACAACCCGCGGCCAGTTTTCCATCGCGGCAGCTGTCAGGCGCCGGGCGGGAAGGCCGTGAAGATGTAGCGCACCGCTTCGCTCACGCTTTCATTGTCGAAATTGCGCTGCGTGAGATAGGCGTCCTCCCAGCCGCGCCAGATCAGCTCTTCACTGTCGCCATCGAGAACGTCGATGATCAGCGTGCCCTCCTGGAAGGTGCGCGGCGTGAGGTCCAGCAGCACCCCGGAACCGAAATGCGGCGAATAGCGGCCGTAGCCGAGTTGCACGTACGTGCTGCCGCGATGCTGCGACTCGCTTTCGGCGGTGTGAAATGTCACGTAGAAATCCGGGTCGTCTTCAACGGCGCGGTAGCCCTTGGCTTCGAGCGCCGCGGTGACGGCCTGCTGCACGCGCCGGCCAAGCAGCGGGCTTTGCAGGACGGGATGGGAGACGCTGACGTCGTCGTCGCCGTACTTCGGTTCCAGCCACTGGAAGGTTTTCAGTGTCGCGAAATTCGCGCTGCTGTCGAATTCGTGCGGCGGCGCGATGGCGCAGCCCGCGATCAGTGCGGCCAACAGGCCGAGTGCGAAAACACGCATTATTCAGACTCCGAGGCAGATTCGGGCTAACTTTATCACTGGGGGTTCGCGGGCGAATGGACAAGTGGCGGCAAAGGGCCGACAAAGCGTGACGCGCTTGCTTGCGTGGTGCAGCATGTACGGGTAGCGTTCACAGGATTTGACAATAAACCGAGATCGTGAAAACGAAGAAAACCACGCTGCTGACCTACTCGAGCCTGCTTGCCGGCACAGGCTGGCTGCTGCTCGGCTGGGCAACGCTCGCTCACGGCGTGACGCTGACGCAGCCGGTCGATGTCGGCGTTTTTGTCGTGCTCACGGTGTTCATCATTTCCGGCGGCTTTACCGGTCCGTTCGTCGGTCACACCTCGCTGGACCGCGTCGCGCAGGTCGCCTCGGTGCTGGTCTTCGGCGCGATCATCGGCGCGTGGATCAACGCCATCGCCTCGTTCGTCTGGCCCTTCGTCGACCGCAAGCACAATCGCGGCGACTTCGCCTTCCTGCTGACGCGCGGCCTGCACAGCTCCGGCATGTCCTCGATCATGGTGATCGCCGCGGGTCTCGCCTACGAAAATCTCGGCGGCCCGGTGCCGCTGACCCGGCTGGACCTTTCCGCCATAGGCCTGATCGCGCTGATGGCCCTGCTGATGCAGCTCATCAACGAAGCGCTGATGTCGGTTTACGCGCAACTGAACCAGGGCGATTTCCGCAAGTCGCTGTCACTGTTCGCGTCGTTGCTGGAACTCGCCGCCGTGCCGCTCGGCGTGTTCACCGCGCTGGTCTACAACGTCGCGACCCTGGACATGCTCGCGCTGTATCTCGGCCTGCTGATCCTGCTCATGATGATCGTGCGCCGCTTCGCGGAGAATCACTGGGCGCTGGCCGAGCGCGTCGACGAGCTGCTCGTCATCAACCGCATCGGCCGCGGCATCAGCTCGTCGCTGATTCTCGACGATCTCGCCGAACTCGTGTTCGAGCAGTGCCGCAAGCTGCTCAACTTTTCGGCGTTCTATCTGGTGCTGTACGACGAGGAGGCCGGCGAACTCGATTTTCGCCTGCACCACAACGAGGAAGGCCGCCAGCCGCGCAAGCGCAAGAAGCTTGGCGAGGGCGCGCTCGGCTGGATCATCGACAACAACGAAGCGTTCCTCATCGCGAACTGGAAGCGCTCCGACCATCCCGCGAAGACGCGCGCCGTCATCGTCGGCGAAACGCCAAGCTCGCTGATCGGCGTGCCGGTTTCCTACGGCAACCGCGTGCTCGGCGCGATCAGCGTGCAGAGCTTTTCCGCCGACGAATTCGACAAGGCCGACCTCAACCTGCTGATGACGCTGGCCGACCAGGTGGCGGTCGCGATCGCCAACGCGCAGCTGTTCACCGAACTCCAGGAATACAAGGACCAGCTCGAGCGGCGCGTCGAGGAGCGCACCCGCGAGATCGAAGCGCAGAAGGAATCGCTGGTGGAGCTTTCCGACTCCTTGCGCGAGGCGAGCGCGCAAAAGGAACTGCTGCTGCGCGAACTGCAGCGCAAGACCGACGAACTCGACCGGCAGACCAAGGAAGACAGCCTCACCGGCCTCTACAACCGCCGTTTCATGGACGAACGGATGACGGAGGAATTCCGCCGCGCAGAGCGCTTCGGTCACGCCGTTTCCATCGCCATGCTCGATATCGACGAGTTCAAGCACATCAACGACACGTTCTCGCACATGCTCGCCGATGACGTGCTGCGCGTCGTCGCCAGGATTCTCAAGAGCCAGTGCCGCGGCATCGACGTCATCTCGCGCTACGGCGGCGACGAGTTCCTGCTGTGCTTTCCGGAAACGCCGACGGCGAGCGCGATCAAGGTATGCGAAAAGATTCGCAAGGCCGTCGAAAGCTACGAATGGAAAACCCTCGACCCCGCGCTTCGCGTCACCACCAGCATCGGCGTCGGCGGACTCGAGCACGGCGGCAGCGAAAAGCAGACGCTGATGACGGCGGATGCGAAGCTGTACGAGGCGAAGCGGGCGGGAAGGAACCTGGTTTGCGGATGAGGCAGGATCAAAGTCGAAGGTCGAAGGTCGAAGGTCGAAAGTCGAAGGTCGAAAGTCGAAAGTCGAAAGTCGAAAGTCGAAGGTCGAAGGTCGAAGGTCGAAAGGCGAAAGGCGAAAGGCGAAAGGCGAAAGGCGAAAGGCGAAAGGCGAAAGTCGAAAGGCGAAAGGCGAAAGGGGAAAGGCGAAAGGGGAAAGGGGAAAGGCGAAAGGCGCGGCGGGCAAAGCCCGCGCTGATGAAATGAAATCCTGTTAATCCTGTCTATTGCTTTCGCTTTTGTGGCGAAAGGCGAAAAGCCGCGCGATGCGCGGCTTTTTTCGACCTTCGACTTTCGACTGCTTTACGCCGTGCTTTCCCGCGGCAGCCTCCGCGCATACGCCCACACGCGGCTTCCCCACTGGCCGAGATCGTCGAGCAGCGAATAGATCAGCGGCAGC
>DASVCH010000109.1:0-12786 GCA_036381715.1 Gammaproteobacteria bacterium | reverse complement strand
CCGTGACGTGCTGCTGTTCATCGACAACATCTACCGTTACACGCTGGCCGGCACCGAAGTGTCCGCGCTGCTCGGCCGCATGCCGTCCGCGGTGGGCTACCAGCCGACGCTGGCGGAAGAAATGGGCGTGCTGCAGGAACGTATCACCTCGACCAAGAAAGGTTCGATCACCTCCGTGCAGGCCGTGTACGTGCCCGCGGACGACCTGACCGACCCCTCGCCGGCCACGACCTTCGCGCACCTTGACGCGACCGTCGTGCTTTCGCGCGACATCGCCTCGCTCGGCATCTACCCGGCCGTGGATCCGCTGGATTCCACCTCGCGCCAGCTCGACCCGCTGGTTGTCGGCCAGGAGCATTACGACGTCGCGCGCGCCGTGCAGGGCACGCTGCAGCGCTACAAGGAGCTGAAGGACATCATCGCCATTCTCGGCATGGACGAACTGTCCGAGGAAGACAAGCTGGTCGTGCAGCGCGCGCGCAAGATCCAGCGCTTCCTGTCGCAGCCGTTCCACGTCGCGGAAGTGTTCACCGGCTCGCTGGGCAAGTATGTGTCGCTCAAGGACACCATCAAGGGCTTCAAGGCCATCGTGAACGGCGAGTACGATCACCTGCCGGAACAGGCCTTCTACATGGTCGGCACCATCGACGAAGCCGCCGAACGCGCGAAGAAGCTTTAAGAAGGTTCAAAGATGGCAACGATTCACGTCGATATCGTCAGCGCGGAAAGCTCGATCTTCTCGGGGCGGGCGAACATGGTGTTCGCACCGGCCGAGATGGGCGAGATCGGTATTGCGCCTCGCCACTCGCCGCTGATCACGCGCCTCGGCAGCGGTGAAATCCGCGTGCAGGCGGAAAACGGCGAAGAACAGACATTCTTCGTCTCCGGCGGCGTGCTGGAAGTGCAGCCGAGCATGGTGACCGTGCTTGCCGACACCGCCTTGCGCGCGAAGGACATCGACGAGGCCGCCGCGCTGAAGGCCAAGCGGGAAGCCGAGGAAGCGCTGGCCGAGCGCAAGGGCGACATCGACATGGCGCGCGCGCAGGCCGAGCTTGCCGAAGCGGTGGCACGACTGAAGTTCATCGAGAATGTTCGCCGCAAGACCCGGTGAGTCAGGTTCTACAGTGTTGTACTGAACGAAAAGCGCAGCCATGCTGCGCTTTTCGCGTTTTTGCGCGCGGACGAATACGCTAGACTGAGCGCTACTTCGGGGACGGATTCAATGCCACTCAGCATCGTCATACTTGCCGCCGGCCAGGGAACGCGGATGCGTTCGCGCCTGCCGAAGGTTCTGCAACGCCTTGCGGGCCGGCCACTGCTCGCGCATGTGCTCGACACGGCGGACCGGCTTTCCGCCGACGCCGTTTACGTCGTTTACGGTCATGGCGGCGAACAGGTGCCGGATGCGTTCCCGGATCGCGGCATCGAGTGGGTGCGCCAGGAATCGCAGCTCGGCACCGGCCATGCCGTTGCGCAAGCCATCGGCAGGATTCCCGACTCGCATCTCGTGATGGTGCTGTATGGCGACGTGCCGCTGATCCGTCCTGAAACGCTGCAACAGCTGGTCGACGCCGCCGCCGAAAGCGACCTCGCGCTGCTCACCACGAAGCTTGCGGACCCGTCCGGCTACGGCCGCATCATGCGCAACACGCAAGGCAATGTCGAAAGAATCGTCGAGCACAAGGATGCGACCGACAGCGAGCGCCGCATCGACGAAATCAACACCGGCCTCCTGCTCTGTCCCGCGCAACGCCTGCGGGCCTGGCTCGACGCGCTCGGCAACGACAACGCGCAAGGCGAGTACTACCTGACCGACATCATCGGCATGGCGGCGGGCGAAGGACTGATCGTGGAAGGCATTCTCGTCGAGGAAGCCGACGAGGTGCACGGCATCAATGACCGCGCGCAGCTCGCCGAAGCGGAAAGACTGCTGCGCGAGCGCATGGCAGAACGGTTGCTGCGCGATGGCGTCACGCTTTCCGATCCTGCACGCATTGACGTGCGGGGAAAGCTGCAGTGCGGCCAGGACGTCAGCATTGACGTGAATGTCGTGTTCGAAGGCGAGGTCACGCTGGGCGACGATGTCCGTATCGGACCGGGTTGCGTGATCCGTGATTGCACCATCGGCGCCGGCAGCGTCATCGAGGCGATGTGTCATCTCGAAGCCGCGAATGTCGGCAGGAATTGCCGCATCGGACCGTACGCGCGCCTGCGTCCCGCTGCCATGCTTGCCGACGATGCGCACGTCGGCAACTTCGTCGAAATCAAGAAAAGCGACATCGGCCGCGGCTCGAAAGTGAATCACCTGACCTACATCGGCGACGCCAGCATCGGCGAAGGCGTGAACATCGGCGCCGGCACCATCACGTGCAATTACGACGGCGCGAACAAGCACCGCACCGTGATCGAGGACGGCGCGTTCATCGGTTCGAACACCTCGCTGATCGCGCCGGTTCGCGTCGGCCGCAATGCAACCGTCGGCGCCGGCTCCACCGTTTCGAAGAACGCGCCACCGGACACGCTGACCGTGTCGCGCGCGCGGCAGACCAGCATCGAGGGCTGGCAACGGCCGCGGAAACCGAAGAAAGAGGACTGAAATCATGTGCGGAATTGTCGGAGCGGTTGCGGAGCGCGATGTCGTTCCCATCCTGGTCGAAGGCCTGCGTCGCCTCGAGTATCGCGGCTATGACTCGGCCGGTGTCGCCGTCGTCAACGACGCGGCGGCGCTCGATCGCCGTCGCGTGCAGGGCCGCGTACAGGGGCTCGCCGATCTCATCGGGAAGGAACCGCTGCACGCGCACCGGGGCATCGCGCACACGCGCTGGGCCACGCACGGCGTGCCGAGCGAACGCAACGCGCATCCGCATTTTTCCGGCGACAGCATCGCGCTGGTTCACAACGGCATCATCGAGAACTACGAAACGCTGCGCGACGAACTGCGCGCGAAAGGTTACGAATTCAATTCGGATACCGACACCGAAGCGGTCGCCCACTTGATCGCGGAAAACATGAAAGGGAGCGGCGACCTGTTTGCAGCCGTTCAGGGTGCCGTCAAGCGCCTGCACGGCGCCTACGCGCTGGTGGCGGTCGCGAAGGATGATCCGGAAACGGTGGTTGCCGCGCGTGTCGGCTGCCCGGTCGTGATCGGTCTCGGCATTGGCGAGAACTTCGTTGCCTCCGACATCCAGGCCCTGCTGCCGGTCACGCGCCGCTTCCAGTTCCTGGAAGAAGGCGACGTGGCGCGCATCACGCGGCAGAACGTCGAGATCGTCGATGGCAGCGGTGCGGTTGTCGAACGTCCGGTGCACGAGTCCGAAATGTCCGCCGATGCCGTCGAGCGCGGCGAGTACCGGCACTACATGCTGAAGGAAATCTTCGAGCAGCCGCGCGCGATTGCCGAAACGCTGGAAGAGCGGCTGTCACCGCAGAACGTGCTGGAACAGGCTTTCGGCATCAAGGCCGGCGAGCTGTTCGGAAAGATACGGAACGTGCATGTCGTCGCCTGCGGAACGAGTTATCACGCCGGCATTGTCGCGCGCTATTTCATCGAGCAGTACGCCAGCCTGCCCTGCACCGTCGAAGTCGCCAGCGAGTTCCGTTATCGGAATCCGGTCGTGCCGGCCGACACGCTGTTCGTCTGCATTTCACAGTCCGGCGAAACCGCGGACACGCTTGCCGCTCTCCGGCTCGCGAAGGAATCCGGCTATCTCGCGACGCTTGCGATCTGCAACGTGCCTGAATCTTCATTGGTGCGCGAAGCGGATCTCGTGCTGATGACGCGTGCGGGCCCGGAGATCGGCGTCGCCTCAACGAAGGCGTTCACCACGCAGCTCGTCGCGCTGACGCTGCTGACCGTCGTGCTTGCGAAACACAACGGCCTTGCCGCGGAGCGCGAAGCGGCCATCGTGCAGGGACTGAAGGCGATCGCGCGCAACGTCGAAGCCGCGCTGGAACTCGACGGACGCATCGCGAAACTTGCCGAGGATTTCGTGGACAAGCAGCACGCGCTGTTTCTCGGCCGTGGCGTGCATTACGCGATTGCGCTCGAAGGCGCGCTGAAGCTCAAGGAAATTTCCTACATTCACGCCGAGGCGTACCCTTCCGGCGAACTCAAGCACGGCCCGCTCGCGCTGGTCGACGACACGGTGCCGGTGATCGCGGTTGCGCCCAAGGACGACCTGCTCGACAAGCTGAAGGCAAACCTGCAGGAAGTGCATGCGCGCGGCGGCCGGCTGTACGTGTTCGCGGATCCCGATTCCGGCATTCGTTCGGGCGAGGGCGTGGAAGTCATCCACATGCCGCAGCACGTCGGCCCGCTGACCGAACCGATCGTCTACACGATTCCGTTGCAGTTGCTCGCCTATCACGTCGCCGTACTGCGCGGCACGGACGTGGACAAGCCGCGGAATCTCGCGAAATCCGTGACTGTTGAATAGACGCCGGGGGCGGGCGGCGAATCAGGGCCGCTCCCAGTCTTCGATGCCGCCGGGAACGATGTTGAACTGCGGATGGGCCGAGGGGCGAACGAGAGCGCGGTTCGTCCTGTACGCGGCAGGGCTTCTCTGTTCAAGTTTTCGCAGCAGGTGCCGCCATTCGTATTCGATCTGGCCTCGCCGCACGGACATTTTCGGGCAACGTCCGGTTTTCGCGATCTTCGTGGCGTCGAAACGGTAGCCTCTCCTGTCCGCTTCCCTTGCGACTTCTCTCAGGTAGCAGCCGATCGCGAGCACGGGATCGCGGCTGGCGTTGAAGCGTTCCAGTTGCGGATGAAAGCGGTAGCCGCGCGTCCCGCCGAGCAGCACCTTCTGCGCCAGCAAGCCCTCACGCCACAAGGCAACCAGGCCTGCGGAATCCAGGTAGCGCGGATGGATCGACCAGAGGCGCATCGGTAGTGAATCGGCGCTTCCTCAACCGGGATGACCCTGGACAATGCGCTGCACGAGACGCGACGGCCCGTGCGACGCGGTCCGGAAAAGGTCCACGTTGTAGCACAGCGGCTGGCGGCGCAGGAGGTCCCAGCGTTCGCGCTCGATCACGAAGCGCAAATGGCCGAGGCTGCGCTCGATGGCTTCGAGGTAGAGATTGTCGCCGCCGAAATGCACGTTCATGTAGCGGTGCGCGTGATCGAACTTCCCGCCGAGGCGCTGGTCCAGGGTGACGGTGCAGAAATCCGGCGTCTTCTTCAGCAGGTCTTCCGGCGAGCGGTAGTTGACGATCTCGCTGCCGTCCGGGGCGCGCATTCTGGCGACGCCGCCGACTTCGAATTCCCGGTACAGGCGGTCGCGGCATTTTTCGAGGTAGCAGCGGTCCGCCATCTGCGCGAGCATGTCGGCGGTGCCGAGCAGGTGGCCGGTCTTGACCCAGAGCGAATCGTCGATGGCGATCTGGTCGAACGGCCGCTCGTAGCCCGTGTAGTGGACCATTTCCGCGGCGATGGCAGCGGCGGCTTCGAAGCCGAGCTCCGGCAACAGCTCCTCCAGCATCCGCGCGCTGCGCGAGACATGCACGCGCGTGTATTCGGCGCCGTGCTGGTGACGGGTGTCGTGCGTGCGCCGCAGGTAGCCTGCGTCGTGGAAGAGCGCGGTAATCACGCCGACGGCGGCGCGTTCCGGACCGAGCCTGCGGCCCTCCGTATCGGCCGCGCGCTCGTAGCCGTCGATCAGGCGCATCAGCGCGAGCGTGACGTCGAGCGTGTGCTGGAGATCGTGGTACGTGGTTTCAACGCCGTGGAAGCCGTCCGCGTGTCCGCGGAACGCGAGCTCGAACTCGCGGAAAGCCTTTTCGACGGGCTGGAAATCCGCGCGCGGATACAGCGCGGAAAACAGTTCGGCAACGGCGCCGCAGACCGCAGCGGGATCGCTGACCTGGACGGCGTTGGTGACATCGTAATCGCTGCGGCGTTCGCGCATCCTGACCCCCTTTCTCCCAGTGCGCCTGCCGTCCGCGCCTTTCCCCAAAAGCGCAGGACAGCCGCGTAAGCTTATGTGAAAGGCGGGTTTCAGGCCATTCGTCGCGCCGCTCAGAATGTGACGCGGTTCACAGGTCCACCAACGCCGGCGCGTGGTCCGATGGCCGTTCCCAGGCGCGTGGCTCCCTGTCGACACTGGCGGCGGTGCATCGGCCGGCCAGCGCCTGGCTCAGCAGCACGAGATCGATCCGGAGGCCGCGGTTGCGGCGGAAACCGGCCGCGCGGTAATCCCACCAGGAAAAGACCTCGGCCGGCTGCTCGAAGAGCCGGAAGGAGTCGGTCAGGCCGAGATCCAGCAGCTTGTTCAAGGCGGCTTTTTCCGGTTCCGAGAACAGCACCTTGCCGCGCCATTCCTCCGGGTCGTGCACGTCCGCGTCTTCCGGCGCGATATTGAAATCGCCCAGCACCACGAGGTTCGGATGCTCCTTCAACTCGGCCTCGACAAGGCCGGCAAGGTGTTCCAGCCAGCGCAGCTTGTAGGCGTATTTCTCGGAGCCGACTTCCTGGCCGTTCGGCACGTAGAGGTTGAGAATGCGCAGCCCTTCCGTCGTCGCCGCGAGCACGCGCGCCTGCGTGTCCGCAAAGCCCGGCATGCCCATCCGGATGTCGGTCATGGAAGTGCGGCTGAGAATCGCGACGCCGTTGTAGGTCGGCTGGCCGTGCCAGGTCGCGTGGTAGCCCGCCGCCGCGAGCGCCTCGGCGGGAAAGTTGTCGTCCGTCAGCTTGGTTTCCTGGATGGCGAGCACGTCGGGCTTGTTCGCCTCCAGCCAGACCAGCACCTGCGGCAGTCGCACGCGCAGCGAATTGACGTTCCAGGTAGCGATTCTCATCAAGCCGTTTCCTTGTCAGAGTTCCAGCCCATGGTAGCGCCGCCGCAGTCTCCGGCGCGCCGTCACGGCGCCGAGCCAGGCGCCAAGCAGCGCGACGCCGATCGCGCCGCCAGCGCCCGCGGCGAGTTCGATACCCGAAAACCGCGCAATGCCCGACGAATCCGCGGGCGGCCGGCGCGCCGCCAGCAGCGCTGCGGCTTCCCGCGCCGCTTCGCGCTCCGTTTCGATCTGCGCAAGACGCGCCCGGATTTGCGCGGCCTCCGCGTTTGCTGCCGCGAGCTGCCCGCGCAGCGCGGTGTTTTCGGCCTCCAGGGCCGCGCTTGCATCCGCGCCGCTTTCGCGGGCGCTTGCCGTCGCCTGTCGTGCCTGGCGCAGCCGGGCTTCGCTTGCCCTGAGAGCTTCCTGGGCGGCGGCAAGGTCGCCCCGCAGCCGGGCCGCTTCGCGTTCGAGTTCCGGCACGCGTGCGCCGGGCGGCGCCACGCCGGTCAGGTCCGTTTCGCGCAGCCAGCCCTGTACGCCGTCCGCCGCCCGCACGTTGACGAAACCCGCCTCGCGTCCGAGCACGGTCACGGCGACGCCCGGCGTCATCTGGCGCACGGGGACCGCCGTCGCGGACGGCGCCGGGAAAAGCGGTATGGAAGGCTGCGCGCGCAGGTAAAGGATTTCGGGTGTTGCGGGAGGCGTCCCGGCCGCGTGCACATTCACCGCGCACAGCAACGCAATGACGAAAGCGCCAACGAGATTTCGCACCTTCTTCCCCCCGAGGTCAGTTTCGTGCGGCGGGCTCGATACCGTGCTGCCGCAGGAAAGCGTCGTCGGCCGGCGGACGGCCGCGGAATTGCCGGAACAGCTCGCCCGCGTTCGCGCTGCCGCCTTTCTCGAGGATGGCATGCAGAAAGCGCTCGCCCGTCGCCCGGTCGAACAGCCCCGCTTCCTCGAACGCGGCGTAGGCGTCCGCGGACATGACTTCCGCCCACAGGTAGCTGTAGTAACCCGCAGAATAACCGCCCGCGAAGATATGTGAAAACCCGTGCGCAAAGCGGTTGAAAGCCGGCACCGGCACCACCGAGACTTCGTTCCGCACGGCCTGCAGGACGGCTTCGAAATCCATCGTCCCGGCGGCGTGCAGCTTCATGTCGAAGAGCGCGAACTCCAGCTGCCGCACCAGGAACAGGCCCGCATGGAAGTTCCGGCTTGCGAGCATCTTCTCGTGCAGCGCATCCGGCAGCGCTTCGCCCGTGTCGACGTGGCCGCTGATGAGATCCAGCGCTTCACGATCCCAGGTGAAGTTTTCGTGGAACTGGCTCGGCAGTTCGACCGCGTCCCACTCCACGCCGTTGATCCCGGCCGCCGCCGGATAATCGACACACGTGGCGAGATGGTGCAGGCAGTGGCCGAACTCGTGGAACAACGTCTGCACATCGTCATGCGTCAGCAACGCCGGCTTGTCGCCGGCCGGCGCACCGAAATTGCAGCACAGGTGAGCGACGGGTTTCTGGAGGCCGTCATCGCGGCGGAAGCGGTTCAACGCTTCGTCCATCCACGCGCCGCTGCGCTTGCCCGGCCGTGCGTAAAGATCCATGTAAAGACTGCCGCGAACGTTGTCAGCGGCATCGCAAATCTCGAAGAAGCGCACCGACGGATGCCAGCTCGACGCGACGCCGGTTTCGCGCACCCGCAGGCCGTAAAGTCTTTCGATGATCGCGAACAGGCCCGCCAGCGCTTTCGGCAGCGGGAAATACGGGCGCAACTCTTCCTGGCTGATGTCGTAACGCGCCTTGCGCAGTTTCTCCGAGGCCCACGCGACATCCCAGGCGGCAAGGTCCGCCAGGTCGAGTTCGCGTTCCGCGAAGTCGCGCAGCTCCTCGAACTCTGCCAATGCCGCAGGGCGCACGCGCGTCACCAGGCCGTGCAGGAAATCCAGCACGGCTGCCGGGCTGTCGGCCATCTTCGTCGCCAGCGACACGGCGGCGAAACTCTCGAAGCCGAGCAGGCGCGCTTCCTCTGCGCGCAAGGAGAGAATGCGGCGCATGATCGCGGTGTTGTCGAACGTGCCCGCCGTCGGGCCCTGGTCGGACGCGCGCGTGCTCCATGCCATGTACATCTCATGGCGCAGGTCGCGATCGTCGGCATGCACCACGATCGCCTGGTAGCCGGGATGATCCAGCGCGAACCACCAGCCTTGCGCGTCATTTTCCCTTGCAAGCTTGCGTGCACGTTCGAGGGCGTCGGACGGCACGCCGGCGAGCCGGTCTTCCGATTCGACTTTCAGGTGCCAGGCAGCGGCGGCATCGATGAGGTTCTCCTCGAACTTCGTCGTGAGCTGCGAGAGCTCCTGCTGGATTTCCTTGAAGCGCGCCTTCTTCTCGTCGGGAAGGTCGACGCCGGCGAGATGAAAGTCGCGGATTTCGTCGTCGAGAATCTTTGTCTGCGCGGCGTCGAGATTTTCGCCGGCGCGCACTTCCCGGTAGGCGTCGAACAGGGCGCGGTTATGGCCAAGTTCCGTGCCGTAGTCGGAAAGTTTCGGCAGGCAGGCGTTGTACGCGGCGCGAAGTTCCGGCGTGTTCGCGACCGAGTTCAGGTGACTGACCGGCGACCACGCGCGGTTCAGGCGATCTTCCAGCGCTTCCAGCGGCTCCACCAGGTTCGACCAGGTGAAAGGACGCGGCTGTTCGAGAAGTTTTGCGATGGCCGCGCGATTGTCGGACAGAATGGCGTCAATCGCGGGTTCGACGTGTTCGGGGCGGATCGCGGCGAAATCGGGGAGGCCGTCGGCCTCGAGAAGCGGATTCCTCATGAAGTGCCTGCAAGCTGGGATGCGGGAAACGGACGCCTGAGTTTATCACAGCGCCGGGCGAGACCTTACTGGCCGGCCAGCCGCACGCCGATGGAAAATACCGCCGCCGCACCGCAGGCGAAGAACAAAAGAAGGCCGCCAATCGCGAACATCCGGAAGCGCTTCGTCAATTCCGTTTCGGGCAACACGGAAAGAATGAAAGGACGTCCATCCGGCGGTCGCGACATAAGATGAATGCCGGGGTCCAGCGCGAGTTCACGAACGCGTTGCGAGATTTCCTCTTCCGCCGCATGCCGCGCCCTTTCCCACTCGGCCATGTCGATCCCGCCGCTGTCGTCGGCATCGAAACGCGCGAGCAGTCCCGCCTGGTCGCGTTTCCATGTCGCGAGCAGTTCGGCGGTTTCACGCGCGCGCTGCATCGGCTCGTGATGGGACGAACGCGTTTCGAAATGACCGATGGCGTACAGCAGGTCGTCTTCATGCATGCGCCGTTCCGTATAACGATAACGGCCGCCGAAAATGCTGCGCGTGACCGGCAATCCTTTCGGCCATTGCGAACTTCCGTACCAGCGGTCCCTGGCGGACGGGGTGACGTCCGCGCCTTCCGGGTCGATGACCGCCTCGCCGGTCTCGTCGCGAACCAGGAACAGCGAATCGCTGCAGGCCTTGTCGATCGTGACCCAGCGCGTCCGGCGGCGCCCGCGCGACCAGCTCGTGCGCTTTTCCTCGATGCAGTATTCCCACCACGTGCATTGCCGGCCCGTGAGCGGCGCGCGGATCGGATCGCCCGGCATGAGTTTCTGGATGCCGATGAGTTCGACATAGCCTTGCGCGGCGGAGCGGCACTTCGACGTCGGCGTGTCCTCGATGAGCCGCGCGCGTTTCATGGAGCGGAACCACAGCCAGAAACCGAACAGCGAGGCGGCGATGACAATCGCGATGATGAGCCAGAATTCATCGGCGGGTGCGTTCCGTATGGCAGTCGCGAGTTGGGAAAGTAGGGATTCGTTCATTCTTCTGTAAGAGGTGAGAAGTAAGAGGTGAGAGGATGTTTGCAGCGGTGCAAAAGATGAAGGTGAAACCGAGGCTTTTGTCCTCTCACTTCTCCCTTCTTACCTCTCACGGCTTTCAGCCGAACAGCGCCTTCATGTCCACGTCCGCCTTTTCCTCGTCGGTGAACTCCAGCAGGTCCGCGGACTTGAAGCCGAGATTGCGCGCGACGATGACGTCGGGGAATTGCTCGATGCGGA
Source organism: Gammaproteobacteria bacterium (assembly GCA_036381715.1). GTDB lineage: Bacteria > Pseudomonadota > Gammaproteobacteria > Natronospirales > JAJUFS01 > JAJUFS01. The sequence goes on along the minus strand of DASVCH010000109.1, from coordinate 1,941 downwards.
CGTTGAGATTGTTGACCGACGCATTGTAGAACTCGCGCCGGTCGGCGATGGCATTTTCAAGACCCGAAATGCGTGCTTGCAGGTGCTGGAAGGAATCGTTGGCCTTGAGGTCCGGGTAGTTTTCCGCTACCGCGAACAGGTTGCCGAGCCCGAGCCGCAGCTGCTGTTCGGCCGGACCCACCGCCTTCACGTCACCCTGTTCGCGCGCGCTGAACACGGCGGCGCGCGCCTGCATGACCTTCTCCAGCGTCTGCTGTTCATAGCCCATGTACTGCTTGCAGGTCTCGACCAGCTTCGGCAGCTCGTCGTGCCGCTGCTTCAAAAGCACGTCGATGTTCGCCCACGCCTTCGAAACGTCGTGTTTCAGGCGGACGAGGTTGTTGTAGATGGTGATGAAATAGATCGCCGCGACGATGACGACGCCCAGCACGATGAATCCTGTCACGCTCATTTCCTTCCCCTGAAATCTCCAGCCCCGGGCGGTTAATATACCGCCATACCCGCCCGCGCCATAATCCGACAGCGAGGAGAGACATGAGTCCGGAATCCAGCGGCAAATACGACCTGATCGTGATCGGCGCCGGCAGCGGCGGCCTCGCCGCCGCCCAGCGCGCCGCCGAGTACGGCGCGAGCGTTGCCGTCGTCGAAGCCGGCCGGCTTGGCGGAACCTGCGTGAATGTCGGTTGCGTTCCCAAGAAAGTCATGTGGCAGGCGGCCGAACTCGCGCACGCCGTCGACGATGCGCGGGACTACGGCTTTGACGTGGAAAGCCGCGCGCATGACTGGCACGCGCTGAAGACGGCGCGCGACGGCTATATCGAACGCCTGAACGGCATTTACGCCCGCAATCTGGAGCGGCGCGGCGTCACGCTGTTGCGCGGCACGGGCCGCCTGCGGGACCGGAACACGGTCGAGGTGGAGGGCGTCGTGCATCGCGCGGAGCGGATTTTCATCGCGACGGGCGGCCGGCCCGAATGGCCCGACATCCCGGGCGCGGAGCTCGGCATCACCTCCGACGGTTTCTTCGAACTCGACGCCTGTCCGCGGCGTGTCGCAGTGGTCGGCTCCGGTTACATCGCCGTCGAACTCGCCGGCGTGCTGGCGGCGCTCGGCGCCGAAGTCACCCTGATCGTGCGGCGCGACGGCGTGCTGCGCCGTTTCGATGCCATGCTGCGCGAATACCTGCAGGAATCGCTGGACGCCGACGGCGTTCATCTTGTCACGCACTGCGCGCCGGGCGCGCTTCGCAAGGAGACGGACGGCAGTCTCACTTTCGTTTCCGACACCGGCGCGACATACGGCGGTTTCGATGCCGTGCTGTGGGCGATCGGGCGCGCGCCGAACGTCGAAAGCCTTGATCTGGGGAACGCCGGCGTTGAAACCGGCGCCGACGGCCGCATTCGTGTCGATGAATGGCAGCAGACGACGGCGGACAACATTTTCGCGCTGGGCGACGTGACCGGCCGTGTGGAACTCACGCCCGTCGCCATCGCCGCAGGGCGGCGGCTCGCGGACCGCCTTTACGGCGGCATGCAGGATCGCCGGCTGGATTATGAAAACGTGCCGACCGTGGTGTTCACGCATCCGCCCATCGGCACGGTCGGGCTGACGGAAGCCGAGGCGCGCGAACGCTATCCCGAAGACGTGAAGATCTATTCGGAAGCGTTCACGCCGATGTACCACGCGATAACGGAGCGCAAGCGCAAGTCCGCGGTCAAGCTCGTCTGCGCCGGTCCCGACGAGCGTATCGTCGGCCTGCATGTGATCGGCATCGGCGCTGACGAAATGCTGCAGGGCTTCGCCGTGGCCGTGAAAATGGGCGCGACGAAAAAGGATTTCGACGACACCGTCGCCATTCATCCGACGACGGCGGAAGAACTCGTGACATTGAGGTGAAGCAGACATGTCCATGCGGCAATTCCAGGGCCACCTGCCGAAGAC
>DASVCH010000108.1:0-1025 GCA_036381715.1 Gammaproteobacteria bacterium | reverse complement strand
GGAATCGGGAATCGGGAACAGACCGGTGGTAGACACCCAAACATTCTAATCCTGTCTATTGCTCTTGTTCTTCCAGTTCAACATCAAGCCTCACCACCTCCACTCTGTCGCCTTTTGTCTTGAAGTAGCGCACCAGGATCCGGTACGTGTCGAGATCGAAGGCCCCTTCAAGTTTCGATGAGTTGAACAGGTCGCCCTGCAGGTCGCGTTCGCGCAACGTGGCGAGGTGGCACCAGTTGTCGAGTACGTGGATGTCGGTGCCGCCATCCGGGTTGCGTTCGCGGATGCCGATGCGGCCAGGGTAGGGCCAGGCGGCCACTTTCAGTTTCCCGAGCGCCTGCATGAGCCGGATGTGGTGTTTCAATTCCGGTTCGGCGCCTTCGCAGGCGCCGCGGCATTTCTTCAGCTGCCGGGCGAAACAGGGCTGGCCTTTCGCACCGCGCGATTCGAGGCCGAGCTTTCGCGGGCACAGGCCGTGTTCGGCCGCGAGTTCACGCAGGCGGTTCTCGGCGATGCGTTTGCTGCGAAACAATCCGTAGAGACGGTTCGTTTCCGTGAAGGCGGAAACTTCGACAGCGACGATTTTCAGCACCGGTTCGGCTGAAGCGTCCTCGTTCAGGCTTAATGACAGCAGCCGTTCCGCCCGTCGCTGTCGCCGGTTCAGCGTCGGCGAGCGTTCCTTGATCTCGCGGTTCTCCAGCAGCAGGGCGCCGAGTTCACCGGCAGTGGTCGTGCATTCGACGCGGCGCACCTGCTGCGCAAGCCGCATTTCCTTCGCGCTCGAGTGGTCCGCGGAAAAGTGCGACAGCACGCGCGAGCGCACGTTCACGCTCTTGCCGACGTAAAGCAGCAGGCCGTTTTCATCGTAGAAGCGGTAGACACCAGGCGCTTCGGGCAGCGCGTCGATCTCGGCGGCGGGCAGGTGCGGCGGCAGGGAAGGGCGCTTGACGAGTTCGCCGATCGCGGCGTCGACCGTTTCCGCGCCGTGTTCCGCGTACGCCACTTCGAGAAAGCGCTGCACGAGG
>DASVCH010000107.1:0-8515 GCA_036381715.1 Gammaproteobacteria bacterium | reverse complement strand
TCGCGAACAGCAGCGTCGAGGGCTGGGAGCCGGCCGTCGCCGAACTCGAGAAACAGGTGAACGACTATGCCGGCTGGCTGCGCGAAAACCTGCTGCCGCGCGCGCGCAAGAACTTCGTGCTGCCGCCGGAGATCTACGCCGTGAACCTGAAGAACTTCGGCACGACCATGGATCCCGAGCAGCTGATCAGCCGAGCAGCGTCCGGCTTCATGGACATCCGCATCGAAATGGAAGCGATCGCGAGGCGCATCGCCGAGGAGCGCGGCTTCGAGTCCGCCGACTACCGTGACGTGATCCGTGAACTGAAGAAAGAACAGTTCACCTCCGAAAACATCATGCCGGCGTACAAGGCGCGGCTGAAGGAACTGGAAGAAATCGTCGAAGAGAACGGCATCGTCACGCTGCCGGAACGCGACGCCATCATCCGTCTCGCCTCGGAGGCCGAATCGGCGGCGAGCCCCGCGCCGCACATGCGTCCGCCGCGCATGATCGGCAACACCGGCGAGCGCGGCGAGTTCGTGCTGCCGCTGAACAACCCGAACGCCGATTCCGATGCGAGGATGGACGACTTCCTGAACGACGCCATCGCCTGGACGCTGACGGTGCACGAGGCGCGTCCCGGCCACGAGATGCAGTTCGCGAAGATGGTGGAAAACGGTGTGTCGCTCGCGCGCATGCTGTACGCCTTCAACTCGGCGAATGTCGAAGGCTGGGGTTTGTACGCGGAAGCGATCATGCTTCCCTACCTGCCGCCGGAAGGCCAGCTGATGTCCCTGCAGGCACGGCTGATGCGCGCGGCGCGCGCGTTTCTCGACCCGATGCTGAACCTCGGGCGGATCGACTACGAAACGGCGCGCGACTTTCTCATCGAGGAAGTCGTGCTGTCCGAACCGATGGCGACGCAGGAAGTGGACCGCTACACCTTCCGCGCACCGGGCCAGGCGACGGCGTACTACTTCGGCCACATGAAGATGCAGGAACTGCGCGCGAAGACCGAACTCGCCCTGCGCGAGAAGTTCGACCAGCAGGAATTCCACGATTTCGTCCTCGCCCAGGGCCTGCTGCCGCCGGAGCTGATGGCGAAGGCAGTCGAGGAAGAGTTCGTCGCGCCGCGACTCTGAGGCACAAGCTGCGGTTTTGACAAAACCCCGCACCGGTTTCCGGTGCGGGGTTTTTCATTATTCTTCGGAGTGCGACGGCAAACGACGCGCAGGAGGCAAGCCATGTCCCGTGACGATTCGCCTTTCCCCGGCCGGTTACCGATCAAGCTCGACGCCACCTCGAACGGCGAGTTCGCGCCAATCCCGCTGGACGCCGTGCATCATCACGCCAACCGTCTCGCCAACGAAGCCGCCGATGCAAACGCGCGACGACTGAACCTTTCGCGCCGCCGGTTCCTCGTGTCGTCCGCCGGCGCGGCCGCCACGCTGCTGGCTTTCAACAACGCGTACGCGATGGCGAAAACGCGCGGCGGCTATTTCGAGCTGCCGGCGGAAGCCGGACTCGACAACGGCGCCGCCGCGGAATCGCTGGACAAGAAGGAATTCATCTTCGACGTGCAGGGACATTTCGTGAATCCCGACGGCGCGTGGCTCGAGCGCATTTCGCCGGATGCAAGGCCGCTGCGGCAGATGCCGAAGGCCGGTTGCGCGCTGGCGGACAAACCGGGCCAAGCGAATGACAAGCGCAGCTACCTGGAGTGCCTCGGGCGCGACCAGTTCATCAAGGACGTGTTCATGGATTCGGACACCGACATGATGGTGCTGAGCTTCATTCCCTCGTCGCGCGAAACCGAACCGCTCACCATCGAGGAAGCGGCGGCGACGCGCGAGATCGTCGCGGGGATGGAGGGTTCGCACCGCCTGCTGATTCACGGCCGCGTCAACCCGAACCAGGACGGCGACATCGAATTCATGGACGAACTCGCGCGCCAGTGGAAAGTTTCCGCCTTCAAGACCTATACCCAGTGGGGGCCGGGCGGGACCGGCTTCTTCCTGACGGATGACGTCGGCATCGCGTTCATCGAGAAGGCGCGCAAGCTCGGCGTGAAGAACATCGCGATCCACAAGGGCCTGCCGTTCGGCCGCGAGAGCTACGAGCATTCGACGTGCAGGGACATCGGTCCGATCGCAAGTCGCTTTCCCGACATGAACTTTCTCGTCTATCACTCCGGTTTCGTTCCAGGACAGCCGGAAGGCGAATACGATCCGAAGCGCAGCGACGGCATCGACGCGTTGATCACCAGCGTCCTGGAGAACGACGTCGCCAACGCGAACGTCTATGCGGAACTCGGCTCGACCTGGCGATACCTGCTGCGCGATCCCGACTCGGCCGCACACGGCCTCGGCAAGCTGTTCAGGTACATCGGCGAGAACAACGTGCTGTGGGGCACCGACTCGATCTGGTACGGCTCGCCGCAGGACCAGATCCAGGCGTTCCGCACGTTCCAGATTTCACCGGCGTTTCGCGAGCGTTTCGGTTACGCCGCGATCACGCCCGACGTGCGCGCGAAGGTGTTCGGCCTGAACGCGATGAAACCCTACGGCATCTCGGCCGGCGAAATGCAGAAACGCATGGCGGGCGATCGCGTGACGGCGAACAAGCTCGCCTACGCGGAAAACCCGGATCCGCATTTTCGTACCTATGGCCCGAAGACGCGGCGGGAGTTCCTGAACCTGCTGGCGAACGGCGGGTAGCGCGAAGCGAACGGGAACGCGCCGCCTCAAGTGGCGCGTTTCCCTGCCGCTTCAGCGCGCGAGCGCTTCCGGCAATCCCGGTATGAAAGCGGCGCCGTACGGCACCTGGATGGACGAGCCTTCGAGGTCGTCGCCGAACGGCTCGAACCGCCCGCCCAGGCATTCGGCCAGGAACGCCTCTGCGACGGCATTGAACGACTTGCGGTTCCGCGCGTTCTCGAAACCGTGCCCTTCGTCGGGATACAGCACATAGGTCACCGGTACGCCGCTTTCCTTCATCGCGGCGACGATCTGGTCCGACTCGGACTGCTTGACGCGCGGATCGTTCGCGCCCTGTCCGATCAGCAGCGGTTTCGTGATGTTGTCCGCGTACGTCAGCGGCGAACGCTCGAGCAGGAACGCGCGGCCCTCCCCGGTGCGCGGGTCGCCGACGCGCCGCGCGATCAGTGCCTGCAAGGGCTCCCAGTACGCCGGGATGCTGCCCCACATCGTGTTCAGGTTCGAGGGGCCGACGATATCGACGCCGCAGGCGAACACGTCCGGCGTCATCGCAAGCCCCACCAGCGTCGCGTATCCGCCGTAACTGCCGCCGAGGATCGCGATGCGATCGGGAATGGCGATGCCGTTTTCCTTTGCCCAGTTCACGGCGTCGATCAGGTCGTCATGCATCTTCCGGCCCCACTCGCGATCCGCGGCATTCACGAACGCCTTGCCGAAACCCGTCGAACCGCGATAGTTCACGCCGAGCACTGCGTAACCGCGGTTCGAAAGCCACTGGTGATACGAGTGGTACTGCCATTCATCGCGCTCCCACGGCCCGCCGTGCACCCACAGAACCATCGGCAGCGGTGCATCCGGACGCCCGTCGCCATCCGGATCGCTGTGCTTCGGCAGCGTCAGGTAGCTCACGAGATCGAGGCCGTCACGCGACTTCACGGTAACCGAATGCATCGGGTTGAGCGGCGCGTCCTCGAGTTCCGGGCGTTCCGAGAACAGGCGGGTCAGCTTCCGTTCCGGCCGTTCGTAGAGAAACCAGGTGTACGGTTCGGCCGGGTTCTCGTATCCGACCAGCCAGTGCCGGCCGTCGTCGCTGCGGGAAACGATGTCGAGATCGCCCGCTTCCGGATTCTCGAGAAAGGCGATATCGGCCTCGACCTCGGGATCCAGCGCCGTCCACTGCTTGCGCGTGTAGGTTGCGGCCACCGCCTGGACCCGGCCGCTGGCCGGATCGAGCAGCGTGTCGCTGACGTCGGCGCGCGGATCGCTGAAAAGATCGCTCCACGCGCCGCGCGCCACGTCGTAACTGCGCAGCGCGGAGGTGTTGCCGCCGCGGCTGTCGAGCGCGTAGAGCGTCGTGCCTTTGCTGTCGAAGCCGATGATCTCGGTCGTTTCCAGGTCGCCGAACGGAATCTTCAGCCAGACCCGCCATTCGCCGCCTTCACGCCGGTAATACTCGAGCACGCCGGATGGCGTCAGTTTCGCGGCCAGCCGCGCCTCGTACGCGTGATCGAAGACGTAGCCGATGAAACCTTCGGTGTTCTTCTCGACCAGCTCGCGTTCGCCGCTTGCGATGTCGACCAGGTACATGTCGTGGAACGACGGATCCCGGTCGTTCAGGCCGACCAGCACCTTGCCGGGAAATCTCCTGCGCAACGGCTCCATCTGCGCCTTGACGCCGCCATCGGGCGTAAGCCGCCGCGTCTCGCCGGAATGGATGTTGCTGCTGTAGAGGCGCCAGTCCTCGTCGCCGCCCCTGTCCTGCAGGAAAAGAATGTGCGTGCTGTCCATCGCCCACTCGAACGCTTCGAGATCGCGATCCGCGACCCCGGAAACCGGCCGCGCATCGCTGACGTCATTCGCCGGCGCTACCCACACGTTGAGCACGCCGCGATGCGGCGCGAGAAATGCGACATGCTTTCCGTCGGGACTGAGCGCCGCCGCCTCGAGCGCGGGGTTGCCGTAAATGATGTCGCGGGAAATCAGCGGCGCCTTCGCGGCGGGCGGCACGGCGCAGCCTGCAAGGACGGCGGCGGCAATAAAAGGCAGGACGCGTTCAAGGATGTTCATTCGAATTTCCTTCGAGTCGGGCCGTCGCCGCAGGGATCCGGAACGGCGGCAGGCAGAGTACCGTCATGCGCCATCATTCCGCAGCCGGGCTCAAGTGACACATACCCCCATGCCCCTTGCATGACATCGCGGAGAAAACCCCGCCCGCGGCTGGGCTACAATCACCAGCCTCCATGCCCACGCCACTCGGAAAACTCGTCCGCCGCCGCCAGCCTCCGCTGCCGTTCATGGTGCGGCCAACCTATCCGCGCGAACTGCGCGCGTGGTCGCTGCTCGCGCTGGCGCTCGGCGCCGTGGAAGGCGGCGTCGCGGGCGTGCTCGTCAAGAACCTTTTCGCCGGGCACGTCGATCCCGCCTGGCTGAACACCGCGGTCGCCATCGTCGCGGGCGCGCCGGCGTTCTCGAATATTTCCAGTTTCATCTGGGCCTCGCTCGCGCAGGGCCGCGACAAGATCCGCTTCATCGTCGGCATGCAGATCGGCGCCATGGCCGGACTGGTGATGATCGCGCTCGCGCCCGTGAACCTCGCGGGGCTGCTGCTGATGACGGCCGGCTCCATCGTCGCACGCGTCTGCTGGGCCGGCGTGACGACCTTGCGCGCGACCGTGTGGCGCGCGAATTTCCCGCGCGCACAGATGGGCAACATGGCAGGAAGACTGGTGCGCGCGATGACCTGGATCATGGGATCAACCGGCATCGTGCTCGGCCTTGCGCTGACCGCCGAGCCGGAAGCGTTCCGTGCCATTTATCCGCTGCTGGCGCTGCTCGGTTTCGCGGGCGCGATCACCTTCGGCCGGCTGCGCGTTCGCAGGCAGAAGATTCTTTTGCGCAAGGAGCGCGAACTCGAGTCGCGCGAGCCGCACTCCGTCGGGCTGTTCGCGATGATTCGGGTGCTGCGCGACGACCGCGATTTCCGCCGCTACATGCGGCTGATGTTTTCCTTCGGCGGCGGCAATCTCGCGATGACGCCGATCCTGATCCTGATCATGACCGAGCGTTACGAATTTTCGCAGCTGAAGCAGATGCTGATCACCTCGTCGATTCCGCTTTTGATGATGACGCTGGCGATTCCCGTGTGGTCGCGATTGCTGGACCGCGGGCACGTGATTCATTACCGCGCGCGGCAAAGCTGGTCGTTCGTCCTGACCTTCGCGGTGGTGTTCGCCGCCGTCGCGTTCGATGTGCCGGAACTTTTCTGGGCCGGTGCGGTGTTGCAGGGAATCGGCATGGCCGGCGGCGTGCTGGGCTGGAACCTCGGCCATCATGATTTCGCCGCCCCCGAAAAAGCGGGCCTTTACATGGGTACGCACGTCACGCTGACCGGCATCCGTGGCCTGATCGCGCCGCTCACCGGCGTGTGGATGTATCAATTCCTGGAACACGCGCAACCGGGTTGGGGGCGCTTCGTGCTGGCGTTTCCCTTGCTGGTGACCACGCTGGGCGCGTTCGGTTTCGTGCGCATGTCGCGCGAGATGCGGGCCAGGAACTGAGGCGCGGGAAGCGCATCTTTTAACGTAATTCGACCTTCGACCTTCGACCTTCGACCTTCGACCTTCGACCTTCGACCTTCGACCTTCGACCTTCGACCTTCCGCGCCCCTTGTTTTTCGAGACACCGCTCCCATTCCTCATGAATACGAATTCAGAATTGTTCGGACCTGCAGCACGCGAGGCCAGCGGGTAGCGATCGTGCCCAGACACGAAATCCCGTTGCGCGCCGCGCGGCCGCGATTTACGGGGAGACGTGGGATGCAGATCATCAATCGCCGCGAGCTGAAGCGCATGCTCGAACGCGACCGGGGTTTCGTGCTCATCGAGGCGCTGCCGGAAGACGAGTTCCAGCGCGGTCACCTGCCGTTCGCCATCAACGTGCCACTGGACGACGCACACTTTGCGGAGCGCGTCCGCGAGGCCGTGCCCGAGCCTGACCGCGACATCATCGTTTATTGTTCAAACGCCGCGAGTCCTCTTTCGCGCGAAGCGGCGCGGCGCATCGAGGAACTCGGGTACGTGTCGGTCTACGAATACCTGGATGGCAAGGAAGACTGGTTCAAGGCGGAAGACCCGACACTGCAGTAAAAAGCCCCGCCGAAGCGGGGCTTTCATGGCCGATGCAATGCGGCTTCAGAATCCGAACGATGCGGAAATGAAGTCCACGTCAACGTCGTTGATGCTGGAGCGGGTGTACTCGATCTCGACGAAGGTGAAACCGACGCCAACGCCGAATGCCTCGCTGGTGTCGTTGTCACTGAAGCCGCCGACGTCGAGGTCGTTGTAGACCAGGCCCGCCTTGGCCTTGAAGTAGATCGGGCCGGGCGTCGTCAGCGTCGCATACGCGCCGCCCTGCAGGACGCTGTAATCGACCGCGCCGACTTCGCCATCCGCGATGCTGGTGTTCGCTTCGAATTCCGCGCCGAGAATGCCGAGGAAGTCCATCGCGTAGACAATGCCGGCGTTCTTTGCGGCGCTGGAGTCCCCGTCCAGCGACAGCAGGCCCGCCTTGACCCGCCAGTCCGAATCCGCGTGAGCGGGCGCTGCGGCGAGCGCGCCGAGGGCGAGCAGCGCGGCGATGACTGATTTACGCATGTGAATTCTCCTGCTGATGTTTGTGATTGTCAGGGAAACGCCCCGAAAGATAGCAGGTTCGCGCGCCCTCGCCACTGTAGCCGTCACGGAACGAGAGAATCATTTCGGAAAAATTGACCGGATGCAGGGGTGTCCTGCATCCGGCCCAAGGACCCTTGAGGGGCCGGGGACTGCCGGAACGCCTCGCGCGCGTCAAAGCGGACACGCATGCAAGGCATTCCTTACCCGCTCCATGGGTTTGGCGACGTCGACCGCCCGCGCTGGCGCGCCAAAGGGGGGGAAGCGCGCCAGCGCCTGGCCGCCGGGGCCAGTGGGGGGAGAACGGCGAGCGCCGCCAATCTACTTTTCCTGTAAACCTTGTCAGCGCCGCGCGTGCGGCGCTTCTTCTTCACCGTTCAGCACGCCGAGGCAGGCCGCGCGCAGCGCCGACTTGAACGCCGGGTCGCGCCGCGGCGTGGTCATCTGCACGGGAAACTCCTCGAACAGGATCGCGTCACGGCAGAACGAGGCGATGATCTGCATGCAGAACCGCCCCGCCGCGCGAACATCGCGCGCCCTGACCTCGTCGCCCGTACCGACGAGCAGCTCGGCGGCGAGATCGTAGAAATCCTGGAATTCCTGCATCAGCACGGGATTCCGGTAATCCGGATCGTGACGGATCTTCATCAGCACCGAGCGCACGACGCCGCGGCGCTGGGAGAACAATCCGGTCACGGCGTCAATGATCATCTCGACGCGCGCCTCGAGCCGTTCCTCTGCGCGAATCCGCGGCACCACGCGCTTCGCCACGGCATGCAGGTCGTCGATGTACCGCTCCACCAGCCGCTCGAGCAGGTCGTCCTTGTCGGCGAAGCGGGTGTAGAAACTGCCTGCCGCCACGCCCGCCTTCGCGGTGATGTCGGCGATGCCGATGCGGTCGATGGACGACTCCGCCAGCAGCGCTTCCGCCGCATCGAGGATGCGGTTCATGGTTTTGCGGCTGCGGGCCTGGACCGGCTCCGCCGGCATGGCGCGCGCCTTCGACATCTGCTGGAAAATCCCGGGGCTCAAAAACGTGAACCTGAATGCACATTCATTTTACGGTACGGGAGGAGCCCCTGTAAATCCCGTGCAGCGTTCTTCACCCCGAAAAAAACAAGGCCCGTGCCGCCTTTCGGCGGCACGGGC
>DASVCH010000106.1:0-8124 GCA_036381715.1 Gammaproteobacteria bacterium | reverse complement strand
AGCGGCGCGAGCGGCTGGCCCGGATTCGCCGCAACCTGGAAATCGATGCGATCCAGCCCGTGCACGCCGAAACGCGCTTTTGCATCGCGCTCGACCGCGATCGCGAACCTGCCGCCGGACATGCCGAGTTCCTGCATGATCGCGCTGACGTCCTTGCCGAGCCTCGCTGCCGTCGCGCCGCGTTGTTTCGAAAGTTTTTCCGCGAGTCCAAGATAATTTCGCTCGCGGTCCTTCAATTCGGATTCAAGTTCCTTCAGGCGTTCTTCGGAATTCTCGAGTCCGTCGAGTTCCTCGCGCAGCGTTCCGGCGAGCGCGGGGAGTTCTTCCGCGGGCGTGCGATGTTTCCGCGCGAGCTGTTCGATCGCGGCCAGGCGCGCTTCGACGAAATCGCGCCGCTCGGGATCCATTTCGAGATCGGCCACGTAACGGCGCAGGTCCTCGGCGCCTTCCTGCAGGTTGATGAGCGAGGTGTTCAGCGTGTCCGCGACGGGTTTCAGGGACGCATCGAGCTCCGCGAGCTCGGTCAGCGATTCGACGGCGTGACTCAACAGCGAGTAGGCCGATGACTCTTCGTTTTCATAGGCCGCATCCAGCGCGGCCTGCGTGCCTTCGGCAAGCCGCCCCGCATGCGCAAGACGCTGGTGTTCGTTTTCGAGCTCCGGCAGTTCCGCGGGATCAAGATCGAGCGCTTCGAGTTCGCCGACCTGGAAACGCAACAGGTCGCGGCGGTCGTCGGAGTCCTGCTGTGCGCGGCGCAGCGCGTCGAGCGCGTCATGCGTTTTCTTCCAGTCGTGAAATGCGGCGGCCACGGCGTCCAGCAGTCCGCCGTGATTGCCGAAAGCGTCCAGCAGCTTGCGCTGTTCGTCGCGACGCATCAGCGACTGGTGTTCGTGCTGGCCGTGTATGTCGACGAGTTTTTCGCCGAGTTCCTTCAGCGACTGGATCGTGACGGCGCGGCCGTTGATCCACGCCTTGCTGCGGCCTTCGGCGGTGACAACGCGGCGCACGAGACATTCGCCCGATTCGTCGTCGAGTTCCTGTTCGACAAGCCACTCGCGCACGGCGACCTGGTCCTTCAGGTCGAAGCCCACGGAAATTTCGGCCCGTTCGGCGCCGTGACGCACGCTCGCCGCATCGGCGCGGTCGCCGAGCGCGAGCCCCATGGCGTCGATGAGAATGGACTTGCCCGCGCCGGTCTCGCCGGTGAGGACGGTCAGGCCGGATTCGAAATCGAGTTCGAGCGATTCGATGATGGCGAAATCGGAAATGTGCGCGTGGGTGAGCATTTGTCGTGGTTCTCGATCAAGAGCAATGGACAGGATTAACAGGATTTTTCAGGATTAACAGGATGAAAGGCGAAGCGAGGAAACGGATGCCTCGCTCGCGCTTTTCCACAAGAAAATAATCCTGGAAATCCGCTTTTCAAAATCCTGCGAAGTCCTGTCCATTGCTCTTGCTTTTGTTTTTCATCGTTCCATGCCGGATTCGTGATCCCGGCCCCAGTGCAGCTTCTGCCGCAGCACCTTGAAGTAGTCGTGTCCCGCCGGATGCAGCAGGCGCGCGGGTTCGCCGTCGCGTGCGATCACGACACGGTCGCCGGCGCCGAGATCCGCATGATCCTGTCCGTCGAGCACGACCTGCGCCGCCGCGCTTTCGTTGTGACGCATGCGGATCTCGATGCGCGCGTCGCCGTTCACGACGATCGGCCGGTCCGACAGCGTGTGCGGGCAGATCGGCACGATGGCGAGCGCATCCAGCACGGGGTGCAGGATCGGACCGCCGGCCGAGAGCGCATAGGCTGTCGATCCCGTCGGCGTGGAAATGATGATGCCGTCGGCGCGGTGGCTGCACACGTAGTTGCCGTTCACGTGCGTTTCGAATTCGATCATCCGGCCCGCGTCGCATTTCTGCACGACGACGTCGTTCAGCGCGGTGCCGCTCCAGGCGTCCGCGTTGCCGCGGGCGAGTTCCGCGCGCAGCAGCGCCCGCGGTTCCTCGACGTAATTTCCGTCCAGCACCGCGTCGAGACTGGTCGCGAGCGCTTCGGGCCGGATGTCGGCGAGAAAGCCCAGCCGGCCGGCGTTGATGCCGACCAGCGGCACCTTGCGCGGCGCGAGCAGGCGCGCGGAATGCAGCAGCGTGCCGTCGCCGCCCACGGCCACGACAAGATCGGCGTCCCCCGGATCGCCCCTGCCGACCGCCTTGTTGGCCAGCAGCGCCGCGGTTTCGCCGTCGGCGTGCAGGGAAAGGTCCCGCGGCGCGAGATGCGCGACCGCCGCGCGCAGGGTTTCCACGGCGCGCGGATCGCGACGCTTCACGATCAGTCCGATACGTTGAAATTGCGGCTTCATGGCAGGCGATGTTAGCAGATGGACAATCCTCGCTTGCCTTGACACTGCGCCGCCCGCCCGCATAATTCGCACTGGCACTCAAAGTCATTGAGTGCTAAAGAAATTTCACCGCCGGCAGCCGTGACCCATGCCCAGACCCCGCCAGGAAAACTTGCGCAGTACCGAAGGCCAGCTTTCGGATCGCGCGAGACAGTTGCTGACCACGCTGGTCGAGCGCTATATCCGTGACGGCGAGCCGGTCGGCTCGCGCACCCTGTCGCGGGATTCCGGCCTGGACCTCAGCCCGGCCACCATCCGCAACATCATGGCCGACCTCGAAGAGCTCGGCATGGTCCGCTCGCCGCACACCTCGGCCGGCCGCGTGCCGACCGCGCGCGGCTACCGGCTGTTCGTGGACGCGCTTTTGACCGTCAAGCCGCTCGACGGCCGCGAGGTCGCGCGCCTGCAGCGCGAGCTGCTGGAGAAAATGGAACCGGCGCGCGGCGATTCCCAGAGCCTGATGACGACCACTTCCAGCCTGCTTTCCGGCGTCACCCAGATGGCGGGCCTCGTGACCATTCCGAAGCGCGACTTCGGCGCCTGGCGGCAGGTCGAGTTCCTGCCGCTGTCGGACAACCGCGTGCTGGCGATTCTCGTCGTCAACGAGCGCGAGGTGCAGAACCGGATCCTCGAGCTGGACCGCGCCTACAGCCAGTCCGAGTTGCAGCAGTTCGCGAATTACCTCAACACGCATTTCGCCGGCCGCGATGTCGGCCAGATCCGCGCCTCGCTGCTGAAGGAACTCCGCAACACGCGCGAATCCATGAATGACATGATGGCCGCCGCGATCACGATGGCGGAGCAGATGTTCGAGCGCGCGCCGCCGGACGAGGACTACGTGCTCGCGGGCGAAACGCACCTGATGGAGTTCGCCGAGCTGTCCAACGTGGACAAGCTGCGGCAGCTGTTCGAGGCGTTCAACAAGAAGCGCGAGATCCTGCACCTGCTGGACCAGTGCGTCGCGGCCGACGGCGTGCAGATTTTCATCGGCGAGGAATCGGGCTACCAGGTGCTGGACGAATGCTCGGTCGTGACCGCGCCGTACCGGGTGAACGAGGAACTGGTCGGCGTGCTGGGGGTGATCGGGCCGACGCGCATGGCCTACGAGCGCGTCATCCCCATTGTGGACATGACCGCGAAACTGCTGAGCGCGGCCTTGAACCCGCGCAAGTAGTCCCCAAATGACAATATCAGTCACCGCCGGTCGCTCGGCGGCGATATTTTTTTGCAATTCGAAACTGGACACGGAGATGGACATGTCGGACAAGACGGCAGCCACCGAGGAAAAAAACAGCAAGGAAGCCCCGGAAGCGGCCCGGAACGCAGCCAGCGAGGCGCCGGAACAGCCGCGGGCCGAGACGGAAACCGCGGCCGAAATCGACGCCGCTGCCGCGAATGGCACCGAACCGGCCGAGGAGAGCCTGGAAGCGAGCCTTGCGGCCGCCAACGAAAAGGCCGAAGACAACTGGAACCAGTACCTGCGCGCCGTCGCGGAACTCGACAACACCCGCAAGCGCGCCGCCCGCGATATCGAGCAGGCGCGGCGCTTCGCGATCGAACGCTTCGCGGCCGACCTCCTCGCCGTGAAGGACAGCCTTGAAATGGGTCTCAATGCCGCCACCGATTCACAGGACCAGGCGGGCGCGCTGCTCGAAGGCACCGAGATGACCTTGAAGCAGCTCGCGCAGGTGTTCGAGAAATTCGGCATTACCGAGATCGACCCGAAGGGCGAGAAATTCGATCCCGAGCAGCATGAGGCCATGGCCACGCAGCCGTCCGCCGAAGCCGAGCCCGACACCGTGCTCACGGTGGTGCAGAAGGGCTACCTGTTGAACGGCCGCGTACTGCGCGCCGCGCGCGTGCTGGTGGCGCGCCCGCCCGAGGACGCGAACAAGGATTAACCCCTGCGGCTTGAAAGCCACGGGGAAGTCCCCATTAACGGGACATTCGAAGCATTCGATTACGACAATTCGGAAAACGGAGACTTGATCATGGGCAGAATCATCGGCATCGACCTCGGGACCACCAACTCGTGTGTCGCCATCATGGAGGGCGGCAAGACGAAGGTGATCGAGAATTCCGAAGGCGATCGCACCACGCCGTCCATCGTCGCCTTCAACAAGGAAGGCGAGGTGCTGGTCGGCGCGTCCGCCAAGCGCCAGGCCGTCACCAACCCGACCAACACGCTGTACGCCATCAAGCGCCTGATCGGCCGCAAGTTCGACGACAAGGTCGTGCAGAAGGACATCGACATGGTGCCGTACCGTATCGTCAAGGCGGACAACGGCGATGCCTGGGTCGAGGTCAACGGCAAGAAGATGGCGCCGCCGGAAATCTCCGCGCGCGTGCTGCAGAAGATGAAGAAGACCGCGGAAGACTACCTCGGCGAGGAAGTCACCGAGGCGGTCATCACCGTGCCAGCGTACTTCAACGATTCGCAGCGCCAGGCGACGAAGGACGCCGGAAAAATCGCCGGTCTCGAAGTGAAGCGCATCATCAACGAGCCGACCGCGGCCGCGCTCGCCTACGGCATGGACAAGAAGAAGGGCGATCGCAAGATTGCCGTTTACGATCTCGGCGGCGGCACCTTCGACATTTCCATCATCGAGATTGCCGAGGTCGATGGCGAGCACCAGTTCGAAGTGCTCTCCACCAACGGCGACACCTTCCTTGGCGGCGAGGACTTCGACAAGCGCGTCATCGACTACCTTGCCGAGGAATTCAAGAAAGAGCAGGGCATGGACATCCGCAAGGACCCGCTCGCCATGCAGCGCCTGAAGGAAGCCGCCGAGAAGGCGAAGATCGAGCTCAGCTCGTCGACGCAGACGGAAATCAACCTGCCGTACATCACGGCAGATGCGTCCGGTCCGAAGCACCTCAACATCAAGCTCACCCGCGCCAAGCTCGAAGCGCTGGTCGAGGATCTCGTCTCGCGCACCATCGAGCCGTGCAAGGTTGCGCTCAAGGATGCCGGTCATTCGGTTTCCGAGATCGACGACGTGATTCTCGTCGGCGGCCAGACGCGCATGCCGAAAGTGCAGGAAGCGGTGAAGGATTTCTTCGGCAAGGATCCGCGCAAGGACGTGAATCCCGACGAGGCCGTTGCCGTGGGTGCCGCCATCCAGGGCGGCGTGCTCGGCGGCGAAGTGAAGGACGTGCTGCTGCTCGACGTCACGCCGCTGTCGCTCGGCATCGAAACGCTGGGCGGCGTCATGACCAAGCTGATCGAGAAGAACACCACGATTCCGACCAAGGCGTCGCAGGTGTTTTCGACCGCCGAGGACAACCAGGGCGCAGTCACCGTGCACGTCCTGCAGGGCGAGCGGGAAATGGCGAGCGGCAACAAGTCGCTGGGCCGCTTCGACCTGGCCGACATTCCGCCGGCGCCGCGCGGCGTGCCGCAGATCGAGGTCACCTTCGACATCGACGCGAACGGCATCCTGCATGTCTCGGCGAAGGACAAGGCCACCGGCAAGGAACAGAAGATCACCATCAAGGCGTCTTCCGGCCTGTCGGACGAGGAAATCGACAAGATGGTGCAGGACGCCGAGGCGCACGCCGACGAGGACCGCAAGGCGCGCGAGCTCGTCGATGCCCGCAACCAGGCGGATGCCATCATTCACGCCACGGAAAAATCGCTGAAGGAATTCGGCGAGAAGCTGGAAGACGGCGAAAAGGAAAAGATCGAGAAGGCCGTCGAGGAACTGCGTGAAGCCATGAAGAGCGACGACAAGGACGCCATCGAGCAGAAGACGCAGGCGGTGGCGGAAGCCTCGCACAAGCTGGCGGAGCAGATGTACGCCCAGGCGCAGGAAGCGGCCGGCGGTGAAGCGGGCGAAGGCGAACCCGGCAAGCGCGACGAGGATGTCGTGGACGCGGAGTTCGAGGAAGTGAAGGACGAGAAAAAGTAAGAGGTTAGAGGTAAGAAGCAAGAGGATGGCGCTCGCAAGGCCGGGCGCCGTCCGCATTTGCAAGACGTGAAACAGAATTAGAAAGGAGGAGCAGGGGTCAGCAGGGGTAATGGTGTCGAGGCTTTTGTCCTCTCACCTCTCACCTCTCACCTCTCACGGCTCATGGCCAAACGGGACTACTACGAGGTACTCGGCGTCGAACGCAACGCCCCGGACGCGGAACTGAAAAAGGCGTACCGGCGCTTCGCCATGAAATATCACCCGGACCGCAATCCGGGCGACAAGGATGCCGAAGCGAAATTCAAGGAAGCCAAGGAAGCCTACGAGGTCCTTTCCGATCCGCAGAAGCGCGCGGCCTACGACCAGTTCGGTCACGCCGGCTTCGATCCCTCCATGGGCGCCGGCGGTTTTGGCGGAGCCCGCGCCGGCAATGCGGATTTCGGCGATATCTTCGGGGACATTTTCGGCGATATCTTCGGCGGAGGCCGGCGTGGTGGCGGCGGCGGTGGACGGCGCGTGTTCCGCGGCGCGGACCTGCGCTACGAACTCGCGCTCGACCTGGAGCAGGCGGTCGCGGGCGACAGCGTCGAAATCCGCGTCCCGCGGCTTGTCACCTGCGAAACCTGCACGGGCTCGGGCGCGAAGCCCGGCACGGAACCGAAGACCTGCGGCACCTGCAACGGCGTCGGACAGGTCCGCATGCAGCAGGGTTTCTTCTCCATCCAGCAGACCTGCCCGGAATGCCGCGGCGCCGGCACGGTCGTGGCCGAACCCTGTCCCGACTGCGGCGGGCGCGGCCGCAAGCAGGAGACGCGCAACCTGTCCGTGAAGATCCCGGCCGGCGTCGACAACGGCGATCGCATTCGCCTCACCGGCGAGGGCGAGGCGGGCGAGAATGGCGGACCGCCGGGCGACCTGTATGTCGAGATCGCGGTGCGCCCGCACCGGATCTTCCGCCGCGAAGGCAGCGACCTGCATTGCGAGGTGCCGGTGAGTTTCGCCACCGCGGCGCTCGGCGGCGAGATCGAAGTGCCGACGCTGAACGGCCGCGTGACCCTGAAGGTGCCGGCGGAAACCCAGGGCGGCAAGCAGTTTCGCCTGCGTGGCAAGGGCGTGAAATCGGTTCGTAGCGGCATGGTTGGCGATCTTTACTGCGAGGTGCAGGTGGAAACGCCGGTGAACCTGACGAAGGATCAGAAGGAAGCCTTGAAGAAATTCGAGGCCTCGCTCGAGGCCGGCGGCAAGCGGCACAGTCCGCGCAAGGCCTCATGGTTGGATGGGGTAAGATCATTTTTCGATGACATGAAATCCTGAGCGTTGTTGAACGGAGTCGTGTGGGAGCGGACTTGAGTGCGCGAATATTCGTGGACTCAAGTCCGCTCCCACGTCGCCTTGATGAACGTTCAGCAGGAAACAACGGGGAACAAGAATGCCCGATACCCTTCGCCTTGCCGTTCTCGGCGCCAGTGGCCGCATGGGGCGCGCCGTCGTCAAGGCCGCGCTGGAGGATTCCCGCTTCGAAATCGTGTCCGCGCATGCGCGCGCCGGCAGTGACGGCATCGGCAAGGACGCGGCAACGCTCGCCGGCTGTCCGCCCTGCGGCGTGAGCGTCAGCGACGATCTCGTTACCGTCGTGGACGCAGCGGATGTCGTCATCGATTTCACCCGTCCGGAATCCACCGTCGATGCGGCATCGGTTTGCGCGAGCGCCAGGCGGGCGCTGGTCAGCGGCACGACCGGCATGGACGGTGCGGCGCGCGCGGCGCTTGCCGAGGCGGCAAGCCGGATTCCGGTGTTCTGGGCGCCGAACATGAGCATCGGCG
>DASVCH010000105.1:0-7189 GCA_036381715.1 Gammaproteobacteria bacterium | reverse complement strand
ACAACACCGTCTTCTCGCGCATCAGCGTCGTGCGCGACGGCCTGCCCATACTGATGAACGCGGTTTTCGGCCGCAGGATTTTCAGAAGGTGACGGAAAAGCCGGCTCCAAAAAGGACGCTCATCCTGCTGCCTTTCGCCTTTCGCCTTCCTTCCGGGGCGCGATGACCAACCATCGGCCGCGGAGCGGCCTCCTACGAGATTTCGCGTGTCTTGAAGTGCGAGGCGCCAACGCTTTCGCCTTTCGCCTTTCGCCTTTCGCCTTTCGCCTTTCGCCTTTCGACTTTCGACTTTCAACCTTGCTCAAACCACCGCCTGCCTCCGGACCACCTTCGAGCGCCAATCCCTCTCGATCAGCGCGGGCACCGCTTCCGGCTGCACCGGCTTGCTGAAGTAGTAACCCTGCATGGCGACGCAGCCCTGCTCGAGCAGGAAGCTCGCCTGTGCCGCCTGCTCCACGCCTTCCGCGACGATGTGCAGTTTCAGGGAACGGCCAAGCGCGATGACCGCTTCGGTCACGCGCGTGTCGCCGCCGGGCTCGGCAATGGGCGCGATGAATGCGCGATCGATCTTCAGGGTGTCGATCGGCAGGCGATTCAGGTAAGCGAGCGACGAATAACCGGTGCCGAAGTCGTCCACTGCGGTGCGCACGCCGTGATCCTTCAGGCCGGCGAGCATGCGCGTCGCGAAGTACACGTCGCGCATCAACAGCGATTCGGTGAGTTCCAGGACAAGGCGCTCGCCGGCGATGCCATGGTTGCGCAAGGCCCGGCGCACGTCATTGCCAAGCACGCCGCTTTCGAGCTGGTGCGCGGAAACGTTCACGGCGACCTGTGGCACGCGAACGCCGCTTTCGTCCCAGGCGCTCATCTGCCGGCAGGCTTCATGAAGGACCCAGGCGCCGATGGAATCGATCAGGCCGGTCTCCTCCGCAAGCCGGATGAAATGGAACGGCGTAAGCAGGCCTTTCACGGGATGCTGCCAGCGAAGCAGCGCTTCGACGCCGATGACGGTGCCGCGCTCCGCGTTCACGACGGGTTGATACACGAGCCGGAACTCGTCGCGCCGCAAGGCATGACGCAGCGATTCCTCGAGTTCCTTGCGTTCGTTCAGCTGACGGCTGATTTCGCGGGTGAACAGCCGGTAACGCCGCCCGCCTTCGGTTTTCGCCTCGCACACCGCGACATCGGCGTTCATGTAGAGCTGTTCGGCGTCCGCCGCGTCGTCTGGAAAAACGCTGATGCCCGCGGTGGCATTGATGATCTCGCCCGCGTTGGCGCGCAGGTCGTAGGGCTCGCGCAGCGTGGCCAGCAGGAACTGCGCCATCCGCTCCATCTCTTCACGCGTGTCGAGATTGTCGAACAGCACCGCGAATTCGTCGCCGCTGGTGCGGAACACCGTTTCCTCGCGGTTGAGCGCGTTGCTCAGGCGCTGGCCTGCCTCGCGCAGCAGCAGGTCGCCCATGGAGGGACCCAGCCGGTCATTGATGTTCTTGAAGTTGTCGAGGTCGATGACCATCAGGACCAGCCGGCGGCCCTGCGCCTTCGCCTGGCGGATTTCGTGGTTCAGCACCTGCAGGAACATGGTCCGGTTCGGCAACTGCGTGGTCGGATCGAAATTCGCGAGCCGGTTCATCGTCCGCTCGGCTTCCAGCCGCTCGGTGATATCGCGCAGCACGACGCGCGCGCCGCGGAACTGTCCGCCCTGGTCCTCGATGGCGCCGAGCGTGATTTCGCAGGAAACCATCTCCCCGTCGTGCCGGCGCACGGCGCAGATGCGGGTGACGGGCTGCCCCGCCGCCTCCTTGCGCAGCCGTTCGAACGCGGCATCCATCTCTTCCATGCTGAGCAAGGCGGTCAGCGGCAGGCCGTCGTCAAGATTCGCGTCGGTGTAACCCAGCTGCCGCTGGGCAAGGGAGTTCAGGTAGGTCACCCGCCGGTGCTCGTCGCATTCCAGCACCATGTCCGGCAACAGGCGGTTGAGTTCGCGGAAACGCCGCTCCGTGTGGCGCAACCACATCTGCTTGTATGTCAGGAGTCCGGTGAGCAGTCCGGCCAGCAAGGCGATGCCGAAGATGATCGTCGACTCGACGCGAAACTGGGCGGCGAAATCCGCCACGCTTTCGACGCGCGGCGCGAGTTGCACCTGCCAGAGGCGTTGATCGAACGCAACGCCGACGGCGGGGTTTTCCTCGAAGCGCTCGGCTATTTCGCCGGCGGCGAAAACGAGCCGGCCCTGATCCGTGACGCGGATGGCGTAGCGCTCCAGCAATCCGCCGCTGAGCAGTCCGCTGAAGAGGGAATTCAGCCGGAACACGCCGTTGATGACGCCGCGCGTTCCGTCCGCGCCGCGAACGGGAAGGTACGTGGTGACGCCGTGTCCGCCCTGGCGCAATTCCAGCGGCGGCGTGGCGGCCAGCGCGCCGCTTTCCAGCGCCAGCCGGAATGCGGGCGCCGCGTCCGGCACATCGAGAATGTTCAGGCCGCGCGCCGCGGCGTTGCCCGCCCGCGGCGTGACGGCGAGCATGGCGCCGTCGGCTCCCACCCAGTTGATGGCCTGGAAGGCCGGCCAGGCCCGCGTCATCACCGCCGCTTCCGCCACGACATCGTCCGAGTCGAAGCCTTCCCGGGCCTGCAGCTTGTCGCGCATCACTTCCAGGAGTTTCAGGTGATGATCGATTTCCTGCTGCAGGCGAACCGCGGTTTCGACCGCCTGCACCTGGGTCGCGGCGGCAAGGTCGGCCTCGTTACGCCGGTACTGGATCAGCGAAATCGGCAATAGCAGGCAGATCGTCAGGACAGACACGAGCACGCTCCAGCCCGCTGCCCGGCGAACCAGGTCCGCGTTTATCCTGTTCCTGCCCCTGTTCCTGCTCCACTGGCGCACGACAACCGCCCCCGAGATTACTTTTTGGAATATGTGGGACCATTGCTCCCACAAAGAATACTCGTTGGCAAGTCCTAATTCAGTATGAACACCGACTTTTTTTGCCCGGTACGGCAGCGGCAATTGGTTCAAGATCGGACAATCTTTCGGCATAATGCGCCAACTCGCTGTTCTCCGCGCGGTGCGCGGCCTGCTTGCCCTGGATTTGCGCCCACAGAAGGGACCGTCACTTGCAATATCCCGAATCCGCGACGCTTGACGCCCTCGGCCGCGCCGGTGGCTGCCTTTTCCACGGCGGACTGAAAGGCCTTGAAAAGGAAAGCCTGCGCGTCAATGCGGACGGCCGGCTGGCGCGCACGGGACACCCCGCGGCGCTCGGCTCCACGCTGACGCATCCGTTCATTACGACGGATTACGCCGAGGTTCTGCTGGAATTCATCACGCCGCCGCATGCCGATGCGCGCGCCACGCTGGAATTCCTGCACGACGTGCAACGCTACGCGTACGCGAACATGAGCGACGAACTGCTGTGGGCGACCAGCATGCCCTGCAGGCTCGGCCGCGACGAAGACATTCCGATCGCGCTTTACGGCAGCTCGAATGTCGGACGGATGAAACACGTCTACCGCCGCGGACTGGGGCATCGCTACGGCAGGCGGATGCAGACCATCTCGGGCGTGCATTTCAATTACTCGCTGCCGGAACACTTCTGGCCGGCGTGGCGCGACCGCTTTGGCGGCGAGGATCTCGAATCCATCCGGAACGCGGCCTATTTCGGCCTGATTCGCAACTTCCAGCGGCTCGGCTGGCTGATTCCCTACCTGTTCGGCGCCTCGCCGGCCGTGTGCCGCAGTTTTCTCGAAGCGGCCGGCGCGGAACTGCCGGGGATCGAGATCACCGATTCGCACACGGCATACCTGCCGTTCGCGACCTCGTTGCGCATGAGCGACATCGGCTACAGGAACAAGGCGGCGCAGGCTGCATTGAACGTTTCGTACAACGATCTCGACAGCTATGTCGGAAGCCTCGGCCGCGCCATCGACACGCCCTGGCCGCCGTACTCGAAAATCGGCGTGCGCGACGGCGACGACTGGCAACAGCTCAACGACCACATCCTGCAGATCGAAAACGAGTACTACAGCTTCATCCGGCCGAAGAACATCACGCGGTCCGGGGAAAAACCGACGCTCGCGCTCAAGCGCCGCGGCGTCAGCTACATCGAAGTGCGCGCACTGGACGTTTCCGCCTTCGACCCCGCGGGCGTGAACCTGCCCGAACTCTATTTCCTGGAAGTATTTCTCGCCTTCTGCCTGTTGAGCGCGAGCCCGCCGATCAGCGCCGACGAACAGGCCGAGATCGATCACAACCAGACGCTGGTCGCCACGCGCGGCCGCGAACCCGGCCTCGCGCTGCGGCACAACGGACAGGAGGTAGCCTTGCGGGCGTGGGCGGACGAGGCGCTGGAAGCGATGCAGTCCGTCGCGGAAATTCTCGACAGCTGCGAGCCGGACCGGCGTTATTCGTCGGCGCTTGCCGCGCAGCGCGAGATCGCCGCCGATCCGGAACGTACCCCATCGGCGCGGATGCTGCGGGAGATGAGCGCGAACGAGGAATCGTTCTTCGAGTTCGCGATGCGCAAGTCCGTCGAACACCGGGAGGCGTACCTCGCGCAACCGCTCGCGCCCGAACGCGAAACCTTCTTCCGCGAAGCCGCCGAACGCTCGCTCGCCGAGCAGCGCGCCATCGAGGCCGCCGATACGCTCACCTTCGAAGAATACCTGGAACGGTACTTCGCGCAGACCTTGCCGGAGTGATCAATGGCCGGCGACGGGCATCCCGTGCGTCCATGCAATCGCTTCGCGTAATGTCGGCGTGAAGACGAGCCGGTCTTCGATCGGCAGGAGTTGCGCGCGCGCCAGCGTTTTCAATGGCTGGAATTGCAGGTCCGCAACGATCACCCGGGTATCACGTTTCAGGCAGCCGTCGAGGAATTTCGTCAGCGCGGCCAGGCCGCCCGCGTCCAGCACGGGCACCGCATCCATGTAGAGAATGACGCCGCGCTTTTCGGCGGACTGCGACAGCAGCTCCGAGAACACGCGATCCGCGGCGGCGAAGAACAGGGGACCTGTGATCTTGAACACCGACCAGTCATTCGGCACTTCATCCAGCGTTCCCGACAAACCCTGGCTGCGGCTTGCAGTAATGTCGCTCACCTTCGTCATCAGCGACACGTCGCGCATGAACAGCAGCGACGCCAGCACGATGCCTGTGCTGATGGCGATCACCATGTCGAACAGCACCGTCAGCGACAGGCAGGTCAGCAGCACCAGCACATCGCCCTTCGGCGCCTTGCGGATCAGGCCTGCCACCTTGTGCGCTTCGCTCATGTTCCAGGCGACCATCAGCAACAGCGCGGCCATCGACGCCATCGGCAGCCAGGACAGGACCGGCGCGAGCACCAGGAGCCCGGCCATCACGAACACCGCGTGAATCATTCCGGCAACCGGGGACTCCGCGCCCGACCGGTAGCTGACGGTCGAGCGCGCGATGGCGGCGGTCGCCGTGATGCCCCCGAAGAACGGCACCACGAGATTGCCGATGCCCTGAGCCAGCAATTCCGAGTTCGCGTGGTGCCGCCGGCCGGTCATGCCATCAAGCACGACCGCACACAGCAGCGACTCGATCGCGCCGAGCATCGCGATCGAAAATGCGGCGGGCAGCAGCCGTCGCAACGTGTCGAGTGACCATTCCAGCGGCAAGCCGTCCGGCCCCGGCTGCAGCCACGGCCAGTTGAACTGCGGCAGAACCGGCGGAATGCCGCTGCCTTGCGTACCGTCGGGCAAAACCCAGGTGAACCGCGAGCCGACCGTCTCCACGGAATGGCCGTACTGCGCCAGCACGTACGCAGCGAGAGCGCCGGCCAGCACCGCCGGCAGGTGCCCCGGAACGGGCAGCCGCAGGCGCGGCCATAACACCAGCACCGCGAGCGTGACCGCGCCGACCAGGCCCGTTGCCCAATCCGCGTCCGGCATCGCGCCTGCGAGGGCCGCGACCTTGCCGAGGTATGACTCCGGCATCTCCGCGATCGCGAGGCCGAAGAAATCGTTGAGCTGCAGGGTCGCGATCACCACGCCGATGCCGAAAGTGAAACCCAGCGTTACCGGTTCGGGGATGTATTCGATCATCCGGCCAAAGCGCGCGACGGCAAGCCCGACCAGGATCGCGCCCGCCATCAATGTGGCGACCAGCAGCCCGCCGAAACCGAACTCGGCCGTGACCGGGGCGAGGATGACAACGAAAGCGGCGGTCGGACCCGAAACGCTGAAGCGCGAGCCGCCTGCCAGCGCGATGACGAAACCCGCGATCATCGAGGTGTACAGGCCGTACTGCGGGGGGACGCCGCTGGCGATGGCCAGCGCCATGGCAAGTGGAATGGCGACAATGCCGACAGTGACGCCGGCGACGAGATCGCGCGCAAAACGCGTGCGGGTATAAGGCTCTTTCAGGACACTTTCACGAAAGGCGCTGGCGAAACGCAGGGAAAACCGGTGAGCGCGCTGCGGCATAAGGGGGAAATTCCACCTCCTGTAGGTGAAAGTCGCGGCGCATATTAAATGTTCAATTCGTTGGGTTTCAATGTTAATCTGATTAACATACCCGAAACCGGAAAGCTTGATGGAAAACCGTACTGCCCGCCTGACGCTGCTGATTGATCCGGCGAAGAAGGCCACTTTCGAAAAACTCTGCGCGCTGGAGGACGTGACGCCCTCGCAGATGGTGCGCAAGCTGATCCGTGATTACATCGAGCAGCGAATGGGAGCGGACTGGCGGGATGAGGTATTCCGGCAGGAAACCGATCGACGGCGTTGATGCAAGGGCCGGACGCGAGTTGCGCCGCAAGCGGCGCCCTTCTCATTGCATCTCGGTACTTGTTTCGACACCGTTATCCGCGCTGGATCTTGCGACAGCGTTTCGTTCGATCTCCGCGAAACACTCCGGATGCATCAGACAGGTCCGCAGATAGAGGGCGTACAGAAGGTGAAGGTCCGTTTTCTGGACGCCCAGCACGCTGGCAAGGTAGCTCAGGCAGGACTCATCATCCGCCATTACTTCCGGCGGCGGCGCGACAGGCCCGTGCAGGATGCCGTGGATAATGCAAATCCAGGCGAGATTCTTGTATTCGGATTCCGATATTGCGTAATGGAGTGCGCCGGCCTCCGAGTTCTTCAGCCAGTTGGCGGCATGTACGCGGATGAGGTCGATCTGTTTTTCGTGCTCGGATTTCATTTCAACTTCCTTGTTCGC
>DASVCH010000104.1:0-1134 GCA_036381715.1 Gammaproteobacteria bacterium | reverse complement strand
GTCGTTTTCCCAGGGCACCATGGATTCCGCGCCGTTCGACAGCTGGCGGGCGCGCTTGGTCGCGACGAGCACCAGCTCGAACAGGTTCTCGACGTTGTCCAGGCAATCTTCAACGGTAACGCGGGCCATGGGTGAATCCTCGAAAAAAATGCTTACGGTACAGGGCCATGCAGTTTATCGCAGGAGCGGCGGCGAGCGCCACCGGAACAAGGGCTCACGGCGAGGGATTGCTGTCCTGCGCCAGCAGCGAGCGCAGCAGCGGGCGCACTTCCGCGCGGTCCGCGAGGCTGGGCCCGCCCTTGCCGCGCACGATGTGCTTGAGCTGGTCGAGCGCCGCGGAGAACTCGTCGTTGATGACCACGTAGCGAAACTCGTCCCAGTGCGACATGTCGTCGACGGCGTCCCGCAGCCGGCGCGCGATCACCTCGTCGGCGTCGGTGCCGCGGCCGCGCAGCCGGCGTTCGAGTTCCGCGCGC
This sequence comes from Gammaproteobacteria bacterium, assembly GCA_036381715.1. Lineage (GTDB taxonomy): Bacteria > Pseudomonadota > Gammaproteobacteria > Natronospirales > JAJUFS01 > JAJUFS01. Next base: position 658 of record DASVCH010000104.1, on the reverse strand, counting down.
GACGGCGGCAGGATGAACACGGTCTCGCAGCCCGGCCAGTTCTCCCGCACCTGCGCCGCGCCCTGCCAGTCGATTTCCAGGATGACGTGCCGGCCCTGGCCCAGTTTCTCCTCGACCTGCTCGCGCGCGGTGCCGTAGTAGTTGTCGAAAACCCGCGCATGCTCGAGAAATTTCCCCGCCGCGATCATCGCCTCGAACTCCGCGCGGGTGACGAAGAAATAATCGCGCCCGCTGACCTCGCCGGGGCGCTGCGGCCTCGTGGTGTACGACACCGAGAACGTCACGTCCGGCACGTCGTGCACCAGCTCCTTCACGAGGCTGGTCTTGCCGGCGCCGGAGGGCGCGGAGATGACGAAGAGTTTGGCTTGTTGTTCTGTCATGTGCTGATCGCAGGACTCACTCGATGTTTTGAATTTGCTCGCGCATTTGCTCGATCAGCACTTTCAGTTCCACCGACGCCTTCGTCGTCTCGCTGTCCTGCGACTTCGAGCCGAGCGTGTTCGACTCGCGGTTGAATTCCTGCATCAGGAAATCCAGCCGGCGGCCGACCGGCTCGTCGCGCTTCAGCACGTTCTGCAGTTCGACGACATGGCTTTCCAGGCGGTCCAGCTCCTCGTCGACGTCCATGCGCTGCGCCTGGTAGACGAGTTCCTGCTCC
>DASVCH010000103.1:0-9184 GCA_036381715.1 Gammaproteobacteria bacterium | reverse complement strand
TCACGCCCAGCGAAGGCGTGCGACTGTTCCTGCTGGAGGTTGTTCGCCGCGGCGAGCTTCCGATGAAGATCAAGGTACCGAATGCGGGCACCCGTGCAGCGATAAAGGCGGCGCGTGACGGCGACATCCAACCGGTACGCGAGTATTCGCCGGACTGACACTCCGCATATCGCCAGGGACCACGGACGATGCCTCGCCAGACCTCCCGCGAAATCGCGGAAACAAGACAACACTGGAAAGACATGCTGGCGTTGCGTGATTCGCCCCAGCGGCAACGGCTCGCGCCAATACGACGCCTCGTGCTGGCAGCGCTTCGACGTGATGAACAGGTGCCCGCGCAATTCCCGGACACCGGTGCATGGTCGGATTGCCGCTACTGTTACCTTGAGCCCGACTGGATACTCATTTATCGAATTGAAGCTTCACGCGTGATCCTGATTCGTGAAGGCGTGGAGAAGGCACTGTTCAACTGACGTGATTGGCGCGCAGCTGGGGAACGTTGAATTGAATAAAAAAGGGCGGCCGAAGCCGCCCTTCCTGCAACGACATCATTTCACGGTGTTTGTCCGATGATGACGCGATGGCCAGAGGCCATGTCCACGGCGTGTATTGCGTAAACCGAACTGTTCTCCGCCACGTAAACGACGCGATTCTCCGAATCCGCAACAACGCCCGCGCTGCAAGAATCAAGGCCCATGACTGGCCCCTGCAACGGGTCACTCAGATCGGAGACGACGCGCGTCTCACCGGTCACGGTGTTCGCTGCATATAGGTGCATGTCATCTTCGTTGAAAGCTGCAAGGCCCCACACACGCACCCAGCGAAACGAGCGCAGCCAGCAAGGCCGCATTGAAAAGCGTTCTGGTGTTCATGGAGATTCTCCGCAACCCGGTTTGACGGCCGAAGATTTTCCCGCCCGCTCTGCTCCCATCCCCTCATGCTTTCCCTGATTTTCCCGAATTCCGGCGCCGGGACTTCACGGTTCTGCGGACCAAATACCTGATGGGCGATTGCGACAGTGCGCGCGACACTGGCGAGGAGCCTCGGGCCGGTTGTTTCGGGGCGGCTCGCGAAACAACCGGCCGGGCTTTGCGCTGCATCGTTCGCGGCCGCGGGGAAGGGACAGTCACATCACGAGGCATTCATGCGCGCGTTCCGCTGGCGCTCCATCAACGTGCTGGTCGTTGTCGGCTTTGCGGTGGTCGGCCTGCCGCTGGTGGCCGCCATCCTGCTCAGCACGATCTACCTGGAACGTCTCACGCTCATCAGCCAGGCGACGGTGGTGACGGGCATCGAGGGTACGCGCCAGGGCCGCATCCTCGGCGAGGAGCTGACGGCGATGGAACGCTACGCGCGCCAGTACGAGATCCTGCAGGAACCCGCGCTGCTCGAACTGTTCCAGCGCCGCCGCGAACGTTTCGAGGCGGCGGCCGAGGCATTGCGCCAGGTGTTTGCGGATACGGAACTCGACGCGGCGATCGCAAGGCTGTTGTCGAATGCACGCGCGCTCACGGTGACGAACGTTTCAAAGGATCCCTTCGGCGGCGTGTCGGAGCGTTTCGCGGCGCTGCTGGATCAATCGGTCGCCATCAACAATCGCGTGCGCGCGCTGACCGAGGCGCGCATGTCGGCGATGCAGGCGCAATCGGACCGCATCCAGCAACGGCTGGTCTGGCAGGCGACCGGCGTGATCGTGGTCGCGCTTTTGCTCGCCGCGGTGTTCACGCTGATGATTTCGCGCGCGGTGCGGCAGCTCGCGGGTGCGATCAAGGGCCTGGGCGAAGGCCGCTTCGAGCGCGAGATCGACGTGCGCGGCCCGGCGGATTTCGAACAGCTTGGTGGCCAGCTCAACTGGCTGCGCCGCAGGCTGCAGACGGTGGAGGAAGACAAGAGCGCCTTTCTTCGCAACATCTCGCACGAATTGAAGACGCCGCTTGCCAACATCCGCGAAGGCAGCGAGCTGCTCGCCGACGGCGCGGCCGGCAGCCTGACGCCGGAGCAGCTCGAGGTGGCCGGCATCCTGCGCGACAACAGCCTGAGACTGCAATCGCAGATCGAGAACCTGCTGAACTTCAGCGCCTGGCAGAACCTGCGCACGCCGTCGCGGCGCGAAGCGGTCCGGCTCGACGAACTCGTGGAGCGCGTGCTGGAGCGTAACCGACTGCCGATCCACGCGCGGCAGCTGCGCGTGTTCACGGAACTCGACGACGTCAGCGTGGCCGGCGATCCGCAGAAGCTGGAAGTGATGATCGAGAACCTCGTATCGAACGCCGTGAAATATTCGCCGCCGCAAGGCCGCCTGGTCGTGCGCATCGAACGGCGCGGAAAAACGGCGCGCCTGCTGGTGAGCGATGACGGCCCCGGCATCGAACCGGAGGAGCGCAAGCGCGTGTTCCGCGCGTTCTACCAGGGACGCCGGCAGGCAAACAGCCACGTGCACGGCACGGGTCTCGGCCTGTCCGTGGTGCAGGAGTGCGTGCGGACGCACCGCGGCAAAGTCACCATCATTGACGGAGAAACCAATGGCGCGACATTCCTTGTCGAACTTCCGTCGACCTGACGGCGCGGCGCGGCTGTTGCTGCTGGCAATGCTGCTGGCGGGCGTGCTGACCGCGTGCGCCGGCTGGCGCGACGACGCCGTTGAATGGCCGACCGGCGAAGACGGCGTTGTCCGGCATTACCTGACCGGCCTGCGCGAGTACCTGGCCCAACCCGCCGGCAAGCAGGCGGCGCATCGTGAACGCCTGCGCGTTGCGGCGGAACGCGGCCATCCGGCCGCGACGCTGGAGTACGCGCTCACCCTGTCCGTCGACCGCGACAATCGCGCGAACCTCGAACGCGCGCGCGCGCTTTTCGAGTCCCTGCTGGTGGCGCCCGATCCGCTGCCCGTCGCACTCGACGTGCTGGTGCGCCTGCAACTCGGCCAGGTCATCGACCGCATCGGGCGCATGCAGCTCGCCGACGACCTGCGCGCAGCCTTGCGTGGCGGCCGCGACGACCTGAAGACCTGTCTTGCCGATCTTCATGAAGCCGAAACCCTGCGCGAGGACATGCGCCGCCAGCTTTCGGAAGTGCGCCGCAAGCTCGATGCGCTGGCGCGCATCGAACAGACCGTGAACGGCGGCGGCGCGGATGACGATCAACAGGGCAACAACGACAGCGACGACAACGGGGAGAACGACGATGCCGAGCGGCAACCAGATACTGCTCGTCGATGACGATCCCGGCCTGCTGCGGCTGCTGAGCATGCGGCTGGAAAGCAGCGGCTACAAGGTGCGCACGGCCGCCGACGGCAGGCACGCGTTGTCCGAGGTGGCGTCGGCGCGGCCGGACCTCGTGATTACCGACCTGCGCATGGAACCGATGAACGGCCTGGAGCTGCTGGACGCGCTCGGCCGCGACGCGCCCGGCCTGCCCGTCATACTCATCACCGCGCACGGCAGCATTCCCGATGCGGTGCGTGCGACGCAGAACGGCGCGTTCGGTTTCCTGACCAAGCCGGTCGAGAAGGACGAATTGCTGGCACAGGTCGGACGCGCGATCAACGCGGGCACGCATGCGCGTTCCGGCTCCGATGCCTGGCGCGCGGATATCGTTACCTGCAGCGGACGCATGGAAGAACTGCTCGCGCAGGCGCGCATGGCCGCGGGGACGGACGTCTCGATTCTCATCAGCGGCGAAAGCGGCACCGGCAAGGAACTGCTCGCGCGTGCCATCCACCGCGCGAGCGCGCGCCACGCGAAGCCGTTCATCGCCGTGAACTGCGGCGCGATTCCGGAAACCTTGCTCGAGTCCGAACTCTTCGGCCATGAGAAAGGCGCGTTCACCGGCGCCGTGCAGGCGCGGCCCGGCCTCGTGCAGGAGGCGGACGGCGGCACGCTGTTCCTCGACGAAATCGGCGACATGCCCGCGACCGCGCAAGTGAAACTGCTGCGCATGCTCCAGGAAGGCACGGTGCGCCGCGTCGGCAGCACGCGCGACGCGCATGTCGACATCCGCGTGGTCTCGGCCACGCACCACGATCTGCGCCAGGCGATCGAGTCGGGCGACTTTCGGGAAGATCTCTATTACCGCCTGAACGTCGTCAACCTGCGCCTGCCGCCACTGCGCGAGCGGCGCGAAGATATTCCGCTGCTCGCGACGCATTTTCTCGAACACCTCACCGGACCCGGCGACCGGCCGCGCAAGGCGTTCGCCCCTGCCGCACTGGAAACGCTGCTGCGCGGCGACTGGCCAGGCAACGTGCGCGAACTGCGCAACTTCGTCGAACGCAGCGCCGCACTGACGCCGGGCAAGCTGATCTCGGCCGGACAGGTTCGGCGGCTGCTCGACGAACACGGCAACGGCCTGCCATCGCTCGCGGACGCGCGTGATGCATTCACGCGACAGTACCTGTGCCAGCTCTTGCGGCTGACACATGGCAACGTTTCACGCGCGGCCAGGCTCGCGCATCGCAACCGCACCGACTTCTACAAGCTGCTGAAGCGTTTTCATCTCGATCCCGCGCAGTTCAAGAACGGTTCCTGAATCCCCTGTCGCACGTCCGCGACAAAAATTTCCAGTCCGGTCAACGGAATGAATTTCCATTCGCGAGACCGTTGGCGTTCGGCGACGTTTCACCCGCGCCTTTTCCCGTGCTGTCGCCTGTTGCCGCATATTTCCCGGGGTTTCCGCGCTCGGCATGCAAATTGCACCAATCCCTGTGAACCCTACTGGTTCGCGCAAACCAAACTTGGAGGTCACACCCATGAAACGACTGATGATGCTTTTTCTCGCCGGCCTGTTCTCCGCAGGTGTTGCTGTCGCCAATGAAGGCGACAAGGTTGATTTCGACAAGCTCGACCAGGACGGTGACGGTCAGCTGAGCCGCACCGAAGTGGCGCAGAACGCGGAACTCGCCGCGCAGTTCAGCACGATTGACGCCAATGGCGACGGCTACCTGGATCAGACCGAAGCGCAGGGCGCCGAGTCCCAGGATCAGCAGAGCCAGGACCAGGGCATGGGCGAAGACTATTGAGTCGCCGGCCTGTCAGTAACTGATCATGGCGCGGCGCATGCCGTCACGACGGACGATGTTCCCGAACACGCCGCCGAACGCCAGTTCCGACGCATGTCCGCGCCATTCATTTGCGCTTCACTCGCGTACGCCGCTCGCCGGTTCCTGACAGGTCACACACCGACTGCCTCGGCAGGTCCCCCCCGTTGCCCCGCTACCCCGGCGGGGCTCTTTTTATGCGAGACAGCGGGACGGAGCGATTTCGCCTCTCGTCGTTGAATAACGGACAAGCAACAACCAATTCGATTTTGCAGGCAGGCCTGGAGCCGGTAACAGGCGGCTCCGGATCTGACGAAAAGTTTCCTGTGGTAACGGAGGTAAACATCATGCGAAGCCTTGGAACTCTGACGACCTGTGTGACATTGGGCGCCGCACTCGCGGCGATGCCGATGATGGCGAGCGCCGACTCGCTCTTCGACGACGACATCGGCCCGTATGCCGGCATCGGCATCGGCTACGGCAAATTCGAAAACGAGGATTTTCTCACCGAGGACAACGACCTGCGCGATGACCGGATGACCTGGCAAGCCTACCTTGGCGCGAACTTCACCGACTGGTTCGGGCTCGAAGCGGGTTATGTCGACTTCGGCGAAATCGACGACGAAGGCGGTTTCCTCGATGCCAACGGCGTGACGGCCGCGCTGACCTTCCATATTCCCATCCATGACTCCGTCAGCCTGTCGTTGCGCGGCGGCCAGATGTGGTGGGATTCGACCGGCACCGCCGTTGCGCCGCTTGACGAATTCGAGTTCGACGCCGACGGGGAAGATCCCTTCTACGGCGTGGGTGCGCACTTTGGCAGCGGCGAGGGCGTGGGCTTCAACATTCGCTACGATCGCTATGAAATCGGCGAGACGGACGTCGACGTTCCTTCCGTGAATCTCGAATTCGGATTCTGACAATCGCTCTGCCCACAGCCCTGCATCTCGCAGGGCTTTTTTTTCGCGACAATAAAACGCCGATGCGAATCAATGGCGCGGCGGCCATTTAATCCGCGACAACGAACCCCAGTTCAGAAGCATCGACGTGCACCGGAAGAACCAGGAGGCAGATCATGCAACGACTCACGCGACTCGCTCCCATGGCGCTCGGCCTTCTCGCCGGCGCCGCCTCCGCGCAGGACGACATCGACTTTGACCGCTACGACACCGATCACGACGGCTACCTGACGCAAAGCGAGTGGAACGCCGTGAACAACGTCACGACGAGCTTCGACGCGATCGACACCAATCGTGACGGACGCCTGAGCAAGGGAGAGGTCGATGCCGGCATTACCGCCGAAGAACGCAACGTCAGTCAGCAGAATATCGACTGGCAAACCGGCGGGCAGGGCGGCGGACAGGCCGGGAAACAGGAAAGCGTGACGGCGCCCGTGTCGGAAGTGGACAGCCAGCCGCGCAACGTGCAGATGTACGATACGGACAACGACAACCGCGTCAGTCGCGAAGAGGCGCAGAAGGACGGCGAACTGGTGACGTACTTCGTGATCTGGGACACGAACCAGGACGGTTTTCTTGACGAAAACGAAATGGACGAGGGCGGCCGGAAAACGAAGGACGCGCGCCGCAATGTCGAACAAGGCAACGGCGATACGGGCGCCGCAAGCTTCCAGCAGGCCGACGCCAATCGCGACAACCGCGTGAGCCGGACGGAAGCGAACGACGCCAACGCGGAATACATTGTCATCTACTTCGACACGCTCGATGCCAACCAGGATGGCTACGTCGATCGCAGTGAAGTCGGCGCCGGCCAGGACCAGCCGGCTGGAAACGGTGCGAACATGAATAACGGCGATGATCGCTTCGAGCGCTACGACGCGAACGGCGACGGCTTTCTCACGGAAGCAGAATGGTCGGAAATGCCGGTTTCCATGGAATTCCGCGACGCGGACGTGAACCGGGACGGTCAGGTGGACGAAGCGGAACTGCTGCAGGGCTATCCGTGGCAGGTGAACGAATTCGAAGACAAGCGTCCGTACAACGATCCTGACCCGGAATATTGATTGCGGGCGCACGCCCGGCTGGCGGTTGCGCGAGCCGGGTTTTTGTGGGGCAATGCCTCGAACGAATGGATGAGAACAGCGGCAGGGATGCGCGATGCCGGAACCCTTCAACGATTTTTCGTTTCGCCTGTTGCCCGGCTGCTGTCTGCTGTGCGGGCGCCGCAGCCGGCGCGAGCGCGACATCTGCGATCATTGCGAACGGGAATTGCCGCGCATTGAATACGGCTGCCTGCGTTGTGCCAGACCGCTGCTGTCAACGCACCGGGCCGTCTGCGGCGACTGCCTGACCAACCCGCCTGTCCAGGATCGCGGCCGCGCCGCCTTTCGCTATGCCTGGCCGCTGGATACGTTGATCCGGCGTTTCAAGTTCAATGGCGATCACGCCGCCGGACGGGTGCTCGGCGAACTGTTCGCCGAAACGCTGCATGCGGAAACGCCGCCGCCCGCCTGCCTGCTGCCGGTGCCCCTGCATTCGCGGCGCCTGCGCGAACGCGGCTTCAATCAGTCGGAATTCCTGGCGAAGGCCGTCGCGGCGAAGCTGGGCATCGGCCTGTGCAATGACCTTGTCGAGCGCGTTCGCGCCACGGATACCCAGTCCGGCATGGACGCGATCGCGCGGCGTCGCAATGTCCGCAACGCATTCGCCTTGCGCGGCGGACGAAAGCCGTTGCCGCATGTCGCGATCCTCGATGATGTGGTGACCACCGGCAGCACGACCGCGGAAATCGCGAGGCTCCTGCGCCGCAATGGCGTCGAACGTATCGAGGTCTGGGCGCTCGCGCGCGCCGTGTAGGCGCCTTCCCTCACCAGTTCATCGGCGGCTTGCGGACCGCGAGATCCGTGGCCCGCTGAATCGCACGCGCCGCGGCGATCAGGTCACCTTCATGAAACGGCCTGCCGATGAGGCAGATTCCCGTCGGCATGCCTTCGCCGTCGAAACCGTTCGGCAATGCCAGCGAGGGATGACCGGACAGGTTCGTCGCCAGCAACTGGCTGCCCGCGAAACAGGGCGCAAGCACAACATCGATGCTCGCTTGCACAAACATCGCCTCGATACCATCGATCAGACGCGAGCGCAGGCGATTCGCCTGCACGTATTCCACGGCGGGAATGAAGCGCGCGGCACGGAACACGTTCGGCCAGGCATCACGTACCTGGCGCACGAGCAGGTCGTCGCGCCCCGAACGTGTGAGCGTGTCGAACGCCGCCGCGGCTTCCGCCGAAAGGATGAAACTCATGGCGTCCACCGGCAGGTCCGGCAGGGCGACGGCGTGCAGATCGGCGCCGGCGTCACGCAGCGCTTCGATCACTTTCGCGTCGTTTTCGGTGTTGCCGTATTCGCTGTCGAAATCATCCGCGAGCCAGCCGATGCGAAGATCCTCAAGCCCGGCTGCAGGCGAGTACGAAAAACCCGAAGCGACAACGGTCGAATCCTTGCCGTCCGGACCGCGAATCGCGTCCAGCACCTTGCCGCAGTCTTCCGCGAAACGGCAGATGGCGCCGACCTTGTCCATCGACCAGGACAGGGCCATCACGCCATGACGGCTGACGCGGCCGAATGTCGGACGCAGGCCGATCACGCCGTTCTGCACCGAAGGCGAGACGATCGACCCCCAGGTTTCCGTGCCGATGGCGACAGGAAAAAACCCCGCGGCGACACCGGCCGCGGAACCTGCCGACGAACCGGATGCGCCTTCCTCGATATCCCACGGCGAATTCGTTCGCCCGCCGAACCAGACATCGCCCCAGGCCAGCGCGCCGACCGCCGTCTTCGCGATCAGCACCGCGCCCGCCTCTTCCATGCGTTTTGCGACCGTCGCGATCTCGTCGATCACCTGCCCTTTATAAGGCGTCGCGCCCCAGGTCGTCGGATAGCCGGGTACGGCCGCGAGATCCTTCAGACCGTAGGGAATGCCGTGCAGCGGGCCACGATCGACGCCCTTCGACAGCTCCGCGTCCGCGCGCCGCGCCTGTTCGAGCGCGAGGTCTTCCGTGAGCGTTATTACGGCGTGCAGTTCGTCGTCGCGTTCGCGGATGCGGTCGAGGTAAATCTTCGTCAATTCGACGGACGTGATATCGCCATTTCGAATCAGCGCACCAAGTTCGGCGACGGAAAGGAACACGAT
>DASVCH010000102.1:0-13753 GCA_036381715.1 Gammaproteobacteria bacterium | reverse complement strand
GTGTTCTGGAGCCACTGGTGGCTGAAGCGGTTTGCGTTCGGTCCCGCGGAATGGCTCTGGCGCGCGCTGACCTATTTCCAAAGGCCGCGAATGCGGCTCGCGGAATCGCGGGCATGAAACGGTTGCGGCAATGACCGGAAGCAAGGGCCGCGGCTTTTCACTTTCGATTGGCGGCCCGCGGTTCCCGGCTCGCGGAAATCTTCCCGATCAGTTCCCGTGTCGCCGCTTCGATGTCGCCCGCCGCGAAGACGGCGGACACGACGGCGAGCATCGTGGCACCGGCACGAACGGCTTCTCCGATATTGTCGCGGTTGATGCCGCCGATAGCACAGGCAGGAACGGAAAGCTCCTCGCTCGCGCGCCTGAAAAGTTTCATTGGCGCACGCACCGCATCGGGCTTGGTGGATGACGGGAACACGCTGCCGAAGGCGACGTAATCCGCGCCTGCGCGCGCGCCGGCTTCCGCCAGCGTGAAATCGTCATAGCAGGAAACGCCGATGATCGCGTGGGTGCCGAGAAGCGCGCGCGCGTCGGCAACACTCGTGTCATCGCGGCCGAGATGAACGCCATGCGCTCCCGTGGCGCGTGCAAGCCGGACGTCATCGTTGATGATGAACGCTGCGCCGTGCGCGGCGCACAGGCCGGAAAGCTGCAAGGCTTCCTCGAAGCGTCGGCGGTGATCCTGCGATTTGTCGCGGTACTGCACCAGGCGCGCGCCGCCGGCGAGGGCGTCCGCCACGCTGTCCACCAGCCCGCGACGCATGCACTGCACGCGATCGGTGATGACATAAAGGCCCTGCAGGCGAGGATTGACCGCGTTCACGTCACGTGGGGAAATGCCGGTTGGGAATACGCTGCCCTCGGCCGAGGGTCCAGCCGTTTGCGAGCGCGGAGAAGGTGAAGCGCTGCGCGAGCTCGATGGCGCGCGGCACGGGTTCGCCGCGCGCGAGTTGTGCGGCGATGCCGGCCGCAAGCGTACAACCCGAGCCGTGGTGTTCGCCGCCGAGCCGTTCGGTTTTCCAGGCCTGTCGTTCGCCATCACGGTTGAAAAGAAAATTCTCCACTGCCGGCGTGTTTTCGTCACCGCCCTTGGCCAGCACCCAGGACGCTCCCCGATCCAGTAACGCGAATGCGCGCGCGCGGGTATCCGGTAAATCCGGTGCCAGGCGCCGCAGCTCCAGCGCGTTCGGCGTCAGCAGCGTGGCGAGCGGCAGGATGCGTTCCCGGTAAACGGCAAGCAGTTCTTCCTCGGCGAGCTGCGCGCCTCCCGCCGCGACCAGCACAGGATCGACGACGACGGGAATGCCGGGATGACGGGCGAGCAGCGCGGCGACGGCTTCGCCGTTCGCGGCGCTGCCGAGCAGGCCGAGCTTGATCGCGCGCACCGGCAGATCGTCCAGGACCTTCCCGGCCTGGTCCGCGACGAAATCCGCGTCCACGGATTCGACCGCATAGGCGTTGACCGTGTCCTGCACCGTCAGCGCGGCGATCACTGGCGCGGGATGAGCGCCCAGGCGCGTAATCGCCTGGATATCCGCGGCAATGCCCGCGCCGCCCGAAGGATCATTGCCGGCGATGACGAGGACGACAGGGGGAGAAATCGTTTGCTGCATGGCGCGATCTTAACATCCGGCGGTTTGACGCGGCCGGTCCCGTTCCGGAAAATGCGCGCTCCAGAACGTCAACCCGTGCCGAGTGTTCGATGAAAGCCTACATGTGCGTGATCTGCGGATTCATTTACGAAGAAGAGAAAGGACACCCGGAAACCGGCGTGGCGCCCGGCACCAAGTGGGAAGACGTGCCGTTGAACTGGCAGTGTCCGGATTGTGGGGCTGGCAAGGAAGATTTCGAAATGATCGAGATTTGACGATTGTGAGCTGCTCCCGGAGTACCGGGACCTCGTGCGCTCGGCAGGACTGCGTTGGAGCTCGATTCGAAATCCTCATGTACTACGTGTACATTCCGGTTTCTCATCGATCTCCGCCTTGTCCTGCCGTCGCTCGCGACGCTCACAATCGCCAAATCACTCGCCGCTTTCCACCTGTTTTGCGTTCGCTCGCGATGCCCCTGTGATCCAGATTTCTCGCGCTTCCGATCAGTTTCGCCGGTTTTCGCTTTTAACTTGAGTCACTTCGTAGCCTTCGTCTTCCAGCAGCTCGATCACGCCTGAGTCACCGACAAGGTGCAGCGCGCCGACGATGACGAGGCTGTCGCCCGACGATTCGAGCAGCGATTCGATCTGCGGAATCCAGCGGCGGTTGCGATTGACGAGCAGTGCGTCGCGAAGGGCGGGCGCCTTGCCGAACTCGGTATCGATCAGCGCCGTCAATGCCGCTTCGTCGCCCTGCCGCCATGCCGCCAGTATCCTGTCCAGTTCCCGCTTGAAGTCTTCTCCGTCCTTGATGCTTTCCATCAGGAACGTTTTCTGCGCGGAGGCCGGCAACGTGTCGAACGCGCGAAACTGCTCCGCGGCGGTTTCCAGTCCGCCGGTCAGTTTGTGATCGGCCAGCGCGCGCTCGGCAAAATGCCTGTCGACGCCCTGCGAGCCCGAATAACCGCTCTGCGAGAGGCTCAGCGCAAAGACCTGCAAGCCGACAAACCACGGCTCGAATCCGCGCAACTGCGCGACGTCCAGTCCCAGCGTCTTGAGGTAGCGGCGCAGTTCGGCGTACTCGGCATCGCCGAGTGCGTCGGCCAGATCCTGCCCGTTTTCGTAACGCGCCAACGGCAGCGCGACCTGGGCAATGTGCGCGGGGTCCAGTTCTTCCGGGCTGACTTCCAGCACCACGCGCTCCGCCTTGGAATAGGCGGATTCGATGCGCGCATCCAGCGGATAGTCGCCGGCCGTCAGCGCGTGCACCGAGCCTAGCAGCCAGACGGTGGTGTCCGCGTCGGCGACGCGATAGAGCAACGGTTCGGCGAAGGCCGGCGGGGCAAGCAGCAGGAACAGCAGGGCGGTGCGCAGCATGGGACTTCCTCTTTCAATCGGCCAGGGTGCCGGCGAGTTTCGCCAGCCAGAAGGTCTTCGCGGAAAGCTCGAGCGAGCTGGTCCACTTGTACGCCAGGTTCAGCGTTTCCGCCTGCGCGTAAACGCCGTGCCCACGATAGACCGTGATGCGGTGATCGCGCAGCACGTTCGAAATCAGTTCCGCGGATCGCGGCAGGTAGTCGGCGTAGGGCGCGTCGATCACCGGTACGCGCGGAAAATAGTAGCCGCCTTCGAAATCCGCCGGAACGAAATCCTCGCCGTTCAGCGTGAGCGCGACGGTGTGCGCGCCATGACTGTGCAACATCGCGCGCGCCGTGGCATTCTTCCGGTAGACCATGACATGCAGGCGCGCGTCGAGTGACGCGCCGTCGCCGATGCTGCCGTCGACGTGACAACGCACCAGATCGCCAGGCACGAGCGTGTCTGCAGAACAGCCGGTCGGCGTGACCCAGATCGTGTCGCCGTCGCGCACCGAGGCGTTGCCGCTGTGCGAATCGTTCAGGCCGTGTTCGCGCAAAAGCCGGTAATATCGGACAAGTTCTTCACGGGCGTCCATGACGTTCCGTTCATTCATGAAGGGGGAAGCCATGTTAACCATGCCTGTCCGTTGCGGCTACCGCGCACTCGCGCTGATCGCCGTCGTCCTGCTTGCCGGGTGTTCGGCGACACCGGTGCTGCACGAGTTTCCGCAACCTTTCGACGCCGCCATGCGGCCGCCGTCCGCCGTGGGGTACAGCCTGCGCGAAACCGAACCCGAATCGGGCAAATGGGCGTTGCGCGGCGGACAGGGCGGCATGGTCGGCGGATTCCACTGGCGACGGGCATTCCGGAACGCCGATGGCGGTGGCGGCGATTTTCGCCGCGAGGACCTGTTCCAGGACAGCATCACCGCGACGGATTACATTTTCCAGGTGAGCGCGAGCAGTGACCGTCCCGACCGCACCTCGGGCTGGGACGCGATGGCGCCGCGCGTCGTGATCTTCAATGCCGCGACGGGCGAACAGGTCGGGGAGCTGGAATTGCGAACCGGCTTCGATCATCGCTTCGAGGGAACGTGGCGCGGCCGCGCCGCGTTCTGGCGCGCGACCTTGCTGCCCGGCACGATCGTGCCGCGCGAAACGGACGACGGTGACGTGGAAGACCATTATCCCGACGCGCAGTTGCTGGAATGGAGCGGCGGCTCGAACGCGGGGTTTCGCGTCTATTCCGGCCGCGCCGTCACCGGCGAACCGCCGCGATTCGCGGAACCCGTTTTCGACGTCACGGCAGGACGGCCGCTGACACGGCGCGAACTCGCCGACGCGATGGTGATGCTGTTCGCGATCCGCGCGCTGGAGCAGGTGGCGGGGATGGCGAGTTCGACCTCGAATTGAGGTCGAAGGTCGAAGGTCGAAGGTCGAAGGTCGAAGGTCGAAGGGCGAAGGGCGAAGGGCGAAGGGCGAAAGTCGAAGGGTGAAAGGCGAAGGGCGAAGGGCGAAAGTCGAAGGGTGAAAGGCGAAAGGCAAGGCGAAAGGCGAAAGGCGAAGAGCAATGGACGGTTTGCGTAGGGCGGCCTTTGGCCGCCGCATTTTTAACGGCGGCGGAGCCCGCCCTACGGTCAGTCCTTCTTCTTTCGCGTCGTCAGCGTGCCGGTCCGGCGTTTCTTCGTTGCAGGCGCATCCTGCTTCGCCGCCGTTCGTGCATTCTTTCCGGGGCGCTGTTTCCTCTTGCCCGGCTTGCCCTCGGGAGCGGAGCTTTTCCTCGAACGCGGTTTCGCGTGCGCCGCCGATTCCAGCGCGCGCAGCTTGCCGCCCGACGGAGGAAGGGCGGGTTCGGCTTCGTTCACAGCCGGTGACGGCTTTCCGTCGGCGCGTGAAATGCGCAGCGCCTGGCCGGCGACGCGCGTCTTCTGCAGGTCGCGGAAAATTTCCTTTGGCATGCCTTCGGGCAGGTCGACCAGTGAATGGTCGCCGAAGATCTGGATGCGCCCGATATATTGCCCTTCGAGCCCGGCTTCGTTCGCGATCGCGCCCATGATGTTGCCGGGCTTGACGCCGTGGTCATGCCCGACTTCGATGCGGAAGCGTTCCATGCCTTCCGGCGGCGGCGCGTCTTCGCGTTCGCGTTTCCTGCGGCTGCCGTAGGCCTCTTCGCGGAACTTTTCGTCGCGTTCCTCGCGCCGCTCGCGCTTCGTCTTCCTTTCCTTTTCCTCCGGCGGCCGTTCGGCCTTCGGCTTCAGCAGCAGCGGCTTGCCCTGTTGCGCGAGTTTCGCGAGCGCGGCGGCGATTTCCAGCGGCGGTGCGTCGTGCTGCTGCTGGTATGACGCGATCAGCTCGCGGAAGAAATCCAGCTCGCCGGCCGTGATCGCGTCGGTGATTTTCCGGTGGAAGTTCGCGATGCGCTTGTCGTTGATCGCTTCCGTGCTCGGCAACTGCATCTCGGCGATCTTCTGCCTTGTCGCGCGTTCGATCAGCGAAAGCAGGCGCTTCTCGCGCGGCGCGACGAACAGGATGGCTTCACCCGCGCGTCCCGCGCGCCCCGTGCGGCCGATGCGATGCACGTAGGCTTCCGTGTCATAGGGAATGTCGTAATTGATGACATGGCTGACGCGGTCGACGTCCAGGCCGCGCGCGGCGACGTCGGTCGCGACAAGGATGTCGAGCTTGCCGGCCTTGAAGTTCTGCACGGTCTGCTCGCGCAGCTTCTGCGGCACGTCGCCGTTCAGCGCGACGGCCTCGTAACCGCGCGCCTGCAGCTTCTCGGCGAGTTCGGTTGTCGCGGTTTTCGTGCGCACGAAGACGATCACGCCGTCGAATTCCTCGACTTCGAGAATGCGCGTCAGCGCGTCGAGCTTGTGCAGGCCGGAAACGTACCAGTAGCGCTGCCGGATGGTTGCCGCCGTCGTGGTCTTCACGTCGATGGCGATGTGCTCCGGATCGCGCAGGTGCGTTTCGGCGATGCGCCGGATTGCCGCGGGCATGGTCGCGGAGAACAGCGCGATCTGCCGCTCGGCCGGCGTCTGTTCGAGAATCCAGGTGACGTCGTCGATGAAACCCATGCGCAGCATTTCGTCGGCTTCGTCGAGCACGAGGGCCTTGAGCGCGGCAAGGTCCAGCGAGCCGCGGCGCATGTGATCCATCACGCGGCCGGGCGTGCCGACAACGACGTGCACGCCGCGCTTCAGCTGGTTCAGCTGCCCGCGCATGTCCTGGCCGCCGTAAACGGGCGCGACATGAAAACCGGGCAGGAAGGCGGCGTAGCGCTGGAAGGCTTCGGCGACCTGGATGGCGAGTTCGCGCGTCGGCGCGAGCACCAGCAGTTGCGGTTCGGCGCGCGCGAGATCGAGTTTCGCAAGCAGGGGCAATGCGAAGGCCGCCGTCTTGCCGGTTCCCGTCTGCGCCTGTCCGAGCACGTCGCGACCGGCGAGCAGCGGCGGGATGGTGCGCGCCTGGATGGGCGAAGGCGTTTCGTAGCCGACGGACTCCAGGGCTTGCAGCAGCGTGCCGGGCAGTCCGAGATCGGCGAACAGGGGGGATTCTTCGTTGCTGGCGGCGTCGGCGGGCATGTCGGGCGAACTCGTTTGCAAAAGCGGGGAGGATTCAGGGCGACAGGATACTCCTCCGCGAGCGCAATTGGTCGCCGCTTATTTCTTCTTCATGTATTTCCAGTGGCGCGGCTTGCCCTCGGCCAGCCATTCCACGGCTTGCGCAATGCGCCGTTCGCGCGTGGCGGCCTGTTTCGCTTCGATGATCCACTCGAGGTATTCCCTGCGTTGCGAGGGCGGAAAGTTTTCGAACGTTGCCTGCGCCTTTCGGTTCGCCTGCAGGCAGTTGCGGAAATCGGCAGGCATCGCCGGCACCTGCACCGGCTTGCGTTCGCGTTTCGCGCCGCCGTCCCCGTTCAACGCGACGGCTTCGCGAATGATCGCGATCAGGGCCTTTTCCTTCGGCAGGTCCGCGAGGCTGCGTATGCGGCTCGCCGACATGCTGCCGCCTTCGCCGAGAATGCCCGCGGGATCCTTCAGCAGTTTCGCCTTCCAGAAGCCAAGACCGACATGCGCCTTGAACGCCGCCATGCCGCCGACAAGGCCGTTGTGCTGGAAATACGGAACGCCCCACTTGATGGTTTCCTCGATGTCGGGGCAGGCCTTGTGCCAGGTGGCGCGCAGGCGTTCGAGAATGGGCCGCGCGAATTCCGGCGATCTTCGAATGTAGGCGTCAACGCGTTTGTCTGTTTTCGGCATGGCGGTTACCCGGTATCCCTCACCCGCTGTCTCGGTAAATGCATTATGGACGGCGCAATACTGCCATGAATCCCCGAGAGGTTTCCCCCGCAAGGGCGGATATGCTCCGGGCATCATGACTGGGCAGGGAACTCCAATACTCCGATTGCCGCCGGCACTGTGCGCCATGCTGCTGTGCGCCGCCTGCGCGAGCCTGCCGCCGAACACCGCGCGCGAGCCGTCGTATGCACTGGCGAATCCGGAAAACACCGCACTCGGCCAGGCTTTCCTGCCGCTGCTGGTCGCGCACCCGGGCGAATCGGGTTTCGTGCCCGTTGTCGCCGGCGCGAACGCCTACCTGCTGCGTGCCGCGATGGCGGGACTCGCCGGCCACACGCTGGACCTGCAGTACTACATCTGGGAAGACGATCTGACCGGCCGCATGATGCTGCGCGACGTGATGCGGGCCGCCGAACGCGGCGTGCGCGTGCGGCTGCTGCTGGACGACGTGCACACGGAAGGCGAAACCGTCGTGTTCAGCCTGGTTGACGCGCACCCGCTGATCGAAGTGCGCTTGTTCAATCCCTTCGCGCACCGGGACGCGCGCATGCTCGGCTGGTTGCTCGAGGGCGCGCGGCTGAACCATCGCATGCACAACAAGGTGATGATCGCCGACAACGCCGTCGCCATCACCGGCGGACGCAATATCGGCGATCACTATTTCGCCGTCGACGAACAATCCAACTTCCGCGATCTTGATCTGCTCGCTGTCGGCCCCGTCGTCCAGGATCTTTCCTCCATGTTCGACCTGTACTGGAACAGCGGCTGGTCGTACCCCGTCTCGACCGTCGATCCGAACCGCTACACGGAGGCCGACGCGAGAAGGCTCGCCGCCGGCCTGGACGGGACAGCAAAGCGCCGCACGCCGTTCCCGCTCGATCCCGACACGGGTGCCATGCGCGACCGGCTGCTGTCCTGGCGGGACAATTTTTCCTGGGGACGCGCTCGCGTCATCTTCGACGATCCCGCCAGGCCGGGTGACGCGATCGAAGGCGACGGCGTCGCGGAATCCCTGTTCGACACCATGAACGGCGCGAGTCGCGAACTGCTGATCGAAACGGCGTATTTCATCCCGACGACGCGTGGCGTCGAGCGCCTTGCGGCACTGGTGGGGCGCGGCGTGGACGTCGCCGTGCTGACGAATTCACTGGCGACAAACGACGTGCTCGCCGCGCATGCCGGCTACATGGATTACCGCGAGGATCTGCTCAGGGCCGGCGTCCGCCTGCACGAACTGCGCCCGGACGCCATCGCGATCGAGCAGCACCTGACCCCGCTCGCCTCCGGCTCGAAGGCCGCGTTGCACACCAAGGCGCTGGTTCACGACCGGCGCACGGTGTTTGTCGGCTCGTTCAATCTGGATCCGCGCTCGCTGGTCATCAACACCGAGATGGGCGTGCTGGTCGAAAGCGCCGAACTCGCCGGCGAGATCGCCGGCATGATCCGCACGGGACTGGACCCGGCGAACAGTTACCGGCTCGTCCTGCATGACGGAGAAATCCGCTGGCGGCTCGCGACGGGAGAAGACGTCGCTTTCCTCGATACCGAACCGGAAACCAGCTGGTGGGACCGTTTCCTTGTGAATCTCATTTCGCTGCTGCCGATCGATGACCAGTTGTAAGCTGAGAAACCTTGCCCTCGCCGCGGCCCTGCTGGCGCCCGACTGCCGTGCGGCGGTTCCGCCGCTCGACACGGTTACCCTGCGCGCCGGCGGTTTCGTGACGCAGTTCGATCTCATGATTCACCGCGACGATGACGACGGCAGCAGCATCGACCTGGACAGCGAACTGGGTCTCGAAGAGCACACGCTGATCGAAAGCGTCGGGCTTGCCTGGCAGCCCTGGCCGCGGCATGAATTCGGCATCGAGTATTTCAACCAGTCGCTCGCCGGTACGCGGCAGCTCGGGCGCGAACTGGTTTTCGAGGACGAGACGTTCCCGGTCGCCACGACGGTCTACAGCCGGTTTGCGCTGGAGTCCTTCGAGTTTCATTACACCTGGTGGCTGTTCGCGAACGACGAGTGGGCGCTCGGGCCGCGCTTCGGCTATGCCGACTACCGGATGAACAACCGGGTCGAGCTGGTGTTGAGCGAGCAGGGCGAGCCGCCCGCGGTGCGGATCGCGGCGACCTGGGAAGATCACATGCCCGCGCCGACCGTCGGCATCGATTTCCGTTACGTGCCGGCCCCCGGGTGGCGCGTCAGCGCGAACGCCGGCTGGTTCAAGGCCGAGATCGGCGAGGTCTCGCCGATTGTTGCAAGCGCGCGCGCGGGCGTCGGGTACTTTTTCAGCGACGAACTCGGCGTCTGGCTGGACTACGGCCTGAGCCATCTCGACGTCGATATCGAGAGCGGCGGTTTCGACGGCCAGGTGGAAATCTACGAGGGCGGGCTGCGCCTCGGCCTGGTCTGGCGCATGTAGGCTTCTTACCCTCTTTATCTTCCCCATGGTCCGTGTGACCATGTTTTCCGTCTCTTATATAAAGAGGAGAGCTCGCATGCGCCGAACCGATATCGCGCTGGCCCTCGGGTTCGTGATCCTCGTCCTGGGGCTGGTTTTCCTGCCGGACCTGATTTCAAGCTGGCGCGCCGGCGAAGACAGGCCGATGACGACGGCAGAACCCGTTGCACCGGAACCGGAAGCGGAGGCCGCGATACGGCGCGAACCGCTGGACCCCGAAGAGGAACTTGAACGCGTCACGGGCATGCTGATGCTGCACGAGGCGTGCGCGGACCGCTTTGAAGGTTTCGCGGAGCGCGCCGAACCCGTGGTCGCGTCCTGGCGCGAGCTCAACGCCGCGACGCTGGACCAGCCCGCGGCGGAACCGGATTTCCACATCGTGTTCGGCGAGGCGGAAGGGCTCGAGACCGAGACCGTGCAGGAAGCGAAAGCGGCCGAACGCGAACTGTGCGAAGGCAATCTCGAAGCCATGCGCAGCGAAATCGAAAGCGCGCCCGCGCAGGTAGATTGATTCCGGTATTTTTAACGCCTGCATACGGTGTTCTAGTTCACCTCCCCTGACTGGATTTCCTCACGGAGGTGGCCCGATGCAAACCCCGGAACCCGTTCGCGAACACCGCGTACTCGAAAAGCTCGCCGGCCATTTCGCCGGGCCCGAGAAGATGCATCCCTCGTACTGGAACGCGGAACCGAAAAACGCCGAAGCCGTGACCGACGGGCGCGTCGCGCTTGACGGCTTTGCCGTCGTGCAGGACTACGAGCAGCGGCTGGAGGACGGCACCCGCTTCGCGGGACACGGCGTGTTTCGCTACGACATGACAAGCGAAACCTACGAAATGCACTGGTTCGACAGCACCGGCGGGCCGGAGCGCGTCTTTCGCGGCGGTTTCTCGGACAACCGGCTGGTGCTCACGGCGCGCGCGGGCGAGGGCTGGCAACGGCTGACATACGATTTCAACCTGGACCGCGGCTACCGTTTCACGCTCGACACTTCGGACGACGGCGAGCGCTGGAACCTGGTGCTGGAAGGCGACAACATCGCGGGCCGCAAAGCGCCGGCAGGGAAAGCGACCGCAAGGAAGAAAAAGGCGGTTGCCGGAAGCGGGACGGCGCGCAAGGCGGCGCCGAAAAAGGCCGCACCGAAAAAGAAGGCAACGGCAAGGAAGACAGCAGCAAGGAAGACAGCAGCAAGGAAGACAGCGGCAAGGAAGGCAACACCGAAGAAGACATCGCCGAAAAGGAAGGCGGCGGCGAAAACCGCCGCGCGACGCGTAGCGAAAAAGAAAACCGCGACGCGCAAGGTGGCGGCGAAAAAAGCCGCGCCGAAAAAAACCGCGAAGAAAGCGTCCGGTCGAAGGAAAGTCGCCGCGAAGAAGACGGCGGCCGGAAAGAAGACGGCAAGCACGAAAAAAGCGACAGCAAAAAAGACGGTCGCCACCATCGAGAAACAGCGCCGGCAGGGCAAGGCATCGCGGAAGATCGGCAAGAAGAGCCATCCGCGCGGCGACGGCGCAGCCGCACGCGCGCCGGTTTCGCAGAAGCGGACCAAGGGCGCCGCGCACAAGGGTCCGCGCATGCCGACCCTGAAGAGCACGTCGACGCGCGTCGGCTGGCACAAGACTGCCGCCAAGGGCCGTTAGCAACGGGGCGGCAGGCCCGTCCGGCGCCGCTTTCGGTGTAACATCCGCCTGGATGGCCGCGCCGGCAGCGCGGCACCGGGCTGCGGACGGGGAGAAGAACATGGCGCGCGTGGGGAGTTTCGAGGACCGCTTCCGGAAATTTTTCGTCCTTCTTCTGGTGTTCGCGGTTGCCGCCGCGTTCATCAACATGATCCACGGCTTTCTCACCGCGCTGTTTCTTGCCGCGGTGTTTTCCGCGTTGCTGTATCCCCTGCAATATCGCACCACGCGCTGGTTCGGCGGCCGCGAGCGCCTGGCGGCCGTCGTGGTGGTGATCGTTTCCTTGATCGCGATCGGCATTCCGCTGCTTTCCATGCTCGGCCTCGTGACCGCGGAAGCGGTGAATGTCAGTTCCAAGGTGATGCCCTGGATCAAGGAACAGCTGCAGGGCGGCGGTTCGGGCCTTGGCGGCAGGCTGCCGGACTGGGTACCGTTCGCCGACGAACTGGCGCCGTACCGCCGCACGATTCTTGAAAAGCTCGGGCAGGGCGTCGCCGCGGCGGGCAAGTTTCTTGTCGGCAGCATTCCAAACCTGACACAGGTGACGATCGCGATCGCGCTGGACGCGTTCATCATGATCTATGCCATGTTCTTCTTCCTTGTCGAAGGGCCGGAATGGCTGGCTCGCGCGAAGAACTACGTGCCGTTGCACGCCGAGGACCGCGACATGATCGTCGCGCGCGGTTTTGCCGTCACTCGCGCGGCGCTGAAAGGCATCCTGGTCATCGGGCTGCTCCAGGGAATCCTTGTCGGCCTCGCGTTATGGGCAGCGGGCATCCAGGGCGCTGCGTTCTGGGGCGCGATCGTGCTGATACTTTCCGCGATCCCCGGGCTCGGCGCCGCGGTCGTGTGGGTGCCGGCGGCACTTTATCTTTTCATTGCCGGTGAAACCGGCTGGGGCATCGCGATGACGGTCTGGGGCGCCGTCGTCGTCGGGCTGGTCGACAACATCCTGCGGCCGATCGTGGTGGGCCGCGATGCGAAGCTGCCCGACCTGTTGATCCTGGTCAGTACGCTCGGCGGCATCGTGATGTTCGGCGCGGCGGGAATCCTTGTCGGCCCTATCCTCGCCGCCATGCTGGTGATCGTGCTCGACATCTATCACGCCGCCTTCGCGCAGGTGCTGCCCGAGGACTGAGGCGAAAGTCGAAAGCGGTCGCCGCACCGGGGGAGAACATTGAAAAGAATAACGATCCCGTCGCCCGGCGGTTACGGCCGGCTGAAAATGGAAGAAGCGCCCGATCCCGTCGCCGGACCCGGCGAGGTGCTGATCGACGTCGAGGCGATCGGCGTGAATTTCGCCGACTGCATCGCGCGCATGGGCCTGTACGCATCGGCGAAAAAATTCGAAGGCTATCCGCTCACGCCCGGTTTCGAGATCGCAGGCACGGTGGCCGCGACGGGCAAGGGCGTGCACGACATCGAACCCGGCGCCGTCGTGATGGGCGTGACCCTGTTCAACGCGTATCAAACGAAAGTCGCGCTGCCGCGCGCGCAGGTGTTCCGCGTCCCGTATCGCTGGTCGGTAGCGCAGGCCGCCGGGTTTCCCGCGGTGTTTCTCACCGCCTGGTACGCGATGTTCGAGCTCGCGCATGCGCGCATGGACCAGAAGGTCCTGGTGCACTCCGCGGCAGGCGGCGTGGGGCAGGCGCTGGTACAGCTCGCGAAACTCGCCGGCTGCAAGGTGGCGGCTGTTGTCGGTTCCTCGCACAAGACGGCGAGCGTCGAAGCGCTCGGCGCCGACTGCGTGATCGACAAGTCCGCCGAAGACCTGTGGGCGACCGCAAGCCTGTACGCGCCGGTTGGGTTCGATGCGGTCTTCGATGCCAATGGCGTCGCGACGCTGAAGGACAGTTACGACCATCTCGCGCCGGGCGGAAAGCTGGTCGTGTACGGCTTCCACTCCATGTTTCGCAAGGGTTTCGGTCGCGCGCCGTGGCTGAAGCTTGCGCGCGACTGGCTGCGCACGCCGAGTTTCGATCCGCTGCGCATGACGCAGGAAAACCGCAGCGTGCTCGCGTTCAACCTTTCCTTCATGATGCACCGGCAGGACGTGCTCGCTCGCGCCATGCAGCAGTTGCTTGGCTGGGCGAACGATGAGCGCATCCATCCGTTGCCCGTCAGGGCGTTTGCGTTCGACGATGTGGAAGCCGCGCACCGCGCGCTGGAGAGCGGGGAGACGGCGGGGAAACTGGTGTTGCGGGTGGAGTAGTCGAAGGTCGAAGGTCGAAGGTCGAAGGTCGAAAGACGAAAGACGAAAGACGAAAGACGAAAGACGAAAGACGAAAGACGAAAGACGAAAGACGAAAGACGAAAGACGAAAGACGAAAGACGAAATACGAAAGACGAAAGACGCGGCTCAAAA
>DASVCH010000101.1:0-1140 GCA_036381715.1 Gammaproteobacteria bacterium | reverse complement strand
CGGAATCCCGCATGTTCGATGCCTCGCACCGAGGCGGTGTTTGCCGGGTCGCAGGTGATCAGCACGCGGCGAAAGCCGTCGCGCGCGAGCGCCGCGCTGCCGTGCCGAAGCGTCGACGGGTAAAGCCGCTTTCCCCGCGTCGCGGGCGACGTCCAGCAGCGTGTGAACATCGGCACCGTGCCGTCCTCGCCCAGAAGTGTCTTGTAGCGCGACTCGAACTGGACGAAGGAGTAGTGCAGCACCCTTCCGGCGTCGTCGGCGACCAGGAACAATCGGTCGTCGTGCCGCAGGCCGGGGCGATAGATTTCGCCCTCGCCGCGCAGCACCTGATCCAGCAACGGCGCAAGTGCCCGATCGTCGATGTTCCGGTTGTCGACATCGACGAATCGGCCGACTGCGGGTTCAGGCGCACCGGCGGTATCCGCATCCAGATCATGATCGAATACCAGATCGCGCGTGTTCCGTACCACGCGCGACAAGACGAAGCGGAGGAATCCGACCGGTCCACGGGAAAGCCAAAGCGTCCGCAGACGGAGCGCCAGATAGCCGCCTTGGTTCATCGCGCGCCCGCTAGTCCTGTTCCCGCGACATGCGCCTTATCGCTCGTTTGAGCCTCTGTTTCAGGCCCAGGCGTTGCAGTGTCGACGCGGCAAGGTTCGATACGCCGCCGGTCGCCCGGAACGCCGCGGCAAGCGCGCGGTTGCTCGGCGTGTTCGGCAGGAGGAGAAGGTTCGTCTCCTCCTGAAAGGCGTTGGCGAACCGCGCCTTGTGCGGGCCGTACCCGGTCGAGAAATCGAAGCGCGCCGGCCGATTGGGCTTGGCGTACAGATCCTCGAGAACCTCCATCTGCAGCACCGATCCCACCGACCAGTCTGCCCAGTCCGGATCGTAGCCGACGTCGATGTAGTAAAAATACCCATGATACTGGTAGCCGAGCATGAATGCGACGGGCGCGCCTCGGCAATACAGAAGATAGCTGCGCAGCCAGCCGTTCTCGGCGGCGTACCGGAGACGCTTGCTGAGCGCCTCGCGATTGCGAAGACCAAGGCCGAGCAGCGTCCATTGGTACGTCTTTTTCGACACGGCGATGGCGTCGTCGAGGAAGCGGTCGATCGAATCCACTGTTTCGAAGCAAGACAG
>DASVCH010000100.1:0-14227 GCA_036381715.1 Gammaproteobacteria bacterium | reverse complement strand
ACAACACCGTCTTCTCGCGCATCAGCGTCGTGCGCGACGGCCTGCCCATACTGATGAACGCGGTTTTCGGCCGCAGGATTTTCAGAAGGTGACGGAAAAGCCGGCTCCAAAAAGGACGCTCATCCTGCTGCCTTTCGCCTTCCTTCCCGGGCGCGATGACCAACCATCGGCCGCGGAGCGGCCTCCTACGAGATTTCGCGTGTCTTGAAGTGCGAGGCGCCAACGCTTTCGCCTTTCGCCTTTCGCCTTTCGCCTTTCGCCTTTCGCCTTTCGCCTTTCGCCTTTCGACTTTCGACTTTCGACTTTCGACTTTCGACTTTCGACTTTCGACTTTCGACCTTCGACCTTCGACCTTCGACCTTCGACCTTCGACCTTCGACCTTCGACTTGCCTAAGGCATGTCGTCGATCGGCTGTTTCTCTTTCAACGGCAGCAGGTCTTCCCGCTTCAACCCGCACAGCAACGCGCTGATTGCCGCGACATACACCGACGAATAGGTGCCGAATACGATGCCGAAGATCAGGGACAGCGTGAACGTGTAGAAACCGGAGCCGCCGAAATAGAAGAGCGCGGTCAGCACCATCAGCGTGGTGACGCCGGTCATGACCGTGCGCGACAGCGTGTGGTTGATCGCGATGTTGGTGATTTCCAGCACGTTGTCCGATCGCTGCACGCGGAAATCCTCGCGCAGGCGATCGTAGACAACGACGGTATCGTTCAGCGAGTAGCCGATCAGCGTGAGAATCGCGGCCAGCACGGTGAGATCGAACGGCATCTGGAAAAGGGAAATCATGCCGAGCACGACGATGCAGTCGTGCGCGATTCCGACGATCGCGCCCACGGCGAGCTTCCACTGGAAGCGCATGGTCACGTAGATCAGGATGCCGATCAGCGCGAACAGCGCCGCCTGGATGCCCTGGTTGGTCAGTTGCTCGCCGACCTGCGGGCCGACGAACTCCACGCGGCGCATCCTTGCATCCGGATTGTCCGCCTGCAACGCATCCATCACTTCATGGCTCAACGCGTCGTTGGATTTGTCGGCTTCCGGCTGCAGCCGGATCATCACGTCGGACGTGGTGCCGAAATGCTGCACGATGGCGCCGGGAAAGCCTTCCTCCGCGAGCACGTCGCGAATCGGCTCCAGTTCCACCGCTTCCGCATAGCTGACTTCCAGCAGCACGCCGCCGGTGAAGTCGATACTGAAGTTGAAGCCCCGCAGCGCCATGATGACGATGGACGCGACAACGAGCGTGAGCGAAAACGCCATCGCGACGAAACGCCCCCGCATGAAGTCGAAGTTCGGTTGTTTCTTGAAAAATTCCATGATGTCAGATCCAGAGCGTGTTCAGACGACGGTTGCCGCAGGTGGCGTTGACGATGGCGCGCGTGCCGATGATGGCCGTGAACATCGAGGTGAGGATGCCGATGGACAGCGTGACCGCAAAACCCTTGATCGGGCCGGTGCCGAACACGAACAGCACCAGTGCCGCGATCAGCGTCGTGATGTTGCCGTCGAGAATGCTGGACAGCGCCTTGTCGTAGCCCCGCTC
The DNA here is from genome assembly GCA_036381715.1 of Gammaproteobacteria bacterium. Taxonomy (GTDB): domain Bacteria; phylum Pseudomonadota; class Gammaproteobacteria; order Natronospirales; family JAJUFS01; genus JAJUFS01. The sequence continues at coordinate 12,677 of DASVCH010000100.1, read as the reverse complement.
GATCGCAAGCTGCGGCGCCGTTCCCAGCCTGAGTTCCTCGCGCATGCGCTCGAAGATCAGCACGTTGGCGTCGACGGCCATGCCGATGGTGAGCACGATGCCGGCGATGCCCGGCAGGGTGAGCGTGGCCTGCAGCAGCGACATCACGGCGATCATCTGCACCACGTTGAAGATCAGCCCGACGTTGGCGATCAGCCCGAACGCCCGGTAGTACAGCGTCATGAACGCGAACACCAGCAGCGAACCGATCACGACCGCCGTCATGCCCTGCTCGATGTTGTCCTGGCCGAGGCTGGGGCCGATGGTGCGTTCCTCGACGATGTTGATGGGTGCGGCCAGCGAACCGGCGCGCAGCAGCAGCGCAAGATTGTGTGCTTCGCCGGGCTCAAGGCCGGTGATATGGAAACGGTTCGAGAACACGCCCTGGATGTTCGCGACCGAAATCACTTCCTTGACGGTACGGAAACGCGTCTCGGCTTCACCCTCGACCATGACGGTGTAGGGCTCGTTCTCGATGAACAGCACGGCCATCGGTTCGCCGACGTTGGCGCGCGTGGTCTCCAGCATGTTCTGCCCGCCCTGCGAATCCAGGGTGACGCTGACGGCGGGCTGGTTGTTCTGGTCGAAGGCGGCAGAGGCGTCGGTGAGCTGGTCGCCGGTGACGATGATGTCGCGGCTGAGTTCGACCATGCGGCCCGTTTCGCGGTGCGGGTATTCCTCGGCGCCGAGTTCGCCGGGCTTCGCCACCAGACGGAATTCGACGGTCGCCGTCGCGCCGATGATCTTCTTCGCGCGCGCCGTGTCCTGCACGCCCGGCAACTGCACCACGATGCTGTCCTGGCCCTGGCGCTGCACCAGCGGCTCGGACACGCCGAGTTCGTTGACGCGGTTGCGGATCGTGGTGGTGTTCTGGTCGATGGCGCCGTCACGGATTTCGCGGATGCGCTGCTCGGTGACGGTGACCAGCAGCGCGGGTTCGGCGGCGTCCTCGTCAACCGTGACCTGGAGGCGCGGATACGCTTCGCGCAACCCGGTCGCGGCACGCTCGAGGTCCTCGGTCTCGCGCAGCGTCACGCGAATGCGCGTGCCTTGCAGCTCGGCGCCTGAATAGCGGATATCCTGCTCGCGCAACAGCGTGCGAATGCCGGTCTCGTAGCGCTCCAGCGCCTGCTCGATCGCGGCGTCCATGTCGACTTCCAGCAGGAAGTGCACGCCGCCGCGCAGGTCAAGGCCGAGATTCATCGGCTGCAAGCCGAGCGCGCGCAGCCAGTCCGGCGTGCGCGGCGCGAGATTCAACGCGACCGTGTAGTCCTCGCCCAGCGCCGCCTGCAGGACGTCGACGGCGCGCAACTGCGCTTCCGTGCCGGGAAAGCGGGCGATCAGCATGCCTTCCTCGACGCCGACGGACTTCAGCGGCAGTTCCGCCTGGTTCAGCAGGGACTCCACGCGGTCGACAAGAGCCGGTTCGATTTCGGCGGCGTCTTCATGCGATACCTGCACGGCGGGATCTTCGCCGTAGAAGTTCGGCAGCGCGACGATGAGGCTCGCGACCGCGACGATCACGACCAGCGCATTCTTCCAGAAGGGATAATGGTTCATCGCAGGTTCCGATCAGAGCGTCTTGAGCGTGCCTTTCGGCAGCACGTTGGCGATGGCGTGTTTCTGCACCTTGAGTTCGACGCCTTCGGCCACCTCGACGCCGACGAACTGCTCGCCGACCTTCGTGACGCGGCCTGCAATGCCGCCGTTGGTGACGACTTCGTCGCCCGCCGCGATCGCCTCGACCATCTTGCGATGCTCCTTGGCGCGCTTGGTCTGCGGACGGATCAGCAGGAAATAGAAAATGACGAAAATGATGACGAGCGGCAGCAGGCTCATCAGCGGGTTGCCCTGTTGCGCGGCGCCCGGTGCTGCGGCCATGGCGTCACTGATGAAGAAATCCATGTTGTTGTCTCCCCTTTGGTGACAAAAAACCTGGCGGCCGCATGCGGGCCGCCTTCGCGGAATCCGGCGCCGGGAGCGGCGCAAAGGGCCGCATTATGGCACAGGCGGCGCCGATTTCCCCCGGGCTGAATAGAACCGGGCGACGTACGCCTCCAGTTCCCCCGCTTCTATGGCGTCTCTGATGCCGCGCATCAAGGCCTGGTAGTAAAAAAGATTATGTATGGTGTTCAGCCGCGAGGAGAGAATCTCGCCGCACTTGTCCAGGTGGCGCAGGTACGCGCGGCTGTAGTTCCGGCAGGTGTAGCAGCCGCAGTTCGGGTCCAGCGGGCGGGTGTCGTCGCGGTAGCGCGCGTTGCGGATTCGCACCAGCCCCTCGCTGGTGTAGAGAAAACCGGTGCGCGCGTTGCGCGTGGGCAATACGCAGTCGAACATGTCGATGCCGCGACGGACCGCCTCGACAATGTCCTCCGGCGTGCCGACGCCCATGAGGTAGCGCGGCCGGTCCTCCGGCAACAGCGCTTGCAGGCCGTTCAGCACTTTCAGCCGCTCTTCTTCGGGCTCGCCGACGGACAGTCCGCCGACGGCGTAGCCATCGAAGCCGATCTCGCGCAGGCCGTCCAGCGAACGCTCGCGCAGCTCCGGGTACATGCCGCCCTGCACGATGCCGAACAATGCGTTCGGGTTGTCGCCGTGCGCCGCCTTCGAGCGTTTCGCCCAGCGCAGCGACAATTCCATCGACACGCGCGCTTCGTCTTCCGTCGCAGGATACGGCGTGCACTCGTCGAAGATCATCACGATGTCCGAACCGAGCGCGTGCTGAACGGCGATCGCTTCCTCGGGACCGAGAAACACTTTCGCGCCGTCGACGGGCGAGGCGAACGTCACGCCCTCCTCGGTGATCCGGCGTTGCTCGGCAAGACTGAACACCTGGAAGCCGCCCGAGTCGGTAAGGATGGGCTTCTGCCAGTGCATGAAATCGTGCAGGTCGCCGTGCGCGCGAATGATTTCCGTGCCGGGGCGCAGCATGAGATGAAAGGTGTTGCCGAGAATGATCTCCGCGCCCATGCCTTCCAGTTCCTCCGGCGTCATGGCCTTGACGGTGCCGTAGGTTCCGACGGGCATGAAGGCGGGCGTGTTGACGACGCCGCGTTCGAAGATAAGGCGGCCGCGGCGCGCGGCGCCATCGTTCGCAAGGCGCTCGAACTTCATGGCGAAGTCTCCGGCGTGATGAACATGGCGTCTCCATAACTGAAAAATCGGTAGCGTTCCGTCACCGCGTGCCGGTATGCGCGCATGACGTTGCCGTGACCGGCAAAAGCGGAAACCAGCATCAGCAACGTCGATTCCGGCAGATGAAAGTTCGTGATCATGGCGTCGACCGTCCGGAAGCGATACCCCGGCGTGATGAACAGGCGCGTGTCTTCGGCGAAAGGTCGCAACTCGCCGCCCGCGCTCGCGGCTTCAAGGCTGCGCACGCTGGTCGTGCCTACCGCGATGACACGCCCGCCGCGCTGCCGCGCGCGTCTTGCGGCGTCGACCACGCCTTCCGGCACCACCGCGAATTCGGCGTGCATTTCATGTCTTGAAAGATCGTCCTCGCGCACGGGCTGAAACGTGCCGGCGCCGACGTGCAGCGTGACGAAGGCGGTTTCGACACCGAGATTTTCCAGGCGCTCAAACATCGCCGCATCAAAATGCAGGCCCGCCGTCGGCGCGGCCACCGCGCCCGGCGCGCGCGCGTAAACGGTCTGGTAGCGCTCGCGGTCGGAATCCTCGTCAGGCCGGTCGATGTACGGCGGCAGCGGCATGTGACCGTAACGTTCAAGTTGCGCCGGCACGTCGTCTTCGGGAAAGCGCAGGTGAAAAAGCGCGCCTTCGCGTCCCAGCACGTCCAGCTGCAGGCCGCCTTCCATTTCGAGCGTAACACCCGGCTTCGGCGACTTGCTTGCCCGCACGTGCGCGAGTGCTTCGCGCGAATCCAGCACGCGCTCGACCAGCACCTCGACCTGGCCGCCGGTGGATTTCCGCCCGAGCAGGCGGGCCGGCATGACGCGCGTGTCGTTGAACACCAGGAGGTCGCCCGGGTTAAGCAGCGCCGGCAGGTCACGGAACTGCCGGTCGCGAATCCCGCCGCTGCCGCCGTCAAGGCACAACAGGCGCGAGGCGCCGCGGTCCGGAGACGGATACCGGGCAATGAGTTCGTCGGGAAGTTCGAAATGAAAATCGCGGCGCTGCATGGCGCCGCGAAGTTTACCGCATGTCCGCTTGCCGTGGCCGCGCTATTCGGGCGCGACGAACTTGAAAACGCGCTCGTGCTTCGCGTGTGGCATCACCATGCTGCTGCGGCGCTCGGGCACGACGATTTCCAGCGTCATCTCTTCGCGCTGGCGCAGGATGTCGAGGACAAGCGCTTCGCCGGGACGATAGCTGCGCAGTATCCGCATGGCGTGGCCGGGGTCCTCGGGTTCGCGGCCGCCGATGGCAAGAATGATGTCGCCATCGCGCAGCTTGAACTCATCTTCATCGGGCGCGCGCACCACCAGCAATCCCCTGTCCGTGCCGAAATATTCGCCGAGTTCCTCGGAAACCGGCGCAAGCTCGATGTCACCCCAGCCATGCATCAATTCGAGAAACGCGGGAAAGCGCGGCAGTGCAAGCGGCAGCTCGCCCGGTGTCATGACCCTGAACATCCCCGGATTAAGGGTCTCGAGCGTGACGCTGGCGGTGCGTTCGTCATCGCCGCGGCGATAACGCAGTTCGACGACGTCGCCCGACTCCAGGCCGTTCACGGTTTCGACCAGCGCGTCCGATGGCGCCTCGATACCGGTCAGTTCGGTTTCGTCCTCCTCCGTGGCAATGGCCGTGATGATGTCGCCGGCCTGTATCCCCGCCTTGTCCGCGGGCCCGCCCGGCGTCACCGACAGGACTTCGACACCGTCGCCGCCATCCCGCTCGTTGCCCACCGCAATGCCGAGCATCGGGCGGCGCGGCGCGTGGATTCGAAACGCCAGGTTCTCGCCGGCTTCCGCACCCAGTTCGCGGCCGAGCTCGGCCACGTGGCGCGCGGCTTCGGCGAGCTCGCGCCGCGCATCGGCCAACTCCTTGCGAAGCGCCTCGTGCTCGTTCGAGTCGCCGTCGGCGGCAAGCACCGGCGGCGATGCGAGCGCGACGGCGAGCATGAGCGAAAGGGAAATTCTCATTGTCGTTCTCCTCATATGCTGTCCAGGTAATTCTCGGCGGCGCGAACGGTAACCAGTGTTTCCATCAACTCGATGCGCTGCTGCCACAGCGTGCGCTGACGCCGTTCGTCACGGGTGGCGTTCAACTGGTAGTCGATCATCGCGATACTGTCTTCGAGCTCGCTGATCGCGCCGGCGGTGTGCAGCGAGACGACGCCCGGCGCGCGGTACTGTTCCAGCAGGTATTCGAGTTCGCGGGATCGCCGCTGCAGTTCAGCGGTACCGGCGATTGCCGCGTCAACGCCTGTCGTCGAGATCGCCCGTTCATCGCGCAGGACAATGCCTCCGGCGACAATGGCGACGGCGAGCGCGGCGGCAGCGGCGAAACGCGGTGCGCGAGCCGCAGGCCTGCCGGAAGGCGAAGGCGCGAGGGTTTCGAGTTCGCGTTGCGCGACGATCTGCTCCCAGGCCTGGCTGGGGGGTACGATCCCGGGCAGGTCACGCAGCGCGGACTTCAGCTGCCGCAGTTCGGCGACTCGCCGCCTGCAGCGCTCGCAGCCGCGAACATGTTCCGCAGTGGCAGCGTCGACGGGCTCGCCGTCGCGAACGGCGATCAGCTGGCGGATTTCGGCGTGCATACGCATACCTCGTCGGCTGTTGCATCGTTCGCCGCCATGGCGCGAAGACGGGCGTGCGAACGTGCGAGCTGGGATTTGGAAAAGCTCGGCGTCCTGCCGAGGAGATCGGCGATTTCCTGGTGGGTGTAGCCTTCCACCTCGTGCAGCCAGAGCACCGCGCGGCTCGCGGGCGGCAACCGGTTCAACAAGGCTTCGAGATCGGCGCGCAAGAGGTCGGTATCGAGATCGGAGGCGAAATCCGCGGGTTCGCCGTCGAGCGCCTCCGACTGCCGCTCCCAGTACGAACGAAGGAACATGAAACTGCGATTGACGGCGATGCGCCGCAGCCAGAACCCGAACGGCGCATCGTCACGAAAACCGCCGATATGACGCATCACGTCGAGAAACGTTTCCTGCAGTATTTCCTCGGCGATATCGCGGCGTTTCACGAGGCGGCACGCAAGCGTGAAGACGGCGCCGCCGAAGCGCCGGAACAGTTCCGCGTGCGCGTTCATGTCGCCCCGCTGCGCGCGCTTCAGCAGGCGTGCCTCGACGGCTTGTGAAAATTCGCTGCCCATATGTTCCTTGTGATGCGCGAGCTTGCCGAAAGGTCGCAATCGCGAATGAAAACCGGGTCGTCGCGTCCGGTTGCCTGGCGGCAGGATTTCCCTATACTTGGCGTCCCCTGCCCGGGTGGCGAAACTGGTAGACGCGCGAGACTCAAAATCTCGTTCCCGCGAGGGAGTGTCGGTTCGATTCCGACCCCGGGCACCAGGTCATGCGGATGCATCAGCGCCGCTCATCTTGCGGATCCTGCCATGAGATATTGCAGCCAGTGCGGAGCGCCCGTGGTATTGCGCATTCCGGAAGGCGACAACCTGCCCCGGCACGTCTGTGAGACCTGCTCGACCATTCACTACGACAACCCGCGCATCGTCGCCGGCTGCATCGTCACCCATGATGAAAGGATCCTGCTCTGCCGCCGCGCCATCGAGCCGCGCAAGGGCTTCTGGACCCTGCCCGCGGGTTTCATGGAACACGGGGAAACCATTGCGCAGGCAGCGGCCCGGGAGGCCATGGAAGAAGCCTGCGCGGATGTCGAACTTGACGCGCTTTACGCCATCGTCGACGTGATTCATGCCGGGCAGGTGCACATGATGTATCGGGGCCGGCTGAAAGGCGGACGTCACGAGGCGGGACCGGAGAGCATCGAAACCGCGCTGGTTTCCCTGGCGGACATCCCGTGGGACGAGCTCGCGTTTCCCAGCGTGCGGTTCACGCTGGAGCGCTTTCGAGACGATCTCGCGGCGGGAAGCTTCGGCCTGCACAGCCACGTTTTCGACCGGCGTTCCGGCCTGAAATGACTGCATGGATATGGCAGAATTCGCGCTGATTATTTTCCATCCGAGATCCGAACATGACATTCGTCGTCACCGAAAACTGCATCAAGTGCAAATACACGGACTGCGTGGAAGTCTGTCCCGTGGACTGCTTTCACGAGGGGCCGAATTTCCTCGTCATCGATCCCGACGAATGCATCGACTGCTCTCTGTGCGAACCGGAATGCCCGGTCAACGCGATTTTTTCGGAAGACGATCTGCCTGACGAACAGCAGCATTTCCTGGAACTGAATGCGGAGCTGTCGCGCGACTGGCCGGTCATCACCGAAAAGAAGGATCCGCCGCCGGATGCCCGGGAATGGGAAGACAAGCCGGGAAAGCTCGACAAACTCGAACGGTAAGACGCAGCGAACCCGAACAAAAAGGCCGCTTGCGCGGCCTTTTTGTTTCCTGCGGTTGCACCCGTCATTTCGGAGCGGCTTTCGCTCCCAGTATCCGGCTCAACTGTTCCGGCGGCACGTACCCCGGGATCATTTCACCGGACTCGGTAAAGATGGCCGGCGTGCCGCGAACACCCAGCATGCGGCCGAGTTGCCACTGCTGCATGACCTGGTCCGTTTCACAGGGCCGGGTCTCGAACTCCTGGTCCAGCTTCGCGGCAGTCAACGCGGCGCGCTTGTCGGCTGCACACCAGACCCGTTCCATGGTCCGCCACGCATCCGAAGCCAGCCCGTTTCGCGGGTACGCGGCGTAGCGCACGCGAATTCCACGCGCGAGATACTCGTCGATCTTGCTGTGGAAAAGACGGCAATAACCGCAGCTCACGTCCGTGAATATCGTGACCGTGTGTTCCGCATCGGGATTGCCGAAGACAACGAGTTCCTCGTCCGGCAACTCCTCGAGCGAACGGGCTCGCGCCGCGTTGACGCGCGACTCCGTCAGGTTCCGGTCCGTCTGAAGGTCATAGATGTCACCCTTCACCAGGTACCTTCCATCCGCTGAGACGTAGAGCACGATCGGCCCCATGGTGACTTCGTAGAGACCGGGAATCGGGGAAGGTGTGACGTCTTCTGCTGAAACGCCGGGGAAGCCGTCCGCGATTCGCGCGCGCGTCGCCTGATCGGATTCCGTGTTGCTTTCCGATCCCGCAAGCGCGACGGACGCGGTCAGCATCAATAACAGGCAGGCAACTTTTCGAATCATGGAGATCTCGCCGGGTTACGAATGGAAATGAGCCATGGCAAAACAGCGCCGGCATTCACGCGCGGCGCTGCGAGTTTACCCGGCGGGTCCTGCGGCGACTAGCCGCGCGGATGATGTTGCGCGTGTACGTCCTTGAGGCGTTCGCGTGCGACGTGCGTGTATATCTGGGTCGTCGAAACGTCGCTGTGACCGAGAAGCATCTGCACCACTCTGAGATCGGCGCCGTGATTCAGCAAATGCGTTGCAAATGCGTGACGCAGGGTATGCGGGGAAAGCGGCTTGCGGATGCTGGCTTTTGACGCGTAACGCTTGATGATGTGCCAGAACGCCTGGCGCGTCATGCTGTCGCTGCGGCGCGTCGGAAACAGGAACTCCGCCTGCCGTTCGCGCAGGATTTCGGGCCGGCCGCTCGCCAGGTAGCGCTCCAGCCAGCGCTGGGCTTCTTCGCCCAGCGGTACCAGCCGCTCGCGGCTGCCCTTGCCGGTGATCCTGACCACGCCCTGGCGCAGGTTGACCTGGTTCAGCCGCAGCTTGACGAGCTCGGAAACGCGCAATCCGGTCGCATAAAGCACTTCGAGCATCGCGCGATCCCGCAGGCCCAGCGGATCCTCGACATCCGGAACGGCAAGCAGCAGTTCGACTTCTTCTTCCGTCAGCGATTTCGGCAACGGGCGGCTCAGGCGGGGCATCTCGATGTTGTCGGAGGGATCGTGGCTGACGAGACCCTCGCGTTGCATGTAACGATAAAAACGCCGGATGCTCGACAACTGACGCGCCGTCGAACGCGGACGCGCGCCGGATTCCACCCGCCAGGCGACAAAATTCAGCAGGTGTTCGCGCCGCGCCTCGCGCAGGTCGATGGAATGGTCTTCAAGCCAGGCCTTGAGGCTTTGCAAATCGGCGCGATAGGCAGCGAGCGTGTTTTCCGAGAGGCCCCGTTCCATCCACATCGCGTCCAGGAAACGCTCGATATCGCCACCCACCTTGCCGGTTACGCCGGGAACCGGCTTGCGCGTTGCCGGGGTCGAATCGTGCGCCTTGTACTTGCCTATCATCGGGGGTGTCCTCTGGCTTGCAGGAAAGTCCCGCGGCAGTTGATGCGGTGCCGCGTTTATGGGTGAATATGTCCCAATACTGCAGATATCGTGGCCGGAAGTCTCCCCGGTTTTTCCTGCATAAGCCGTGAACTGGATCACAAGCCATTATGTAAAAAATATCAATCTTTAGGGTAAATACCATAAAAAAAGGCGCCAGATGACGCCTTTTTTCCGAATCGAAGCGAAGGCTTCAATTCAAGGTGGAAACTTCCCGCTCGGTCTGCACGAAGGCAAGCCACTGGGTCGCGTTCTCGCGCGTTTCCGGATAACCCCGCGCCTTTTCGAACGCTTCGACGGCTGTCTCGAAGTCATCCTCCTCGGCCGCCGCAGTACCCAGCAGAAGCCACGCATTACCGGTTTCCTCGGAGTCCAGGCCGCCTTTTTCCAGCGCCTTTCTGGCCGCGGCTGCCGCCCCTTCCCAGTTGGCGAGCGACATTTCAAGCTGGGCTGCGCGGATGAACAGGGCGCCGTCTTCGGCGTATTCGGCTGCCTTCTTCATCGCGGCGATGCCCTTCTCGTACTCGCGCGCCTCCACCCAGGCCTGGGCCAGCAGCTCGTAATGCTCCTCGGTGCGTTCCACTTTCTCCGCGGCAAGCGCGTCTTCCAGGATGACGGCACCCGGGTACGGCACGTCGTTCAGCAGGTAGAGCCGAGCCAGATTGAGGAACTCGTCTTCATCCTTCAGCGCACCTTTCTCGTACGCCAGCGCCATGGTTGCCAGGGCCTTCTGATCCTCGCCAAGCTGGATGTAAATGCCGGACAACTGGCGCCAGTACTGGTTTTCGTCAGGCCAGTTCGCGACGAGGATCTCGAGCGTGTTCGCCGCCTCGCGGTATTTCTCCAGTTCATACTGGACGCCGAGCGCGAGTTTCAACCACTGCTCCTGCGGCTCTTTCATGAGCGCGAGCGCCTTCTTCACCACGGGATAGGCTTCCTTGTACCTTTCCATCACGTAGTACGCGTTCGCCAGGGTAATGTACGCATCCGCCGGCGGATTCTCGGCGGTCTTCAACCAGCCGGTCATCATCTGGATCGTCTTTTCGTACTGACCCAACACCCCGTAAATCTGCGCCAGCGAGTAAATGACGCCCTGCTCCGGCTCGGGCGGCAACGCGTTGAGGTCCAGCGCACGCTTCAGGTAGTCCGCAGCCTGCTCGTATTTTTCCTGGTTGATGAAGACATATGCGGTCGTCTGCAGTGTCACGGCGAGCTCATACGGGCTGTCCTCGACGTCTGCAGCCAGGTCGCGCAGCGCCTCGAACGCCTCCTGGTACTGGCCTTCGTTCATCGCCTCCGTCGCATTGGTAATGCGCGCATAGGTTCGCGGCGACATGAAGGTCGAACCTTCCTCGTTGTTACGATTGTCCCTGTCCTGGGCTGCGCTTTCGGCGACGGGAATGAACGCCAAAGCGACACCGACGACGGAAATCGCAAGGGTCTTGAATGAAAACGACATCAAATTTCTCCTCGCGCCCAGTCGCGATCAGCAGCCTTGCGGCTTCTCGAAAACCAGCGGAAGCCTTGCTTCACGCTTGACGGGTCGGCCATCGACAATGCGTGGCTTGAACTTCCAGCGTACGATCGCACGCAACGCATTCCTGTCGAACATGCGCGGCGGATCCGAAGAAATCACGCTGGGGTTCGTTACGGAACCGTCTTCCAGCACGGTAAATTGCAACTCCACGACACCGCCGATGCAGTTCGTCAGCGCTTCGCGCGGATACTGCGGCCTGATCTGAACGATCGGAATCAGATCGCCGTCACCGGCATTGAATCCGCCGCTGAACGGGCTGCCGAGGTACGGACCCGTGCCTGCGAACGACGCTCCGATGTTCGGCATGTCGATATCGAGCGTCGGCGCATTCGGATTCACGTTCTGCTGTTGCTGCGCCGATGCCATCTGCGGCGGTGGCGGCTTGTCCGGCGGTTGCGGCTTGTCCGGTACCTGGCGTTCCTTGGTGCGGACCGATTCATCGCGCTTGACGCGCACGAAGTCGACGAACTGGACGTCGTCGGCCTTGACCTGCGCCTCTTCCGTACCGGACACAAGTTCCTTCATGAGTCCGAACAGCGACACGGCGACGACGAAGCCCAACGCCAATGAAATGAGATATCTCATGATGTGCCTGCCTCCTCAGCCGCGATGGCCACCTCTTCGGCTCCACCCAGGCGCGCCTGGTCCATGACCTGGACCACGACGCCGGTCGGCGCCAGTTCGTCGGCGATGATGACGACGGTGCCTTCCGGATTCTCCGTCTGCGCTTGCTGGACCAGCAGGCGCACCTGCTCGATCTCGACTTCGCGCTTGGACATCCAGATTTCACCGTTCTCGGAGATCGCGATCATCACGTTGCCATGCACCTGCTCGAGAGCGGTCTGCGCCGGCGGACGATCGACGTCAAGCCCGGCCTCTTTAACAAAGGAGGTCGTGACAATGAAGAAGATCAGCATGATGAACACGATGTCGAGCATGGGCGTCATGTCGATCGCGGCATCTTCACTCTGTCTAGCGTGTTTTCTGGCCATATCTGTCTCTTTGGACAGCAATCCGGCACCGGAGTGCCGGATGCGATGTCTATTCTACCGTCGCTGCGATGGAAACGTTTTCTGCACCCGCGAGCCGTGCCTGGTCGATTACCCTCACCAGCACGCCGGCATTCGAACTGCCATGCGCCGCAACAATGACGGTGGCATCCGGTTTCTCCGCGCGAGCGCGCTCGACGTTGGCCTGCACCGCCCGCACGTCGATCGTTCGTCCATCCATCCGGACGCTGCCGGTTTCCAGGACTTCGATCAGGACAACCTGGCTTTCCTGCTTGGTCTGCGGCGGCGCGTTCGTCGGCCGGTTCACGTCGATGCCGATTTCCTTCACGAAGGACGTGGTCACAATGAAGAAGATCAGCATGATGAACACGATGTCCAGCATCGGGGTCATGTCGATATCGGCTTCGTCCGCCGAGTGTCTGTGCTTACGTCTCATGGATCACCATTCAGAAATGACGCAATGCGTCTTCCACTTTCTCGACTTCGACCTTGGCCCTGTTGTCCAGCGCGGTGCCGAAATACAGTCCCGACAATGCGGCAACCATGCCCGACATGGTCGGCAGGGTCGCGGCGGACACGCCGCCCGCCATCTCGCGGGCATTGCCCGTGCCCAGCACGGCCATGACGTCGAACACCATGACCATGCCGGTAACCGTGCCAAGCAGCCCCACCAGCGGGAGTACCGCGATCAGCGACTTGACCAGGAACACGTAGCGATTGGCTTCCACGGAAACTTCCGAGATCAACTTTTCG
>DASVCH010000099.1:0-3884 GCA_036381715.1 Gammaproteobacteria bacterium | reverse complement strand
TTTCCGTCGATCAACAGCATGTCTTTCATTGTTCCAGTCCGTGAATGAAAACGGCGTCGGGACGGACGCCGCCGAGTTGGTAAACCAGGAATTCCGGCGCGGGAATGTCCCACAGGGTGAAATCCGCGCGCCGGTTCACGTCCAGCACGCCGCGGTCCATGAGCCCGAGCGCGCGCGCGCCGTTCACGGTCGCGCCATGCAGGGCTTCATCCGCCGTCAGTCCGAAGAAAATGCAGCTCATGTGCATGGCGGCGAGAATGCTCGCGACCGGCGACGAGCCGGGATTGAGATCGGTTGCGACGGCAATGGACACGCCGTGTTTCCGCAGCAGGTCGACCGGCGGCTTTTTCGTTTCGCGGATGAAATAGAACGCGCCCGGGAGCAGCACGCCGACAGTGCCGTTTTCCGCCATCGCGCGGATGTCGTCTTCGTTCGAATGCTCGAGGTGATCGCAGGACAGCGCACCGTATTCGGCGGCGACTTTCGTTGCACCCATGTTCGAGAGCTGGTCGGTGTGCGCCTTCAGTTTCAGGCCGAGATCGCGGGCGCGATCGAAAAGGCGGCGCATGTCGTTCACGTCGAACGCGATCTTCTCGACGAAAATGTCCACCGCGTCGGCAAGGCGTTCTTCCGCGACGACGGGCAGCATCTCGTCCAGGACTTCGTCGAGATACTCGTTCTTGTCGCGGCCCCTCGGCACGGTGTGCGCGCCGAGGAAGGTGCCGACGAGATCCACGGCGGTCTTCTCGCGCAATGCAGCGACGGCGCGCAGCATGCGCAGTTCCAGTTCCGCGGAAAGGCCGTAGCCGCTCTTGATCTCCAGCGTGGTGACGCCCTCGGCGGCCAGCGCGTTCAGCCTGGGCAGCGACTGGCGGACCAGCTCGTCCTCGCCGGCCTCGCGAATGGCGGCCACGGTGGATACAATGCCGCCGCCGGAGCGCGCGATTTCCTCGTAGCTCGCGCCCGCAAGTTTCAGCGCGTGCTCGGCCATGCGCTCGCCCGCGAACACGGTGTGCGTGTGGCAATCGACGAAGCCGGGCATGATGAGGCGGCCGCCGGCGTCGATGCGCTTCGCGGCGGCGGCGTCCGCCGGTGGATCGAGCGCCGCGATGCGTCCATCCTTGATGCCGAGGCCGGACGCATCCCTGGCAATGCCGTCGCGAAAGCTGTGCACGCGCGCGTTGTGGATGACGAGATCGAACACATCGACTCCTTATTAAGGGGCGCGAAAGGACAATGGCTGAGATGAACCGGGTACTGCGCTTTCGCCACCTGCTCGCGCCGGACGGCATGTTACACGACCGGCAGATCGTTGTCGGCGCGGACGGGCGGATCGAGCGGATCGAGCCGGCTACGGCGGACAATCGCGACTGGGACGGCTGGCTGGCGCTGCCGGGCATGCCGAACGCCCACAGCCACGTCTTTCAGCGCGCGCTGGCGGGCCATGGCGAGGCGCGGGCCTCGACGGACGATTCCTTCTGGTCCTGGCGCGAGGCGATGTACCGCCTGGCCGCAGGGATCACGCCGGACGATCTGCACGCCATCGCCAGGCAGGGATTCATCGACATGCTGCGCGCGGGTTTCACCGGCGTCGCGGAATTCCATTACCTGCATCACCTGCCGGATGGCACCCGCACGCGCGCGATGGCGGACGCGGTCATCGCGGCAGCGGACGAGACGGGCATCCGGCTCCGCCTGCTGCCGGTGGCGTATTTTCATGCCGGCTTCGGCGGGCTGCCGCCATCGGCCGGGCAGGCGCGTTTCGCGCATCGCGGCATCGACGAATACCTCGTCCTGCTCGAAAGCCTCCTGCCGCACGCGCCCGGCATCGCGCCGCATTCCCTGCGCGCCGTGCCGGTCGACTGGCTGAACGACCTGGTCAAGGGTGCGGAATCGCTGCTGGGCGACGATTTCCCGATTCACATTCATATCGCGGAACAGCGCCTGGAACTCGACGACTGCCTCAAGGCGCACGCGCGAACGCCCGTGCGATTGCTGGCGGAATCCGTGGACCTCGGACCGCGCTGGCAGCTCGTGCACGCGACGCACGCCGACACGGAGGAGATCGAACGCATCGCGGGCAATCGCGCCGGCGTCGTGATCTGTCCGGTCACGGAAGCGTATCTTGGCGACGGGCTTTTCGATGCCGTGCATTTCCGCGAGCGAGGCGGCGATCTCGCCATCGGTTCGGACAGCAACTGCCGGATCGACGTTTTCGAGGAGCTTCGACTGCTGGAATACGGCCAGCGGCTGAAGTTCGAACGCCGCGCGCGTCTCGCGGACGAAAGCGGGCTGGGCGCATCGCTGTATTCGGGCGCCGCCGCGGCCGGCGGCAATGCCCTGCGCATGCCGGCCGGCGCGATTGCGCCGGGCGCTTTCGCTGACCTTGTTGTCGTGAACGGGAATGCGGATGCATTGGCGGGGCACGGCATCGACACGGCGCTGGATGCGCTGGTCATCAATGGTGGCCGTGCGGATGTTTCCGACGTCTATGTCGGCGGCAGGCGTGTCGTGGAAAGCGGACAGCACGCTTCGGCGCAATCGGTGCGCGAAACGTTTCATCGCGTCGTAACGAAGCTTTTGCAGGGCGGGTGAAGCCCGCCCGCGACTCTTGGTTCAATGGAGCCTGATATGGAACCCTTCGTCGTTCGTCCTGCCACTGCGGATCGCATTCCGCTTGTCGTCAGCATTCCGCACACCGGAACGTACATCCCCGACGATCTTCGTGCGCGGCTTGCGTCCGATACCATGCGCGCGCTGCCGATGACGGACTGGCATCTGCATCCGCTGTACGACTTTCTTCCCGAACTCGGCGTGACCACCATTCACGCCACCTGGAGCCGTTTCGTTGCGGACCTCAATCGTCCGCCGGACGGCGCGGCGCTGTATCCGGGCCGCTTCGAAACGGGCATCGTCGCGCAGGAAACCTTCTGGGGCGACACGATCTGGAGCGAGCCGCCGACCGACGGGGAAATCGCGCAGTGGAAGCGCGACGTGCACGCGCCGTACCACGCGAAACTGGCGGAACTGCTCGACGACACGCGTGCGCGTTTCGGCCGCGCCGTGCTGATCGACGCGCACAGCGTCGCCTCGCGCGCGAACCGGCTGCACAGCGAACTGGAAGACGACATCTATCTCGGGAATCGCGATGACGCCACCTGCGGTCCGTGGCTGATCGACGCCGTGCAGGCGGCGATGGAGGAAGCCGGCCTGCGCGTGGTGCGCAACTTCCCGTACAAGGGCGGCTACATCACCTCGCATTACGGCCGCCTCGAAAACACGCAATCGTTGCAGATCGAGATGGCGCAACGCGTCTACATGGACGAGGACGATCCCGGCAGGGCCGTGGGATCGGAGCGCTTCGTGCGCGCGAAAGCGATGCTGGCCGGCGTTTTCGGGAAGATCGCGGCGGTGGTGCGGGAGCGCGGCTGAAGGGAGAAGTCGAAGGTCGAAGGTCGAAGGTCGAAAGGCGAAAGGCGAAAGGCGAAAGGCGAAAGGCGAAAGGCGAAAGGCGAAAGGCGAAGGGCGAAAGGCGAAGGGCGAAGGGCGAAGGGCGAAGGGCGAAAGGCGAAAGGCGAAAGGCGAAAGGCGAAAGCGGTAGGCGAAGCCCACCCCAAAAAAATCCTGTTAATCCTGAAAAATCCTGTTAATCCTGTCCATTGCTCTTCGCTTTTGTGGCGAAAGGCGAAAGCGGTCGCATCGCACTTCAAAGCCCGCGAAATCTCGTAGGAGGCCGCTCCGCGGCCGATGACAAGAACAATCGACAGGATGAACTGGATTTCTCAGGACAGGATGTTGTGCGGGAGCGCATCTGGATGCGCGAATTCACCTTCGCCGCCGAGCCGATGACAAGAGCAATGGACAGGATGAACAGGATTTTTCAG
>DASVCH010000098.1:0-1215 GCA_036381715.1 Gammaproteobacteria bacterium | reverse complement strand
GCTGACCTTGTAGACCGGATCGTGATCCGGTACCAGGCGGCCGACGATGGCGTGTCCCGACTCGTGGAATGCAGTGAGTTTCTTTTCATCTTCACTCATCACCATCGAGCGGCGTTCCGCGCCCATCATGATCTTGTCCTTGGCCTTCTCCAGCTCTTCCATGCCGACAGCCTTGCGGTTCGCGCGCGCAGCGAACAATGCCGCCTCGTTCACGAGGTTCGCGAGATCCGCGCCGGAGAAGCCCGGCGTGCCGCGCGCGATCAGCGACGGCTGCACGCCGTCCTGGGTCGGCACCTTGCGCAGATGGACTTTCAGGATCTGCTCGCGGCCGCGAACATCCGGCAGCGGCACCACGACCTGGCGGTCAAAGCGGCCCGGGCGCAACAGCGCGGGATCCAGCACGTCGGGACGGTTGGTGGCCGCGATGATAATGACGCCTTCCGTGCCTTCGAAGCCGTCCATCTCGACCAGCAACTGGTTCAGCGTCTGTTCGCGCTCGTCGTGCCCGCCGCCGAGACCGGCGCCGCGGTGACGGCCGACCGCGTCGATCTCGTCGATGAAAATGATGCACGGCGCATGCTTCTTCGCCTGCTCGAACATGTCGCGCACGCGCGATGCACCGACGCCGACGAACATCTCGACGAAATCCGAACCGGAAATGGTGAAGAACGGCACCTTCGCCTCGCCGGCAATGGCGCGCGCCAGCAGCGTCTTGCCGGTACCGGGCTGGCCCACCATCAGCACGCCTTTCGGAATCTTGCCGCCGAGGCGCTGGAACTTGCCCGGGTCGCGCAGGAACTCGACCAGCTCGACAACTTCTTCCTTCGCTTCGTCGCAGCCGGCGACATCATTGAAGGTGACCTTGACCTGGTCCTCGCCCAGCATGCGCGCGCGCGACTTGCCGAAGGACATCGCGCCGCGGCCGCTGCCACCGCCCTGCATCTGCCGCATGAAATAGATCCACACGCCGATGAGCAGCAGGAACGGGAACCAGGAAACGAAAATCTGCATCAGCAGCGATTGCTGCTCCGGCGGTTTCGCCGTGATCTGCACGTCGTTCTTGCGCAGCTCGCCGATCAGCACGGTGTTGTCCGTCTCCGGGCTCTGCGTGGTGAAATCGCGGCCGTCCTCGAACGCCCCGCTGATGGTGCGGCCCTGGAACGTCACGCTGGCCACGTTGCCCCGCTCGACGCGTTCAAGGAACTCGGAATAGGC
>DASVCH010000097.1:0-4875 GCA_036381715.1 Gammaproteobacteria bacterium | reverse complement strand
CAGGCGCGCTGCTCGACGCGAACCGCCGCGTCGATGTTCGCCACGGCGCGCGGGTAGGCGCTGCCGCGCACGGTGCCTTCGGTGGCGATCACCGCGACGTGTTTCGCGCGCGTTGCCGCGATCGCGGCGCGCGCGCCGGGCGCTATCACGCCTTCGATCAGGGTTTCCGGATGATCGGCGCGCAGCGCGTCAAGGGCGGCGGCGGACGCGGTGTTGCAGGCGACGACCAGCGCCTTGACGCCGCGGCGAAACAGCAGGTTCGAGGCCTGGCGCGCGTAGCGTTGCACGGTTTCCGGCGAGCGCGTGCCATAGGGCACGCGGGCGGTGTCGCCGAGATAGAGAAAATTTTCGTTCGGCAAGGCGTCGCGCAAGGCGTGCAGCACGGTCAGGCCGCCGACGCCGGAATCGAAGATGCCGATGGGGAGATCAATGGCAGGGGCGAAACCGGCGGCGGGTGCATGGGGCATTGAACGCGAAGATTCCTTGCTCAAGTCGAAGGTCGAAGATCGAAGGTCGAAGGTCGAAGGTCGAAGGTCGAAAAATAATAGCCGACCCGATGGCCGGTGCGTTACCGCTTCGCCTCTCGGTACCCGCCCACCTTCACGCCTTCGCCCCTTCCAGCTTCGCGATGCACTGCCGGATCGCCCCCGCCATGCCACGCCCCGTCTGGTAGCGCGCAGACGGGTCCTTGGTCAGCGCCTTGGTGACGATGGCGTTCACGTTGTCGGGAATGTCGGGCCGCCAGGCGCGCAACTCCGACGCATCCTCGTTCGCGATGCGGTACATGAGCGTGGCGAGCGGCTCGCCGGTGAACGGCAGGTGACCGGTCAGCAGCTGGTACATGGAAACGCCCAGCGACCAGAGATCGGAACGGCCATCGACGCGCCTTCCCGCGACCTGTTCCGGCGACATGAACGAGGGACTGCCGAGAATGGTGCCGGTCTTCGTCTTGCTCGCGTCGGTCAGGTGCGCGACGCCGAAGTCGGTGACTTTCACTTCGTGTTCGTCTTTCGTCAGCACCATGTTCGCGGGCTTGACGTCGCGATGCACGACACCCTGCTCGTGCGCGTAATGCAAGGCGTCGGCGACGTGCGCCGCGATTCGCATCACCCGCTCGAGCGGCAGGAGGTTGTCTTCCTTCGCGTGCATGCACAGCGCTTCGCCGCGCAGGTAGTCCATGGCGATGTAGGCGAGATCGTCTTCCTCGCCGACGTCGTAGATGGTGACGATGTTCGGGTGGCTCAGCCTGCCTGCCGCCTCCGCCTCGCGGTAGAAACGCTCCTTCACGGCGTCCAGCGCTTCGCCGCTGAATTCGTCGCTGAACGCGAGTGTCTTGATCGCGACTTCGCGGCCGATGCGCGAATCCTTGCCGAGATACACGACGCCCATCGCGCCGCGGCCCAGTTCGCGCTGGATGTCGTAGCGGCCGATGCGCGGCGTGCGGTTGCCCGCGTCTTCCAGCGCCACCGTCTCGATGGGGCCGGAGCGCCGCGAGCGCAACGAGGTTTCTTCCAGCGCCTGCAGGCGGTTGATGCGCATGTCGAGTTCGGGATAGCGCGGCGCGATGCTCTTCAGGCGGTGATAGACGCGCAACGCCTTGGCGTAATGCCGCTTGCGCTCGTAATCGAGACCGAGATCGTGCAGCTGCCGTTCGACGGTGTCGTCCGGCAGGCAGTTCTGCAGGGCATCGAAGGCGCGATCGAGCTGGCCCGCGGCGCGCAGCGCTTCGCCCAGCGCGAGATAGGCATTGCTGACGGCCTGCGCCTGCGCGGCACGGCGTGCATGCAGCCAGCCATGACCGTGCAACACGAGATGCCCGAGCGCCAGCGCGATCACCGGCGTCATCAGCGGCAGCCACAGCGACTGCGAAATCAGCAGGCCAAGCTCCAGGATCACCAGCAGCAACGCGAACATGGCAGTGCCGATCAGCGCATTGCGCGTTCCCAGTCGCGGCACGGCGGCCAGCAGCCACGCCGCGATCGCAAGCCACAGCGCGAGCAGCAGCCAGCCACCCCAGGCAGGCCGGTGATAAACGTCGCCGGAATAAAGACTCGCCGCGGTCTGCGCGACGCCAACGGCGGGCGAAACGGCATCGACCGGGGTGTGCAGTGTCGTGCCGTTGGCAAGACCGATCAGCACGACGCGATCGCGCAGGCGCGTCGCATCGAAGCCCTCGCCGAGAACGGCTGTCGCGTCGATCCGGGTGACGGCGCCGGAACCGCTGGCCGGATAGAAATAAGGCAGCGCTTCCAGCTTCGTCCCGGTCGGCAGCCAGTTCTCGCCGAGCGCGATGCCCTGCCCCTTGACCACCAGCAGGTCGGCGGCGCCGAGCTCCTGCGCGGCCGCGGCCATCAGCAGCGGCAGCGACGGCAGGTACGCGCCGTTGACACGCCAGACCAGCGGTTGCCGCCAGACGGCGTCGTTCGGCGGCACGAGGCCCGTACCCGTCACGGCAGCCGGCAATTCCGCGGCCAGCGGGCCGGGCTCGAACACCGGCGGTTCGGGCGCCTCGAATCCCTGCCGCACGATTTCCAGCGGCGGGAACTCCGGCGGACGAAAGCCCGCCGGCAACGCGATGTCGTTGTCGTCGGCGACGACATGCCGCAGTTGCAGGGGCATCAGGATTCGCGCCGTCGCCGGATCGCCGCCGCGTTCGGACGCCGGCACGCCAAGCAGCACCCTGCCGCCGGCGGAGAACGCCGACGCCAGCGCGGCGTTGGAATCCAGCCGCTGGCGCAATTCCACGAGTGTTGCCTGCGCATCGGAATTTTCCGGCAACTGGCCGGCAAGACGTTCCAGCGTGGCGGTGACGGCAGGCGACGTTTCGCGGTCCGGCGGCAGCATCCAGGCGATGGCGCGCGCGCCCGCGGCGTGGATCCGGTTCACCAGCTCCGCCAGCCGCGGACCCGGCCATGGCCATTCGCCGGCCTCGCGCGCGGCCTCCGCGTCAATCGTCACCACCGCGAAGCGCTCGCTTGCGCGGCGCGGCGCGGACAGCCGCATGCCGGCGGCATAGGCGCCGTCCTCGACGGTCTCGAAAAATCCGGAAGCGGCAAGCAGCGCCAGGGCGACGCCGAAAACCAGCAGGGGCGCGCCGCGGCGGCGCAGCAAACGTTTCGGTCGGTTCATGCACTCGATTCGCTAATGGGATGAACGCCGGCCCTGGCAGGTCTTCTTCTGATTTCCCCATGGCCGCGTGACTCGCGCCCGCTGACATACTCTCCGGCCACGCGCGGCTTTTCAACTGCCGATTGAAAATTCTGCGGTTTTTGCCCGCCGCACGCACCGGCGTTATGCTGCCGGGCCCCGATCAGGCGAATGGACAGGTCATGGCAGCGAATCTCGAGCAGCTTTTCACCGGACATCTTGCCGTGATGCGCGAGCGCGCGGATGCCGCACTCGCTGCAAGCAGTTTCGACCACCTGCTGGTCTACAGCGGCGGGCTGCATTACGGCTTTCTCGACGACAACGCCTACGCATTCAAGGTGAACCCGCATTTCAAGCGCTGGGTTCCGGTTACCGGCAATCCGCAATGCCTGCTCGTCTACACGCCGGGTGAGAAGCCGAAGCTCGCGTTTTATTCGCCGGTGGATTTCTGGCACACGGTGCATCCCGTGCCGGAGGATTTCTGGACGGCGCATTTCGACATACAGCCGGTGGCGTCCATCGACGACGCGGCTTCCCTGCTGCCGCGAAACCGCGATCGCGCCGCGCTCATCGGCGAACCCGCCCCGCTGTTTCGCGAGTGGGGCGTGAAGAACCTCAACCCGGCGAACCTGCTCGACGACCTGCATTACCACTTCGCGTGGAAGACGGAATACGAAGTCGAATGCATGCGCGAAGCGAACCGGCTCGGCGCGCGCGGACACCTGGCGGCCGAAGGCGCGTTCCGCGCGGGCGCGTCGGAGTACGAAATCCATCTCGCCTACCTTGAAGCGACAAATCACATCGATGCGGATCTGCCCTACGGCAACATCGTCGCGCTGAACGAACACGCTGCCGTGCTGCATCACGGCCACCAGTCGCGGCGCAAGCCCGATGAAATCCGTTCCTTCCTGATCGACGCCGGCTGCACGTTCAACGGCTACGCCTCCGACATCACGCGGACGTACAGCGCGAAGCCCGACGAATTCCAGCAGCTGATCGACCGCATGGAGCACTCGCAGCGCGCCCTCTGCGACGCGGTGAAGCCGGGGATGGAATACGTCGATCTGCAGATGCTCGCGCACCGGCATGTCGCGGACATTCTCGTGGAGTTCGGCATCGCAACGGGCGATGCGGATGCGTTGATCGCGAACGGCGTGACGCGCGCCTTCTATCCGCACGGCGTCGGCCATTATCTTGGCGCGCAAGTGCATGATGTGGGCGGCAAGATCGCGGACGCGAAAGGCACGCCCATTCCGCAGCCGGAAGACCAGCCTTTCCTGCGCCTGTTGCGCAGGATCGAAATCGGCCAGGTCTTCACCGTCGAGCCGGGACTGTATTTCATCGACTCGCTGCTGGATGGCTTGCGCGGTACGGACGCGGAGAAAACCGTGAACTGGAAACGCGTGGACGAATTCCGGCCCTACGGCGGAATTCGCATCGAGGACAATGTGCGGGTAACGGAAGGCGGGCACGAGAACCTGACAAGACCGGCATTCGCGGAACTCGAGGGAGAGGTCTAAGGTCGAAGGTCGAAAGTAAAAAAAAGCCACGCTTCGCGCGGCTTTTTTTCGCCTTTCGCCTTTCGCCTTTCGCCTTTCGCCTTTCGCCTTTCGCCTTTCGCCTTTCGCCTTTTTCCTAGTCGAGCAGCGATTCGAAAACGTCCGGGAAACCGTACGATGTCGGGCCGCGGTTGCCCGGATTCTTCGCCGCGTCAGCGCGGCGAACCAT
>DASVCH010000096.1:0-10963 GCA_036381715.1 Gammaproteobacteria bacterium | reverse complement strand
CGCGTCATCATTCCCGAAGGCACGGCCGTGCAGGTCGCGCAGTCCATGGGCGGCTCCTACACCATCTATCTTGGCGGACAGCTCGCGCGCATCGCCGGTGACGACGCCGACGCGCTCGGCAAGGAACCGCTTGAACGGCCCGAACTGCCGGAAAACGCCACCGACGAGGACGTGGAAAATCTCGTCTGGGAACAGATGAAGACCTGCTTCGACCCTGAAATCCCCATCGACATCGTCAACCTTGGCCTCGTCTATCGCTGCGAGCTCATCGACGCCGGCAACGGCGAGAAGATCGCGGAAATCGACATGACGCTGACCGCGCCGGGTTGCGGCATGGGCGGCGTGATCGCCGCAGACGTGAAGGACAAGGTCGAAATGGTTCCGCGCATCCGCGAGGCGAAAGTCGAGCTGGTGTTCGATCCGCCGTGGAATCAGTCGATGATGTCAGACGAAGCCAAGCTTCGAACCGGCATGTTTTGACGGGATCTTTTCATCCAATACTGCGTTGCTTCGTCATTTTCGGCCCGGTCATTTACTACCTGTAAACTCCCGGCCCGAAAATGACTCGCGCCTTGTCTTGAATGAAAATCTCCACGTCAAAATCTCGCACGCATCACAAAACTCTTGCCCTACAACCATGATGCCTTTGCCCGCCACCATATAGCGGCGAGCAAAGCCCGCCCTGCGCAAACGTTTCCGTCATTGCCGCTACTTGAAGCGTTGCGCGTAACCGCTTTTCTCAAGCAGCGCCTTCACATCCGTCGTCGTCAGAATGTCCGCCAGCGCCTGGCGCTTGTCTTCCGCCTGATCGTAATACGCCTCAGCGATCCGGTAACCGATGAAATAGCCGGTGTCCGCGGGCCAGCCTTCCGGAACATCCCGGTTGTACAGGAATCCGTGCAGTTCCCGGCTTTCCATGACAGGGGCGAAACGCTGCCATATTTCGCGTTCGCGCGGCAGGGCCCAGTCGTGAACCTTGTGATTGATGTGCCTTCCTGAAATGAGTTCCGCGACGAAATCCGCACTGCCCTCGCGATAGACCATTTCAAGCAGCGTGACTGCGTCTTGAAGATCCGCCTGCTGGTAGTGGACCAGCTCGTGCGCAATGATATGCGGCAACTGGTCCATCGGCCGAAGAACTGCCTTCAGCCAATCCCCGTGCCTGCCTCGTTCGTCAAGCTCCGCCAGCGGAGCGTCCGGGTACCCGCCGAACATTTCAGCACCGATCAGCAGGCCGGATGGTCCGGTAGTGCCGCCCGACGATGCACGGCCGATCACGACATATACGTCAGGAAACACAGCGCCAGGATACAGTGCCTCAAACTTCCGAAACGCCTCACGAGCCGGTTCTGCACTTTCGCGAATGATCGGCGTGTATTCTCGAAGACTGGCGTAATAGCGGGGCATGCCGTCAATCGTCTCGACAAGCTTGAAGACGCTGCCAATTCGCCGATCGATGAAATCGCGCAAGCCGGGACTTGCGGGCAGATAGTATTCGTTGAAGAACGCTTTTGCGCGGCTATTCGCGTCTTCCGCCCTTGCCGCCACATCCCAGGCTTTCCAGAAGCGGTCGACGTCTTCCGTCACGATGCGCGCATCCGCCGGACTTTCATTGACGGAACCGCCGTGAACCGGCGCCGTGACAAGAAACAGCGCTGCCGCGATGGCCGTTGCCCACCTTTTCATCATCTTCCTCCTTCCGCCCTGGTTTCGATGCCGGCGGGCCGGCATGGGTTTGAATCCCTGCGCCGTCATCATGCGGCGCCTGTTCCCATGCCGGCTCAGCCAAAGAAAAAGGCCGCTTGCGCGGCCTTTTTCCTGTCCTGCTTCGAACAATCGTTACAGCTTCTCGCCGGATGCGCCTTCCGCCGGCGCCGTCAGGCCGCGGCGTTCCAGCAGCGGCTCGATGTTCGGCTCGCGGCCGGCGAAGTTCTCGAACAGCTGCATGGCTTCCACGCTGCCGCCCTTCGAGAGCAGCGTCTCGCGGAAGTGATCGCCGTTCTCCCGCTTGAGGCCGCCATGGTTCTCGAACCAGACGACGGTATCGGCGTCCAGCACCTCGGACCAGATGTACGCGTAGTACCCGGCCGAGTAGCCGCCGATGATGTGCGAGAAGTACGTGCTGCGGTAACGCGGCGGCACGACGTCCAGCGCGATGCCCGCCTCCGCCAACGCATTCGCCTCGAAATCGAGGATTTCGTCCGCGCTCGGCGTTTCGCCCGGTGCGAGCTGGTGATATGCCTGGTCGAGCAAGGACGCGGCAAGGTATTCCGTCGTCGCGTAGCCCTGGTTGAACTTCTGCGTCGCCAGCACCTTGTCGAGCAGCGCCTTCGGCATCGGCTCGCCGGTCTTGTAATGCACGGCGTAGTTTTCCAGCACGGACGGCCAGGTCGCCCACATCTCGTTCACCTGCGAGGGGTACTCGACGAAGTCGCGTGGCACGGAGGTGCCGGAGAACGACGGGTATTTCACGCTGGAGAACATGCCGTGCAGCGCATGGCCGAACTCGTGGAACATGGTCTCGACTTCATCCCAGGTCAGCAGCGTCGGCTCGCCCTCGGGGGGCTTCGGGATGTTGAGGTGGTTCGCGACGACGGGTTTCGTGCCGAACAGTTCGGACTGCGAGACATACGCGTTCATCCACGCGCCGCCGCGCTTCGACGGACGCGCATACATGTCGGCGTAGAACAGCGCGAGCGGTTCGCCATCGGCGTCGGTGACTTCGTACACCATGACGTCCGGGTGATAGACCGGGATGTCGTCGCGCTTCCTGAAGCTGATGCCGTAGAGCTGGTTCGCGGCGTAGAACACGCCGTTCTCCAGCACGTTGTGCATTTCGAAATACGGCTTCAGTTGCGAGGCGTCGAAGCTGTAACGCTTCGCGCGAAGCTTCTCCGTGTAGTAATCCCAGTCCCAGGCCGCCAGCTCGAAATCGCCGCCTTCGGCGTCGATCATTTCCTGCAGCGCGGCGGCTTCGCGTTTTGCGTTTGCCACGGCGCGCGGCGCGAGCTGGGCAAGGCGCTCGTTCACGGCGTCTGCCGTACGTGCGGTCTGGTCTTCCAGCCGGTAGGCGGCGTGATGCGGATAGCCCATCAGCTGCGCGCGCTCGGCGCGCAGCGCGACGATGCGCGCCAGCACTTCGCGGTTGTCGAACTCGCCGCCATGGCTGCCGCGCGCCAGCGAGGCTTTCATGATGCGTTCGCGCAGTTCGCGGTTTTCCAGCGACGCGAGCGCCGGCTGCTGGGTGGTGTTCAGCAGCGCGATGACGTACTTGCCTTCCAGCCCGCGCTCTTCTGCGGCTTCGGCTGCCGCCGCGATTTCCGCGCCGGACAGGCCTGCCAGCGCTTCCTTCGAATCGACAACGACTGCGGACGCATTCACCTCGTCCAGCACGTTCTGGCTGAACTGCGTCTGCAGGCTCGCGATCTCGCCGTTGATTTCCTGCACGCGCGCCTTTTGTTCGTCGGACAGCAGCGCGCCGGCGCGAACGAAGTTCTCGTACGTCTCCTCGATCAGGCGCACGGATTCCGCGTCGAGATCCAGCGAATTGCGCTCGTCGTACAGCGCCTGCACGCGCGCGAACAGCTTGCCGTTCAGCATGATCGCGTCCGAGTGCGCGGACAGCTTCGGCGCGATTTCGGCGCGAATGGCGTCCATCGCGTCGTTGGTGTGCGCGGAGGAAAGGCCGAAGAAGACGCGCGACACGCGATCGAGCAGCTGGCCGGAACGCTCCATCGCGATCATGGTGTTCTCGAAGGTCGGCGCTTCGGGATTGTTCGCGATCGCCTCGATCTCGGCGAGGTGTTCGGTCATGCCCTTCTCGAAGGCGGGCATGAAATGCTCGTTCTCTATCCGGTCGAAGGCCGGCGCGTGATACGGCAGCGCGCTTTCCGTGAAGAAGGGGTTGGCATTCATGGCGGCCATGGTAGCGGAGCCGTCCTGCGCGCCGTCCTCGGCGGTCGCCACGGTTTCCTTGTCGGCGCAGGCGGTCACCGAAAGGACCAGCGCCGCGCTCACCGCCAGCAGAAAGGGTGATTTCATTACTGGAATTCCTCTGCAGATCAACGAAAGTTCCGGAGAATACCCAAACTCAGGCAAAAACCCCAAGTAAATAGGTATTGCAGCGCGAAAGAATGAGGGATTTCCTGATTGAGACACCGAGAAATCCGGCGAGTTCCAGCGCCCGAACTGCCGGCCGCGTCGGGGCTCAGGGCTCGGCGTAGCCGGAAGCAAAAACCGCCAGGCTGGCCTCTTCGGGATTCCGCCGGAAGAACAGACCGCCCCGGCGCGACGACCTGGCCGGAACGTAGTCGAGCGTGACTTGCGACGATTCGACGACGATGCCGAAGCGCGACAGTTCTCCGCTGATGGACACGCCGGATGCCGTTTCGCCGCCACGGTTGCGGGCTTCGAAAACGACGAGCCAGTCCTCGCCGCTGTCCCGGATCTCGACGATTTCCACGACGATATCCGGCGGCAGTCCGTCCCCGGCGATTACCTGGTGGAAAAGATAGGCGAGCAGGCCGGCAACCATCAGCACGCTGAGCGCGGCGACGACGCGCTCCCAGAGCGGCGGCCGCCGGTCGGCGGCGTACTTGTGGTGTTCGGCGTGATGGTTCCGGCCGGGCATGTTCAAACCACCAGCCGTGCGAGCGCGGCGCCGAACGACGCCGGAAACGCGAGTACCGTGTTCATTTTCACGATGCGTTCCACCGCCATGTCGTCGAATCGGCCGAACGTCCACAGGACGTACGCACTCACCAGCAACGCGATGACGTAGCCCACCACGGTGAAGTGCAAGGCGACGCGCCAGACGGTCACGTTCTCGGGACGTACGTGGCGGCCGCGGAAATTCAGCGCATAGACGCAGGCGTGCATGATGAGCAGCGACGTGAACACCAGCGCGATTGCGTGCCAGCCGCCCATCTTCCAGGCAATGACGACGATTTCCTCCGTGGGCGCGACATTGAACGCAATGAACAGCGCGCCCGTCATCATGATGAACAGCTCGCCGCCGTAGCGCGCCCGGCGCTTCTGCTCCTCGTTTTCCTTTTCGCCAAGCTGCTTGCCGGCGACGATCGCGCCGATGCTCGCGGGGAACGTCAGCACGGCGATCTTGCCGATGATCTCGTTCCAGGACATCGCCGGATCCAGCACGGCGAACAGGACCAGGAACAGCGTCGAGGTCAGCGCGCCCGCGCTGAAGGCGACCAGGCCGTCGATGACGTCGTCATACCAGCCCGACGTTTCGCGAAAACCGGAATAGCGCGACAGGCCGACGAGGATCGGCAGCAGCACGACAATGAACAAGGCAAGACGCAGGCGGTCGAGGTACATGCCGAGCCACCACATTTCCATTGTCATGAGCAAGGGAAACCCGAAGATCAGCGCGCCCGCCATTGCGCGCGCGTAGCCGACCCAGAACTGGTTGCCGTCGAGTTGCGCGGGCAAGCGGTCTGGGGGCACACAGTTCTCCTTTGAACGAACTTCCTGAATAACAATTCCGGAACCGCGCATGCATCGGGGTTTTGCATTGCATTGCCGCGAATCCTTGTTGTGCTTCGCGGGAGGCGCACGTTTTTTCTTTCAGCGAGGGAAAACGCCTCCTCCCGGCATTCGCCTGACGGTATGCTCGAAGAAAATGTTCAATCACCGACATAAGCACATGAAACGCGTTCATTCCTTTCACGTTTTCACCGGCCTGCTGTCGTTGGCGCTAACCGGCGGTTGCGCGAGTCCGTCCGCGGGGGTTTCAAAGGAGCCGCGTCATACCCCGATCGAGCGGCTGGTCGCGCATTCCGCCGGCGATCACAGGCGGCATTACGACGCGCGGAGCCTGTTTTCCATGATTCCGCCGCTGGTGGTGAGCGGCGCGCTCGCCACCTCGAACGCGGACCGCTGGGTCAGCGAAACCTGGAAGGACGACGTTCGCAGCGGCATTTCAAATGACATCTCCCGCGTATTCCGGGAGTTTGGCGATGCCGCACAGCCCCGCTTGTCGATACCCGCGTACGTCCTGGTGATGGCCGGAACGGATTACTCGGGCTATCCCGAGCGTGACAACGCGATGGCGACCTGGGCCGAACGTTCCTTGCGAGCGAACATTCTCGGCGGCCCGCAACAACTGGCGTTCTGTTACCTGCTCGGCAGCTCCCGGCCCGAGGATGGACCGTCTACCTGGAATCCGTGGAAGGACGACAATGGCGCAAGCGGGCATTCGTTCTATGGCGCGGTCCCCATCCTGACCGCTGCGCGGATGACGGAAAACAGGGCCTGGCGCTACGGCCTGTATGCCTTGTCCGTTCTGCCTGCCTGGTCACGCATCAACGACGACCGGCATTATCTTTCGCAGGCCGTGCTCGGCTGGTCGCTCGCCTGGCTCGCGACCGGCACGGTTGCCGAAAGCGGATCGGATGAAGACACGCTGAGCGTTACGCCGCTGCTGACGCCTGACGGCGGCTACGTCATGGTGAACTGGAATTTCTGAAGCGGGCCGTTCGTTTTTGACGATGACAGTCGGGTACGGACGGCCAGGATGATCCTTTGGATGCCGTCCCTTGCCCTGCGCCTTCACGGTTTCTTCTACTCCGCCGCCGGCAGGTCCTTCGTCGCCGGCCCTTCCAGCGCGGCGCCATCGAAGCTGAAGCGCGAACCGTGACAGGGACAATCCCAGGTTTTCTCCGCGCCGTTCCACGTCACGGTACAACCGAGGTGCGTGCAGCGCGCGGAGCGCTTGTGCAACTTTCCCGACTCATCCCTGTAGGCGGCCACCTGCCGGTTGCCATGTCCGGCAACGCAGGCCTCGCCCGCGGCGAGCGCATCCGGATCGCCTTCCTGCGGGTGACGGAAGCGGTCGTGGATGAAGTGATAACCGACCTTCGCGTTGTCCTTCGTGAAGCTGCGCGCGGACGATTCCAGCGTCATGCGATGCGGATCGTACAGCCATGCGTACTCGCCCTTGAAACCCTGGATCGCGCGGGAAATCAGCAACGCGCTCGCGGTGCCGTTGGTCAGGCCCCATTTCGCGAAACCGGTGGCGGTGTAAACCGCGTCGTTCGACCGCCAGGCGGTGCCGGCGTACGGAATCCCGTCAACCGTGATGCCGTCCTGCGCGGACCAGCGGTGCGTGATTTCCTCGACGCCGAAATGCCTTTGCGTCCATTCCGCCAGGTCGCGGTAATTGTCCTCGGTGTCGTAGTCCTCGCCCACCGGATGGCTGTTCCCCGCCACGGCGAGCAACAGCCGCTCGCCGTCGGGGATAGTGCGGATCGACCGCGTCGGCGAACCGCTGCTGATGAACATGCCGTCGGGCGCGCGCGCAGGGTCGACCGGCCCGGCGACGACATAGCTGCGCGAGGGTCTCACGCGGGCGAAGAAAAAACCGCGGTCCGTGAAAGGATAATGCGTCGCCATGACGACATGCTCGGCGGCAACGGTGCCGCCATCGGTCTCCACCTTGCAGCCGGACGAGGTGTCGATGGCCGTCGCGCGCGTGCCTTCGTGAATCGAACCGCCTGCCGCCTCGACGGCTGACGCGAGATGCAGCAGGTACTTCCGCGCATGAAACTGCGCCTGGCGTTCGATCATCACGCCGCCGGGCGCGGGAAACGGCAGCGGCAGGTCGCGCACGAGCTTCGCCTTGACGCCGGCCTCCTTCGCCGCCTCGACCTCCTCCAGCATCGCGTCCAGCTGCTCGTTCGTCTCGCAATAGACATAATTCGGCTTGCGTTCGAAGTCGCAATCGATGCGTTCCTTCTCGACCAGCTTCGTTATCCATTCCAGTGCGACGCGGTTTGCCTGCGCATAGACCTCCGCCGTGCGCCTGTCATGTTTCTCCAGCAGCCGGCGATAGACCAGTCCGTGGCCCAGGGTCAGCTTGCCGGTGGTATGGCCGGTCGTGCCGTGCCCGATGCCGTGCATGTCGATGACCGCCACCTTTCTGCCGGCGCGGGCAAGCTCGAACGCCGCCGTCAGCCCGACGATGCCGGCGCCGATGACAAGCACGTCGACCTGCGCATCGCCCTGCAGCGGCGGGCGCGGCGTTGCCGCAGCCGATTCCATCCAGTACGAGTTGTGATTCATTCGCCTGCGTCTCCCCTAACGGCATCGCCATCGGCTCGACGCTAGCATTCACGGCAGGCAGCAAACATGGACAGGACACCCGACGGTCAAGGACTCAGGCGGCCTCCTCGACGGGAGTTCGTTCAGTCGCGCTCGGCGGACAGCAGCAGCCGCGGCGCGAGCGCGAACAGCGGCAGGACGGACAACAGCATCATGCCGAGATCGTAGAAGCGGATCGCGCCGACCGCGTGCACCGCAGTGACAAGCAGTACACGCCGCAGCGCGCGACGCGTCAGCCGGCGCCGCAGCAGCAGGAACGCAAACCAGGCGCCGACCGCGAACGAGACCGCGGTCCAGGCGAGAAACAGGCCGTACGGACCGCTGAACAGACCGAGGAATCCGCCCGCCCCGCGCTCGATGATTTCCGTCAGCCAGAGTTTCAGCACCGTCGCGGCGAGCGCCGTGAACAGCAGTCCGGCGCCCACCTCCGGCCGGGAAAGGTAGGACTTCACGCGTGTTCCGATCTTTCCCATCGCCCGCTCCGTTCGACCGCAAACGACGTCATTATGGCGCAGGGTCCGCATATGCCGCCAACTCGCCGCGCCCGCAACTTGGTTTTGAACGCCGCAGCCGCCAGCTTCTCCCTGGAAAGGCAACAATGGAAATCCGTCATGCAGGTCGGAACGCCACGAGGCGGCAGAACCGAACGCGAGTTTCTCTCCGCCGGAAATCCGGACAGCGCCGGCAAGATCCGCGAGTTGCCGGTCGTGACCGCACTGCCCGAGCCGGCCTGCCCCATGAGTGAATCCACACGGGCAGAAAGCCTGATTTTCGACGAGCCTGCGGAATGATGTCATGACTTATCGTTGCGTCGCCGGGATGCAACAGGCGATCAAGCGGAGACCGACATGGCAAGACAGACGCGCGAGCGGGAATACGACGCATCCGACCTGAAGGAACTCATGGACAACACGGCAGGCTGGGCGAAAAACTGGCATGACGTGTTGCGTTACCTTGAAGGGCCCGCGGAGAAGGACGCGGATTTTTCGAAGCGGGAAGTTCCGCAATTGATCGAGGACGTTCGTCACCTCAAGGAACATCGCGTGAAGTTCATGACCGATTACCGGGAGATGTGGAAGGAACTGACCGGCGAAGACGTGAGCGGACTTGCGCCGCCGCGGAAAATGAAACAGCCGCAGGCGAACCCGGTCGAGCTTGAAGACAAGTACCTGCGCGACGTCGACTTCCCCGCGAGCAAGAGCGAAGTGATTCACGCCGCGGAAAAGGAAAAGGCGCCCTCCCGCGTTCTTGACGTACTGCATCGCGTGCAGTCGAAGGAATACAGGGAAATGGCCGAATTGCTCGAATCCGCGGGGGACGCCGCCTGGGACCACAAACGCTGACGCGGTGGACCCGCGCGACGCCGCCATCCAGGACATCGTCGATGACGTCATCGAACGGGACCCGCGGCTGAAAGCGCTGAGTTGCAACGCCGACGTCAAGGGCGGCGTCGTACACGTGACCGGCGCCGTTCCCTCCCCGTCCGATCGTGACCGGCTGCGCCGCATGCTGGCGAGACTGCGCGCCGTGAATGCCGTCTGGGACACCGTCAGCACCGGAGAAAACCAGGCACTGAGGATTGTCGATCTCGGCTGCGGCGGCAACAAGCAGGTCGCCGGCGCCATCGGCGTCGATGCGTGGCCGCATCCTGGCGTGAACGTCGTTACCGATGTCGAGAACGGTCTTCCCTTCGGCGACCAGGAGATCGACTACGTCTTCGCCGTGCACTTTCTCGAACACGTTCACGATCTCGTCGGAC
The DNA here is from genome assembly GCA_036381715.1 of Gammaproteobacteria bacterium. Classification (GTDB taxonomy): domain Bacteria; phylum Pseudomonadota; class Gammaproteobacteria; order Natronospirales; family JAJUFS01; genus JAJUFS01. The sequence goes on along the minus strand of DASVCH010000096.1, from coordinate 1,083 downwards.
TCATGAACGAAATTCACCGCGTCCTGAAACCCGGCGGCGTGCTGCACGCAATGGTGCCGCACGTGTCGCATGTCAATGCCGTGGCGGATCCGACACACGTGCGGTACTTCGATCGGCAGACGTTCAAATATTTCTGCGAGCCCCGCCCGAAGGTCAGTCCCTTCCGCCCCGTGTGCGTTTCGATGGCCGACGGCAATGTTCTTGCGGACCTGCAAAAGGGAGTTGGCGAGGAAGCCGCAAGCGACAGGGAACTCGCACTTTTCTTCTCCTGATTGCCGTCCGTGTGATCCGGTCACCATTCCGACGGCGCATGATCTCCGAACGCCTGGCAGCCATTTCACCTGCTACCATTCGATATCGTTTTCGAAGCCGGGCACGGAGGCCGCATGAAAAAGAACACTCCCCTCTTCCGTTTGCTCCTTGTCGCATACCTTTCCCTGGCGGCCGCCGGCTGCGGCGGCGATTCCGGTTCCGGCGAAAATCCGGGCGGCAACAATCCGCCCGGCGATCCACCGGGCGATGGAAACCCGGGCGGCGATCCCGCGCTTCCCGGCAGTCAGAGCAAAGGCCTGGTCTTTGTCGCGCAGACGCCGAACCCGCGCGGCACCAGCGACATCGGCACGCATACGGCCACCTTCGGCAACAGCCTGCCTTCAATGCAGAGCGCGCCGCGCGGCGGCTCGCTGTTCTTCCTGCAATCCGACGGCACGCTGCGCGACCTGCTCGACGAAGCGCTGAAAAACGGCTGCGACGCCGGCGGCAACGCCATCTGCAACGAGAACGGCGCGTTCACACTCGATGACCGCGGCCTGCTGGTGAACGGCTACGTCGTGCGCCGGCCCATCGTGCACTGGGACGCGGACCGGGTCCTGTTCAGCATGACGTTCGGCACTGTTCCGGCGCAGCATGAACCGCTCGCTCCCGCCGACGCGAAATGGCAGCTCTACGAAATCGCCGGCCTCGATCCCGACGACACGCCGTTGCTGACGAAAGTCGCCGGCCAGCCCGGTTTCAATAATGTCGACGGCGTCTACGGCTCGAACGACAACGAAATCTTCTTCATCTCCGACAGGACCGTTACCG
>DASVCH010000095.1:0-10234 GCA_036381715.1 Gammaproteobacteria bacterium | reverse complement strand
GCGTCCGCGACGATGATCGCCGGATTGTCCGCCGGATGCACGGTGACGGCCCTGGCGCTGATCGCGTAGATGAAATCGCCGATGAAGAAACTGCGGCGAATTTCGGGCGAGTAGTAATAACTGCCGTCGTCGGAATCGAAGTAAGCGGAATGATCGACGCTGCCGTAGGCGTAGAGCGCGTCTCCTTCCACCTTGACCAGTTCCAGCGTGCTTGACCATTCCCAGATGTCGTTCGACACGCGGCTCGCGCCGAGCGGCAGTGCGAGCAATCCGCGCGTTGCGTGAAACTGGAACGCCTTGTGCTCGTAGAACGCCTCCGACCAGTTCCAGCCGTCGTTGTCGCGCGCGAAGTCGTGGCGCGCGAGCAGGGCGGGCGCCGTGAGATCGCTGACGTCGAACAGCGAGACGACGGTGTTCCAGCTTGCGCCGGTTTCATCGCCGCCGACGCCAACCGCGAGCAGGCGGCCGTTGTCCAGCGGATGCAGGTAGGTGGAAAAGCCCGGCACTTCGAGTTCGCCGAGAATCGCCGGCTTCGCGGGATCGGCAAGGTCAACGGTGAACAGCGGATCGATCTGCTCGAAGGTGACGAGATACGCGACGTCGCCGGCGAAGCGCGCGGCAAACAGTTGTTCGCCAGGGGCGATGCCCTTGAGTTCGCCGAGCGGCATCAGCGCGTTTGCATCGATGCGCAGCGTGTACAGCCGCGATTCGATCGCGGCGTCCGTCCACCACCAGCGATTGCCGCCGGTCCAGGTCGCGACGCGCAGGACACCGTCGTGTTCGTCAAGCGCGAACTGATTGACGGGAACGCCTTCCACGCGGCCGCTGCCGACGTATTCCATGCCGCCGTTCGCAATGTCGAAGGCGTGCAGGTTCAGCCGTTCGCCTTCGTCGTCATTCCAGGAGAACCACCACCAGTCCTGCGCGCTTTCGGCGAGAAAAAGGTGTTCGGCGGAAACGTAAACGGTCGGATGATTGGAAACGATGTGATGCGTGGTGAACAGCGCGGCGTCGTTCAAGTCGACGCTGACCATCGACGTCACGCCGCTGCCGTTGCTGTCCGCGGGAATTTCGAACTGCGCGCAGTCGTTCGCGGTGTACGGCAGCGGTTCGAGCTCCGCTCCATTGTTGACGTAGCTGCGCGGCAGCAACTCCGCAAGCGTCAGCGCGTCCAGGTCCTCGAGCGCGGCTGCCTTCGCCGCTTCAGGGTCTTCCTGCTCGCCCCGGTATTGCCAGAGATTGTCGCGCACGGGATTCGGCAACCTTCCGTGCAGGACGATGTGCGCGGCCGAATCGATTTCGCGTCCGGTGAGATAGGTGCCGTCGAAGTAGCGCTCCTGCACGACATGCGCCGGCGCGCCGTCCGGCCATTCGATGAGCGTCGCCTTCGTGCGTTCGGCGAGCAGGAAAGGCATGTCCGCCATGGGCACGTCGCCGCCGATGCCGGCATTCCAGAAACCCGAGATCACGAGGACGCGGTCGCCGGCCAGCAGCATTGCGGCAGGAACGCCGTCGATGCCGATGCTGCCGGCCGGAACGATCTGGCCGGCAGCGGGAATGTCGAAACGGTGCAGCGCGCCGCCTTCCAGCACGAAAAGGCGTTCGCCGTCGGTTTTCACGAAGTCCGCTTCGTCGACGCCCGCGACCTGGTTGTTGGTGTAGTCGCTCGCATCGTCCGCGCTGTCGCCGCCGGTCTCCGCGTTCCCGGGTGCCGCGGCCGGCAACGGCCGTGGCGAAGTCACCGATTCGAAAAAGGTTTCGATTTCCGCGGCGGCAAGCGCCTTCAGCTCCTGTTCGAGCGCATCGCAGCTGGCGACGGTTTTCAGCGCCGGGTTGCCGCTCTTGCCATAGGCGATGCGCGCCTGCGCGGCCGCTTCGAGCGCGGTGTTGCCGCCGTCACCGCTGTCGCCCAGGCGGCAGGCGGAGAGTCCGGCGAGGAGGAAAATGGCGGGGAGAATGACGAGCTTGCGGTCCATGCGAACTCCGGAATGGCCGATGATGAATCAGTCTAGGACCGCATTCCGGAAAAAAGAAACCGGGCGAAAGCCCGGTTCCTGAAAAAAAACCGCCTTGTTTCAGAAGGCCGGCTTGTCCGGCGCGGTCTCGTAGCGCCTGCGCGATTCGAGGATTTCCTCGCGCGCGGCCTCGACGCCTTTCCAGCCGTCGATCTTCACCCACTTGCCCTTTTCGAGATCCTTGTAGTGCTCGAAGAAGTGGCTGATGCGGTCCAGCGTCAGCGGATTGAAATCCTCGACCGTCTTCAGGTTCCTGTACGCCGGGAAAACCTTGTCGTGCGGAACCGCGATCAGCTTGGTGTCCTCGCCGGCCTCGTCGGTCATCATGAGCATGCCGAGCGGGCGGCAGCGGATCACGGAACCCGGCTGCACGGGCACCGGCATCACGACCAGCACGTCGAGCGGGTCGCCGTCGCCACACAGGGTGTGCGGGATGTAGCCGTAGTTGCACGGGTAATGCATCGGCGTCGTCAGCACGCGGTCGACGAACAGCGCGCCGGTATCCTTGTCCACCTCGTACTTGACGGGCTCGCTGTTCATGGGGATTTCGATGACGACGTTGATGTCGTCGGGCAGTTCGCGGCCGCTCGCGACGTCTTGCAGGCTCATTTTGGCGTTTTCTCCGGGGTTCTGGTGGGATTTCGGGGGATTTTGAAGGGCGCGGATTATAAAGCAAAAGGCCCGCGGATGCGGGCCTTTCGCTGCAGGGCGGAGTTCGCCTGCCATCATGCGCTACAGCAGCGGCACCAGCAGCAGCGCCACGATGTTGATGATCTTGATCAGCGGGTTGATCGCCGGGCCCGCCGTGTCCTTGTACGGGTCGCCCACGGTGTCGCCGGTCACGGCGGCCTTGTGCGCCTCCGAGCCCTTGCCGCCGTGGTTGCCGTCCTCGATGTACTTCTTGGCGTTGTCCCAGGCGCCGCCGCCGGTGGTCATGGAAATCGCGACGAACAGGCCGGTGACGATGGTGCCGATCAGCATGCCGCCCAGCGCGCGCGTACCGGCGCCGTCGCCCATCAGCCAGTTCAACGCGAACACCAGCACGACGGGCACGAGAATCGGCAGCAGCGAGGGCACGATCATTTCCTTGATCGCGGCCTTGGTCAGCATGTCCACGGCGCGCGAGTAATCCGGCCGCGTGGTGCCTTCCATGATGCCCTTGATCTCGCGGAACTGGCGGCGCACCTCGTTCACCACCGAACCTGCCGCGCGGCCGACCGCCTCCATCGCCATGGCGCCGAACAGGTACGGCACGAGACCGCCGATGAACAGGCCGATGATCACGGCCGGATCGGACAGCTTGAACTCGACCACCTTGCCGAGCGCTTCGAGGTTGTGGGTGTAGTCCGCGAACAGCACCAGTGCCGCGAGGCCGGCCGAACCGATGGCGTAGCCCTTGGTCACGGCTTTCGTGGTGTTGCCGACGGCATCCAGCGGATCGGTGATGCCGCGGATCTTCTCGTCGAGATTCGCCATTTCGGCAATGCCGCCGGCGTTGTCGGTGATCGGGCCGAAGGCATCCAGCGCCACGACCATGCCGGTCATGGAGAGCATGGCGGTCGCGGCAATGGCGATGCCGTACAGGCCAGCGAGTTCGTACGAGCCCCAGATCGCCCCGCACACCGCCAGCACCGGCAGCGCGGTGGATTTCATCGACACGCCAAGTCCCGCGATGATGTTGGTCGCATGCCCCGTCTCGGACGCCGCCGCCACGTGCTGCACCGGCGAGAATTCCGTGCCGGTGTAGTACTCGGTGATCCACACGATCACGCCGGTCAGCGCGAGACCGATCAGCGCCGCGCCGTAAATGTTCATGGCGTTGTCGCCCATGAGCGCGGTGGTGATGGGGTAGAAGGCGATCGCCGCGAGTACGCCCGAGGCGATAACTCCTTTATAAAGCGCGCCCATGATCTTGCCGCCGTCCTTCGCCTTCACGAAGAAGGTGCCGATGATGGAAGCGACAATGCTCGCGCCGCCGAGCAGCATGGGATACAGCACGGCGTTCGGGCCGGCCTCGTTGAGCATCAGGCCGCCGAGCAGCATGGTGGCGACCAGCGTCACCGCGTAGGTTTCGAAGAGATCCGCGGCCATGCCGGCGCAGTCGCCGACATTGTCGCCGACGTTGTCGGCAATCACGGCCGGATTGCGCGGGTCGTCCTCGGGAATGCCGGCCTCGACCTTGCCGACCAGGTCCGCGCCGACGTCCGCGCCCTTGGTGAAGATGCCGCCGCCGAGGCGGGCGAAGATGGAGATCAGCGAGCCGCCGAAGGCGAGGCCGACCAGCGCATGCAGCGCGCGGTCGTCACCGAACAGGTGCGCGGCGAGCATGTAATAGCCCGCCACGCCCAGCAACCCGAGTCCGACCACCAGCATGCCGGTGATCGCGCCGCCGCGGAATGCGACCTGCATGGCGGCGTTGAGCCCGTCGTTCGCGGCCTCGGCGGTACGCACGTTGGCGCGCACGGAGATGTTCATGCCGATGTAGCCCGCCGCACCCGAGAACACCGCGCCGATGGCGAAACCGATGGCGGTCGCCCAGTCCAGCACGAAACCCAGCGCCACGAGCAGCACGATGCCGACAATGCCGATGGCGGTGTACTGCCGGTTCAGGTAGGCGCGCGCGCCTTCCTGCACCGCGCCGGCGATCTCCTGCATCCGTGCATTGCCGGCCGGCTTCGCCAGCACCCAGCGCACCGACCAGACCCCGTATAGCAGCGCGAGCACCGCGCACCCCAGCGTAATCCACAAGCCGTATTCGACGAGCATGCGTGAACCTCCCCTTGTTTATCGCGTCATTATTCGAAAATCCCCGGTAAAGCAGATGAGAAACGAAAGCAATGAAACCGGCGGTTTCATCCAACGCCATGAAACCTTGTGTTTCAGGCGGCCCCGAGTATAGGCACATCTTCCGCACCGTGTCGAAACGGCGCCGCGGGGAGCGCGCCGCACGCGGTTTTTTCGTATCATCGCGCGAACCCGGCACGTGTTACGGAGCGAGGAGACGTCATGAAATACCAAGGCAGCTGTCATTGCGGGAAGGTGCGTTTCGAGGCCGAAGGCGAGATCGAAAAACTCGCCGAATGCAATTGTTCGCATTGCCAGCGCAAGGGCTACCTGCTGTGGTTCCTGCCGCGGACGGCCTTGAACCTGCAGACGCCGGAAAGCGAGCTTTCGACCTACACCTTCAACAAGCACGTCATCCGGCATCAATTCTGCCCGGATTGCGGCTGCGCGCCGTTCGGTTTCGGAAAGGATCCCCAGGGCAATGAAACCGTCGCGGTCAACGCCCGCTGCCTGGAAAACATCGAACTCGGCGATTTCGAACGCATGCCGGTGGACGGCCGCAGTTTCTGAAATGAAGACGCTGCTGACGCTGGTGCTCTGGGCGATCCTGCTTGTGCTGTGCTGGCCGCTTGCCGTGCTCGTGCTGATCCTGTGGCCGTTCCTGTGGCTGCTGTCGATTCCTTTCCGCGTCGTCGGCATCGTCATGGAAGGCATTCTTGCCCTGGCAAGAGCCATTCTGCTGTTGCCGGCACGGCTGCTCGGCCCTTCCGGTCGCTGACCCCGAACCATGCCGGCATCGTCGTCAACGGCTGCCGTCATCGGCGGCGGTCCCGCCGGCCTCATGGCGGCGGAAGTCCTGGCGAATGCCGGCATCAAGGTGGACGTCTACGACGCCATGCCGTCGCCGGCGCGCAAGTTCCTGCTTGCCGGCATCGGCGGCATGAACATCACCCATTCCGAACCCTTCGACGCCTTCGTCGCGCGCTACGGTGAACGCGAGCCGCAGTTGCGCGCGCTCCTGGAGGCGTTCGGTCCGAACGAGCTGCGCGAATGGATTCACGCTCTCGGCATCGAAACCTTCGTCGGCAGTTCGGGGCGCGTGTTTCCTAAAGCCATGAAGGCGGCACCCCTGTTGCGCGCCTGGCTGCACCGGCTGCGCGCGGCGGGTGTCACGGTTCATGCGCGGCACCGCTGGACGGGCTGGGATGAAACCGGCGCGCTGCGCTTCGAGACAGGCAATGGAACGAAACAGGTCGTGCCCGATGTTGTCGTGCTCGCCCTGGGCGGTGGAAGCTGGCCGCGGCTGGGCTCCGACGGCAACTGGCAAGCGCGGCTTGCCGAACGTGGCGTCAGCGTGAAGCCGTTGCTGCCGGCGAATTGCGGTTTTGACGTGAACTGGAGCGAGCACTTCCGCATGCGCTTCGCCGGCACGCCGGTGAAACCCGTTGTCGCGACGATTGCAACGTCGAACGGCGAACGTGCAAGCCGCCGCGGCGAGTTCATCGTCACGGCAACGGGAATCGAAGGCGGTGTTGTTTACGCGCTGTCGGCGCTGCTGCGCGATGAAATCCTTTCCAGCGGTTCGGCAACAATCCATCTCGATCTCGCGCCGGACCGGAGCGAAGAACAGCTTGTCGAGGCGCTTTCGAAACCGCGCGGACGAAAATCCGCGTCCGAGCATCTGCGCAGGCAGGCGGGAATTCACGGCGTGAAGGCCGGCTTGCTGCGCGAAGGCGCCATGCCGGACATCGACAATGTCCATCGCCTTGCCGCGCACATCAAGGCGCTGCCGCTTGTGCTCGCGCGAAGCCGTCCGATCGATGAAGCCATCAGCAGCGCGGGTGGTGTTGCGTTCGAAGCGCTGGACGACAAGCTGATGTTAAAGCGATTACCGGGTGTGTTTGCCGCGGGTGAAATGCTCGACTGGGAAGCGCCGACGGGCGGCTACCTGCTGACGGCCTGTTTTGCGAGTGGCCGCGTTGCCGGGGAAGGCGCCTTGCGCTGGTTGCGCAAGCAGGGCTGAACTCGCCGGCACGTCCCACATGCCGGGAGTTTGCATTGACACGATCCACGCGCGACGTTTTCGAAGACCATCTGCGCCTGCGCGAGGGCGGCAGGCTGGAAGAGGATCTCGAGCGAAACTACGCAGACGACGTCCTGCTGCTGTCCGAAGACGGACCGATGATCGGCCATGACGCGCTTCGCACGTCCGCAGCAAAGCTTCGGCATCAGTTGCCCGGCGGCCGATTCGAATACCTCCGCAAGTGCGTGCGTGATGAGTACGCTTTCCTGCTTTGGCGCGGCGAATCCCGCGAATCGACCATCCACGATGGCGCCGACACGTTCGTGATCCGTGACGGCCGCATCGTCATGCAAAGCATTCACTACGTGATACGCGAGAAGGGTGAATAATCGTGGGGCCCGCGGTGAAGCTGGTCGCGGAGTGGTCGGCGGCCGCGCTCGAAATCGCCGGCGTTGCGATTATCGTGATCATGGCGTTCGCTGCCACCGCCAGCGCGCTTGTTGACGCGCTTCGCAGGCGTGGCTGGCAGGAAATATTCCGTGTTTACCGGCTGGAGTTGAGCCGCGGCATTCTGCTCGGACTCGAGTTCCTCGTCGGTGCGGACATCATTCACACCGTCGCCGTCGATCTCACCTTTTACAGCGTCGGTGTGCTGACCGTCGTGGTGCTTATCCGCACTTTCCTGAGCTTTACCCTGGAGTTCGAGATCAGCGGACGGTGGCCGTGGCAGCGGGGGACGACGCCGCCTTCGGGCGCTTCATGACCTAGATGTCGCGGCCGCCAGGTTCGATGGTGCCCGGGCCCACGCTCGACTTGCGGGCATCGTGCTTGCGAACGCGCGTCTCGCCGGGCGGGTGCGCGCCCGTCGTGTCACCGCCGCCACGGGCGCCAGTTGCGGCGGAGGCGGGCGTGTTCGTGACGGTGTCGCCGCGCGCGCCGGCGCTGTCGCTTACTGAAACGGTGCTCTCCGGAGTAAGGTTGCCGGCGCCAAGCGCGCCCCAGTGCGTTGCCACGAAATCGTCGACCTGGCGATTCGCTTCCTGGTCGCTCACGCCATACGCGTCGCGCAACCTGCTTGCGAGCTGGTCGTATCGGCCGTCGACTTCGTCCAGCCATTCGTCACTGAGCCGGCTCCAGCGCTCCTGCACCCGACCGCGCAGTTCCGGCCAGTAAGTGCGCAGGCGCTCGCGATTGTCCAGCAGCCTGCCCTGTCGTGTGCCGTTCTGTTTCATGAAGGAAATCCTGGATGAATGCGGAAAGGCCGGCGCGAACCCGCGTTCGCGCCGGGACCATGACGGCGCGGATCAATGCATGTTCGGATCGCGCGTACGGTTGAGGTAGGACTCGTTCGCGTCCATGAAGCGGTCCACCTGGTCTTCGGCATCTTCCTTGCTGAGGTCATAGACTTCCTGGACCTTGCCGACGAGACGGTTGCGGTCGCCTTCGATCTGGTCAAGCTGATCGTTCGTGAGCTTGCCCCATTGTTTCTGGACATTGCCCTTGAACTGGTTCCAGTTCGCCTGGACCTTGTCCCAGTTCTGACGCGGACGTTCGCGGCCTTGTGTTTCGTGTCTCATGTCAACCTCGCTGTGCTTCGGGAAAATGGATGAGCCGTCAGATGTGCGGTCGCGGAGCAATCGGCGTTGCCGGCGCGCGGTCGCGGACCATTTCAAAGTACTCGTCATGGTCGTCCATGAATTCCTCGAGCTGCGCTTCGGCCATGTCGCGATGAATGCCGTAGGCGACCTGGATGCGATCGAGCAGGCGTTCATCGTCGCCGTCGATCTGCTCGATGCTGCCGTCGTCCAGCAGATCCCAGCGCCGTTGCACGGGATCCTTCAGGTATGTCCAGTTGTCGTGCATCACCTGGCGGCGTATGTCGTGTTGCATGTCGTCCTCCGCGGCGTTCAGTGAACGTTGTGCCTGCCATTGTTGCCGTCTTGCCGGGGCGCGCCGCCCTGGTCGTTGCCCGTGCCAAATTCGCGCGCGCGCTCCGTGGGACCGCGCCCCGAGCTTTCATCGCCGTTCTCGAATTCGTCGATCTCCGCTTCGGCATCCGTCCTGGACAGGCCGTAGGTGCGCTCCAGTTCCTCCGCCAGCCTGTCGCGTCGTCCGGAAATGCGTTCCAGTTGCGTGTCGCCGAGCTGCTTCCAGCGCTTCTGCACGCGTGCCTTGAACGTTTCCAGGTTGTTGCCGGCCTTGTCCAGGTTCATGTTCTGGCGGCGCTGCGTTTCCGAGTCGATGCGCGTTTTCATCGGCGTTTGTCCTGCGAGACGGTTTCGACTTAATTTACCGGCTGCGTTCGCGCGCGACCCATTCCCTGATTCACCGAGGGGATGCCGCGTGCGTTCTGAAATGAAACCCGTACTGCAGCGAACCACGTGCTTTCGCCCCGCGGGGACGCGAACATGACCGCGATCTTCAAGGCGGACGGCGAGGGGCGAATGGTGGCTGGAACCGCATCAGCCGGGGCCGGGAGCGCGCACGATGCGAACGACGGCATCTTCCATGCGTTCGAGGGACCGGTGGCGATTCCTGCCGCGGGTTCGAGGACGACATGCCGGCAATTGTCGCGTGATGCGAAAAACAGGAATAATCCGAAACCTGTCGCGGAGACTCCCCATGCTTGAACCTGTCGTGCTCGCCGGACATCACGTCCGGCTTGAACCCCTGTCGCCGGATCATTTCGATGCCTTGTGCGAAATCGGCCTGGACGAGGATCTCTGGCGCTGGACGCCACAGCAGATCACGACGCGCGAGCAGTTGCGCGCGTACGTGGATGACGCCTTGCGCGAACGCGACGAAGGCCGGTCGTTGCCGTTTGCGATCGTCGCGCTCGCCGATGACGCCGTCGCCGGATGCACGCGCTACGGCAACATCGATTCGGCCAACAGGCGGCTTGAAATCGGCTGGACGTGGATCGGCAGGTCCTGGCAGCGGACGGCGGTCAACACGGAAACGAAACTCCAGCTCTTGACCCACGCTTTCGAAACCTTGCGCATGAATCGCGTCGAGCTGAAGACCGACGCGCTGAACGAGCGGTCGCGCCGCGCGATCCTGCGCATCGGCGCGAAGGAGGAGGGCACGCTCCGCAGGCACATGGTGACGGAAAGCGGGCGGTTGAGAGACACGGTTTACTTCAGCATTCTCGACGACGAATGGCCGGCGGTGAAAGGCGCGCTCGAGGAGCGCCTGGGGAATCGATCATGAGCGGGACAATCGAATTGCGGCTTGACGTGCCGGGCGCGGCGGATCTCGATCGTCTCGCCGCGCTCTGGGAAGCTGCCGTGCGCGCCACGCATCACTTCCTCGCGGAAGCGGACATCGATCACCTGCGCCCGCTGGTGCGCGAGCAGTACCTGCCGTCGGCGAAACTTGTGGGTGCGAGAGACGCCAGGGGCGAATGGCTGGG
>DASVCH010000094.1:0-5055 GCA_036381715.1 Gammaproteobacteria bacterium | reverse complement strand
CCAGGCTGCCGTCCAGTGATTCGCGCCGGCAAAGCTGGCGATATTCGCGCAGCGGCAGGCGGACATGCATGCGCCAGCCGCCTTCGGCGCGATGCTCCTCCTCGCGCACGGCGCCGAGATCGAACAGGCGCGCGCGCACCTTGCCCTGCGCGGGCGTCAGCTGCAACCAGCCATCGACGGTTTCATCGCGCGTCAGTTCCGTCACCGCCTGGCGCAGTTCCGGGAAGCCGGCGCCGGTCAGCGCGGACACCCAGACACGCGCGGGCGCGCCCGCCTCGTCGCGATCCAGCCGCGGCGCATCGCCGGTCAGGTCGATCTTGTTGAACACCAGCAACTGCGGCACCTCTTCCGCGCCGATCTCTTCCAACACGCCGCGCACGGTCGCCATCTGCTCCTCGCGCTCTTCCGCGCCCGCGTCGACGACGTGCAGCAACAGGTCCGCGTCTTTCGTTTCCTGCAGGGTCGAACGAAAGGCGGCAACCAGATCGTGCGGCAGATGCCGGATGAAGCCGACGGTGTCCGCCAGCACCGCGTGTCCGCCTTCGGGCAGGTCGAGACGCCGCACGGTCGGGTCCAGCGTCGCGAACAACTGGTGCGCCTGGTAAACCTCGGCGCCGGTGAGCGCGTTGAACAGGGTCGACTTGCCGGCGTTGGTGTAACCCACCAGCGCGACGGTCGGCACATGGTTGCGCTGCCGCCGCTTGCGGCCCTGCTCGCGCTGGCCGCGCACTTTTTCGAGGCGCTCGGTAAGCGCGCGGATGCGCTTGCCGATCAGCCGCCGGTCCGTTTCGAGCTGCGTTTCGCCCGGACCGCGCAGGCCGATGCCGCCCTTCTGGCGTTCAAGGTGGGTCCAGCCGCGCACCAGGCGCGTCGAGAGATGATTGAGCTGCGCGAGCTCGACCTGGAGCTTGCCTTCGTGGGTCTTTGCGCGCTGCGCGAAGATATCGAGAATCAGGCCGGTGCGGTCGAGCACGCGGCACTGGAAGAGTTTTTCCAGGTTGCGTTCCTGGCTGGGGGACAGCGCGTGGTTGAAGATGGCGATGTCCGCCTTTTCCTCGGCGACGACACCGCGGATCTCCTCGGCCTTGCCGCTGCCGACGAAATATTTCGGATCGGGCGCGTAACGCGAGCCGGTAACCGTCGCGAGCGGATCGGCGCCGGCGGACAAGGCGAGTTCGCGCAACTCGTCCAGCGCGTCGGCGTCGTGCTCGCTGTTGAAATCGAGGTGTACGAGGATGGCGCGCTCGCCACTCCTTGGCCGGTCAAACAACGCGCCACCTCCCAAGCCATGTAAAAACTGCTCCCGGAGTACCGGGACCATGTGCGCTCGACAATACTGTGTTAAAAATCGGCTCGGAATGCTCATGTATTGGCATATACATTCCGCTTCCTCGCCGATTTTTGCCTTGTCTTGCCTCCCGGAGTACCGGGACCTCGTTCGCTCGCGACGTTTTTACAAGGCTTGGAAAAAACGGAAGGTCAACCGACCTCGGCTTCCAGCTTGCCGCTGTCGTCCAGCGACATGCGCACCGCGCGTGCGGGCACGACGGTGGAAATCGCATGCTTGTAGACCATCTGGCTGACACTGTTTTTCAGAAGTACGACAAACTGGTCGAAGGATTCGATCTGGCCCTGAAGCTTGATGCCATTGACCAGGTAAATGGACACCGGCACTTTCTCGCGGCGCAGCGCATTCAGAAACGGTTCCTGCAGGGACTGCCCTTTGGACATGACGCGTCTCCTTGTTGTTATAAGGAATGGAGAGCGGTGTGACGCATTTTTCCCCTGCTCCCCCATTCAAAGTGGAAAGATTCTAACACAGCGAATTTTGCCGCTATACCTCCGTCCGCCCTTCAAGAAAGGCCTCGGCTGGCCCGGGCAGGTCCGCTTCGCCCTCCAGCCAGCGCAAGCCCGGTTCGGCGCGGAACCAGGTCATCTGCCGCTTCGCATACCGGCGCGAGGCGACAATGCCCCGGCGAACCGCCTCATCGAGGTCGCACGCTCCGGCGAGATGCTCCCAGAGCTGCCGGTAACCCACCGCGCGCACGCTCGGCATGTCCGGATCGAGATCGCCGCGGGCTTTCAGCGCGCGCACTTCGTCGAGAAACCCCGCGGCCATCATGGCATGGAAGCGCGCTTCGATCCGCCGGTGCAATTCGACACGATCTCGGGGCGCGAGACCGATTTTCAACACCCGGTAAGGGAATTCTTCATCGCTCCCGCCCTTCCAGTGCGCGCTCATCGGCTCGCCCGTGAGCCGGAAAATCTCCAGCGCGCGCTGGATGCGCTGCGGGTCGTTGGGGCTGATGCGCGCCGCCGCCTCCGGATCGGCCTTCGCAAGCGCCGCATGCATCGCCGGCCAGCCCATTTGCGCTGCCTCCCTGTCGATGGCCGCGCGCATTTCCGGATCGGCTTGCGGCATGTCCGCGAGACCGCGTTCCAGGGCGCGGAAATAAAGCCCGGTGCCGCCAACCAGCAGCGGCACCTGGCCGCTCGCCGTGATGGCGCGCATTTCGCGCAAGGCGTCGTCACGGAACCTCGCCGCGGAATATCGTTCGGCGGGATCGAGGATGTCCATCAGGCGATGCGGGTAGCGCGCGCGCGTCTCGCGGTCGGGTTTCGCGGTCCCGATGTCCATGCCGCGGTAAATCTGCGCGGAATCGACGTTGATCAATTGCACCGGCAGGCGCTCGGCGAGCGCGATGGCCGCGCCGGTCTTGCCGGAGGCGGTCGGGCCCATCAGGAAGATTGCAGCGGGTTTCTCGAGTTGCTCGTTCACACATCGAAACCTGTTTTCAGAATCGAAGCTGCCGAGGCTCAGCCGGGGCGCGGTCGCGTCGAGGGGCGGAGTTTACACGGAAGCCGATGACAACCCGAGGCGCGGCCGCGACGCAGGATCAGCCCGGCAGATTCGATTCCGGAAGGTTTACTGGCCGCGCAGGAACATGCGGTCCAGCTGCTCCATCGTCAGGCGGAACCAGGTCGGGCGGCCGTGGTTGCACTGGTCGGCACGCGGCGTTCTTTCCATGTCGCGCAACAGCGCGTTCATTTCCGGAATGGTGAGCCGGCGATGCGCGCGCATCGAGGTGTGGCAGGCGCTGGTCGCCAGCGCGAAATCGATGGCGCGTTCGATGCGGCGGCTTTCGCCGTGCTCGCTGAGGTCCGCGAGCACGTCGCGCGTCAGTTTCACGAGATCGTGATCCTTCAGCGCGGCGGGCACGGCGCGCAACACCACGACGTCGGGACCGCCGCGTTCAAGTTCGAAGCCCGCGCGCGAAAGGCCGGCGGCATGCTCCTCCGCGAGATCCGCTTCGCGCCGGCTGACGCCGATGCGTTCCGGAACCAGCAGCGGCTGCACGGGCACCGTTCCCGCGGCAAGTTCCGATTTGAAACGCTCGTAGGTGATGCGTTCGTGCGCGGCGTGCATGTCAACGACGACAAGACCGCCGTCCGTGGCGGCGAGAATGTAGATGCCGTGCAGTTGCGCGAGCGCGTAACCCATTGCGGGCGTCGCCGCTGCCTCCTGCGGCGCGGTTTCGCGCACGCCGCCGACGTCCGATGGCTCCGCGGCGTACAACTGCGCCTGCACGGCGATGACATCCTCAGTCGACGGACCGGCGACGGAACCCAGGCCTTGCACCGCGCGCGATGCCGGCCCCATGCCCATCGCAACCGTTTCGGATGTCGAGACGTTCGCACCCGGTTTCGTGTCCGCGAGCACCTCGTGCAGGGAGCGGAACAGGAAATCGTGCACGTGGCGGCTGTTCCGAAAGCGCACTTCGTGTTTCGCGGGATGCGCATTCACATCCACGCCGGCCGGATCCATTTCGAGGAACAAAACGAAGGTCGGATGCCGGCCGTGAAACAGCACGTCCTGGAAAGCCTGCCGCACGGCATGCGCGATCACCTTGTCGCGGACCATGCGGCCGTTCACGAAAAAATGCTGCATGTCCGCCTGGCTGCGGGAAAACGCCGGCAGGCCGACCCAGCCGAAAAGCTTCAGGCCGCCCGCTTCGTGCTCGATGCGCAGGCAGTTGTCGATGAATCCCTGCCCACAGACGCCGGCGATGCGCCGGTCTTCGCCGCTGGCGTCGCGCGCGGCGTTGAGGTTCAGCACGGTCTTGCCGTTGTGCGTCAGTTGCAGGTCAAGGCCAAAGCGGCTGAGCGCGATGCGCTCAACGACGTTCTGCACGTGGCCGAACTCGGTCTTCTCCGTGCGCATGAACTTGCGCCTTGCGGGCGTGTTGAAAAAGAGTTCGCGCACTTCGACCGTCGTACCCTGCGGATGCGGCGCGGGCGCGGGTTTCGAGTAACTGCCGTTGCCGTCGCCTTCGATGCGCGTGGCTTCGGCGGCATCGGCAGTGCGCGAGGTGATCGCGATTCGCGCCACGGAACCGATGCTCGGCAGCGCCTCGCCGCGAAAACCCAGCGACGCGACGTGCTCAAGGTCGTCCAGCGAGGCGATCTTGCTGGTCGCGTGCCGCGCAACGGCAAGGGCGAGTTCCTCGCGCGGAATGCCGAAGCCGTTGTCGCGGATGCGGATCAGGCGCAGCCCGCCGTCCTCGATGTCGATCCGGACGCGTGATGCGCCGGCGTCCAGCGCGTTTTCGAGCAGTTCCTTGACGACGGAAGCGGGCCGTTCGACCACTTCGCCGGCGGCGATCTGGTTGACGAGCTGGGCGGGAAGTTCGCGGATGGGCATGGTCAGGACGCGCTGGAAACAAGGCTGCAAGGGTAACGGCACAGCCTGCCGAATCCAACGTCAAGCTGCGGCAGGAGCGAATATCAGGAAATTCGCCTGAAGGCGCGCCTACGAACCGACCGGAATGACCAGCTTCTCGCCCACCATCAGCGTGTCGTCGGACTTGCCGTTCACGCGCCGCAGCGTCTGCAGGCTGACCTTGTAATCCCGCGCGATACCCGAAAGCGTTTCACCGCGGCGCACCGCGTGCTGGCGCGGCGTCGCGTTGCCGCGTCCCTGCCACGCCGCGATCAGCGTTCCCGGCGGCGGGTTGGTGTAGAAGTAGTCGCGCACGCCTTTCACGATCGCGTCAG
>DASVCH010000093.1:0-40027 GCA_036381715.1 Gammaproteobacteria bacterium | reverse complement strand
GAAGGCTGGCTGATCTGCGTGACGGCGGCGAACGTCGTGTTCTACAAGCACATGAAGCTGCGCGAAGCGAACGAGAACAAGGACTGGCCGAAATGAATCAGGCGGCGACGGCGCCTTTCCGCTGCCGGAGCAATCCGAGGTACTTCGCCAGCGTGTAGCGATATGCGTAACGGCTGCATATCAATCCCACCCTGCCGTCGCGCCAGCACTGAAAGACAAGAAACCACTTGAGAAACGCCGACACCGCGTGAACGCGGGCCCTGACCGGCCCGGTTTTCTTGTTCCTGAAAATCATGCCCTGGATCGCGAGACCGATGTAGCACTCCAGCTTCCGGTCGAACTCCTCCGGCGTCTCGAAGGTGTGGTGGTGGATCGCACCCCGCGCGATGCGGCCGACGGCATCGAACCCGACAAGCTTTTCATGCACCGGGCACATCTGGTCGAACCTGCCCTTGCCGCGGTGATACAGCCGCACGCGGAAGTCGGGACACTTGACCGGGTAGACGCCGTGCACGCGCCTGCCCAGCACGTACCACTCGCGGCGCAGGATGTAGGCGTCGCAATCGCGGAAGCCTTCCGCCTTCAGGGCGTTGATGGCGTCGATGAGTTCGTCGTCGAGGTACTCGTCCGAATCGACGAACAGCACCCAGTCGTGGCGGCATAGCGACGCGGCATGTTCCCGCTGCCGGATGAAGTCGTCGAAACGGCGCTGATGAAACCGCGACCCGCGCCTCTCGGCAATCTCCCGGGTGTCGTCCATGCTGCCGGAATCCAGCACGACGACATCGTCGGCCACGCGCGCAACGCGCGCGAGGACTTCATCCAGGTGCTTCTGGCTGTTGTGCGTCAATACGTAGGCTGAAAGGAATTGCCTGGTCATGACCGGCGGCCTCAGTCACCGCGGTAGGCGGCATCCAGCCTCGCCCATCCGGCCGGAACCTGCGCCGCCGCATCCGTGTCCGCGGTGATCTTCGCGAGCGAACGTTGCAACCGCGCAAGGTTGCCCTGCCGCCACGCCGTATCCTGGGGCCGCATCCGGCCGCGGTCGAAATCGATGAGGCGCACCTCGGGTTTCTCGCTGCCGTCAGGATCGATCAGGATGTTGTGCGCGTTCAGATCGGCGTGCCAGATGCCGGCATCGTGAAAGCGGCGGATGCACTTGCCCGCGGCGCTCCACGCCGCGTCCGTCATCGTGCCGCCCAGCAACAGCCGCGCAAGCGATTCACCCGGAACGGTTTCGGTAATGAGCGCGCCGTGATAGCCAAGGCGGCCGCGCCGCACGCGCGCGGCAACGGGCCGCGGCACGGGCAGCCCGAGCTCATGCATGTCGGCAAGCAGGCGCCATTCGCGCCACGGGCGTGTCCGCTCGATGCCGGTGAACAGGTACCAGTCACTGATGAATTTTCCGGGCAGGCCGCCGCGGCGATAGAAGCGCAGCACCCAGTCGATGCCGCCGGCCCTGATGCGCCACGCCGCGCCGCGCCCGCCCAGCGGCTCGTCGCCGAAGGCATCGCGCGCGCGCCAGTAGGCCGGCGCGAAGACATGCTCGTTCACTTTGCCGCCCTGTTCGGCGTCGTATAGGATGAGCCCGCCCGTGACGGGCATGACCTCCGGGCGGATTACGGTCTGCATTTTCGCCCTGCTTTTTCGTTGGAGCCCCAGTTGATCGAACCGCCGCGCACGCTGTGTATTCTGCGACTTTCCGCCATTGGCGATGTCTGTCATGCGCTGCCGGTCGTCCGGACTTTACAGGATCATTGGCCCGAAACCCATATCACCTGGATCGTCGGCAGGCTCGAACACAGCCTGCTGGACGGCATTCGGGGAATCGAGTTCCTGCCCTTCGACAAGCGCGGCGGGCTCGCCGCCTACCGTGATCTTCACCGGCAATTGTCGGCGCGCCGCTTTGACGCGCTGCTGCACATGCAGGTTGCGTTGCGCGCCAGCATGATTTCGCTGGGCGTGCACGCGGACGTCCGGCTCGGCTTCGACCGCGCCCGCGCAAAGGACTGGCAGTGGCTGTTCACGAACCGGCAGATCGCCGCGCGCGAACGTGAACACGTGATGGACGGCCTGTTCGGTTTTGCCGAAGCCCTCGGCGCGCCGCGCAAAACGCCGCGCTGGGACATTCCGGTTTCAGGCGCGGACGCGGCCTTCGCCGAAGCGCGAACGGGCGGGCGCCCTGCGCTCGTCATCAGTCCGTGTTCCAGCCAGCGCGCGCGCAACTTCCGCAACTGGCCGGTGGCGCGTTACATCGCCGTTGCACGGCATGCGATCGAGCGGCACGGCATGCAGGTGATCGTCACCGGCGGACCGAGCGCGCTGGAACGCGACTACGGCGCAGGAATTTCCGAAGCGGTACCGGCTGCCGTGAACCTTGTGGGCGCGACGACGCTGAAGCAACTGTTCGCCCTGCTTGCGCGCGCGCGCGTCCTGGTTTCCCCGGACAGCGGACCGGTGCACATGGCGAACGCGGCCGGCACGCCCGTGATCGGCCTGTACGCGACATCGAACCCCGAGCGCACCGGCCCGTACAACCGGCGCGAATGGACGGTGAACCGCTACCCCGACGCGGTCGAAAAATTTCTCGGCAGGAAAGTCGATGAAGTGAGCTGGGGGCGGCGCGTGCGCCATCCGGACGCGATGGACCTGATCACGGTCGAAGACGTCACCGGCAGGCTCGACCGCCTGCTCGCCGGATCCTGATTCAGTCCGACCGCTGATCCTGCGTCACGTCGACGCGCGTGTCGCGCCCCGTCGCCGTGCCGCGCCGCTCGTGCGATTCACGCAACTCGATCTCCCACAGCGCGGCATACTTGTTGAAGGTGTAGTTCGCATGCAGCGCCGCGAGAATGAAGCCGCGGCCGCCGTCGAGGAATCCCAGCCGGATGAAGTAATTGTGGACGAAGTTCAGCACGCCGCGCAGCGCCGCGCTGGACAGTCCCGAACGCTTGCCGTTGCGGTAGCGTTCGTTCGCCTGCAGCCAGGCGTACTCGCCGAACTTCACGACCGCATGGTTATAGTCGCGGTACGTTTCATGATAGAGCGAGCCGCGCAGGCGGCCGAGCGTTCCCGATTCCAGCACGACCTTCTCGTGCACGGGCACTTGCGTGAACGCGCCGACGCGGCGTTCGAACAGGCGCAGCGGCGACTGTCCGCTGCCGCTGAAATCCATGATCCGGTTGAACAGCACCACAGGCCGGTGCACGTCGTAGCCGGTGTGCGGCGGCTGGTCGCGCAGCGTGTGATCGATCTCCGCGCGCAACTCCGGCGTCACGCGCTCGTCGGCGTCGATCGAGAGCACCCATTCGCCCGTGGCGCGATCCAGCGCGCGCTGCTTCTGTTTGCCGAAGCCCGGCCAGTCCGTCACCCAGACCTTGTCGGTGTATTCGCGCACGATCTCGACGGTCGCATCCGTGCTGCCGGAGTCCAGCACGATGATTTCATCCGCCCAGCCGTGCACCGAAGCGAGGCATGGCCGGATCCGGTCGGCCTCGTTGAGCGTGATGACGATGACGCTGAGGGTCTTCTCGCGCGTGAAATCGCGCGTCAGGAACTGGCGCTCCTTCGCGCGCACCAGCCCGTAGATCACCGCGAGACAGAAGACGTAGAACGTGATCGGCATGGTGCGGTCGAAAATCGCTTCGGTAAGGCCGAAATGCATGAAACCGACGATCAGCACGATGCCGGCGTACGACAAGCCCCTGATGTCGCGGTCGGAATGCCGCACGCCCCACAGGAAATGCATCAGCGGAATGCCGAACACCAGCAGCAGCGCGAGCAGCCCGGCAAGACCGCGATCGGCAAGCACGGAAAGGTATTCGTTGTGCGGATGATCGAAACGCAGGAGGTACGGCGGCGCGAATCCCGCTTCCACCCATTCGCGCAGCACGCTCGCGTAACCGCCGACGCCGACGCCGAACAGCGGATCGCGGAGGAAAGCGTCGAGCGCGATCGGCCACATGGCGAGCCTGAGGCCGATCGAGCCCGTCGTTTCCTCGCCGCGCATCACCAGCCGAAGGTCCTCGGCCAGCATGGCAAGCCGTTCGGCCACGCCCGTCTGCGGGATGAGGTACGCCGCCGTGGCGAAAACCGCGACGCCCGCCAGCATCAGCCAGCGCACGCGCGCGCCGCGGCCGTGCGCCAGGTACCAGACCAGCAACAGGGCCAGCGCCGGCATCGCAATCCACGCACCGCGTGCGCCGGACAGGAAAGTGGCCAGGAAACCGAACAGGAATCCCGCCGCCGGCAGCATCACCAGCCACGGCGCGCGGCGGCGGAAGAAGCCCAGTCCGCCGAGGCTCATGAACGCCATCACCAGCGAAAGATCGCCGAACAGCACGATGCTGCTGATGCCGCGCAGATGCATTTCGAACAGCGCCGGCTCGTCGCCGGTCAGCAGCGCAAACAGCGCGAACACGCCGGCGGAAATGCCGCCGAGCGCCAGCCCCGTCCACCACACGCCTTCGCCGTAGGGCATGCGGCGCACGACCAGATAAATGGGGATGAGCAACAGGAAGCGCAGGTAGCGGCCGAGTTTCTTGAAGCCGAGATAATTGATCTCGCCCAGCAGGTAGGCCAGCACCGCAATCGCGACGAAGAACACCATGCTGAACAGCAGCAGTTTCTCGTCGCGCGACAGCGGCGTGCGCGGGTCGCGGCCGGTCAGCGTGAACAGCACGCCGAGCAGGGCCAGCAACAGCAGTGACACGGTTGCCGCCTGCTCCACCAGCAGCGTCGCGAGCGGGAACAACAGCATCACGCCGCCCACCAGCCAGGCGCGTACGCCGGTCAGGGCGTCACTGATGAGCGGTGTCGACTGCACGGATCAGTCGATCAGGACGTATTCGGCGCTGCAGTAGGGGCAGCGCGCGTGGCCTTCGTCTTCGACCGGGATGAACACGCGCGGATGCGAATTCCACAGGCTCATGCCCGGCATCGGGCAATGCAGCGGCAGATTCCTGCGAGTGACTTCGTAACGATTCTGGCTGTTCGGCTGGATGCTGCCACCGGCGGGCGGATTGCGCGGTTCCACGGTCGACTCCTCGGATTGTCGCGGCAAGACAGGCCGCGCTGACTGACGATGGTGGCGGATTATATCAAGCGAACGTGCCGGCGCAGGTCAGGCGCCAAAAACCGCATCCCAGATTTCGATCACCCGCGCGCGCGCGTCAAGGTGAGTCCCGTCCGGAACCTGCGCGTCCTGTCCCTGCAGGGCCTGCAGGTGCGCGGCGTGCCGCAGCTCGCGGTAGGCGTCGGCAAGGCCCTCGAGCAGCGTCGCCGGCACCCGGCCGCAGGATTCGAGGCCCTCGATGAAGCGCACCGTGTCGGTGAACTCCAGCAGCTCCGGCGCCTCGTGCGCCTCGCGCAACACCCAGTACTGCGCCAGGAATTCGATGTCCGTGATGCCGCCGCGGCCGGCCTTGAGATCGAACACGCCGTCGCGCTCGCGGTGTTCGCCGCGCATGCGCTCGCGCATTTCCCGCACTTCGCCGCGCAGCCGCGCGGGGTCGCGCGGCTGCATCAACACGGCGCGGCGCAGGCTTTCGAAGGCGCGGCCGAGGTCCGCGTCGCCGCCCACGGCGCGCGCGCGCAGCAGGGCCTGGTGCTCCCAGGTCCAGGCTTCCTCGCGCTGGTATTTTTCGAAGGCTTCCATCGAGCTGACCAGCAGGCCCGCCTTGCCGGAAGGCCGAAGACGCGTGTCGACGTCGTAGAGCACGCCGGCGGTGGTGGGCGTGGACAGCAGGTGTATCAGTCGCTGTGTCAGGCGCAGGAAGAAGACGCTGTTGTCGATCACGCGCGCGCCGCCGGTCTGCTGCTGCTCGCCGGCGGAATCGTGCAGGAACACCAGGTCGAGATCGGAACCGTAGCCGAGTTCCAGCCCGCCCAGCTTGCCGTAGCCGACGACGAGAAAGCGCGCGGCGCGCGTTTCGCCGTCCACGACGAAGCGCGGTTGCCCGTGACGTTCGACGAGGTGCGCCTTTGCAGAACGCAACACCGCCTGGATCACCAGTTCGGCGACGTCGGTGAGGCGGTCGCTGACCTGCATCACCGGCAGGCGCCCGCCGATGTCGGCCGCGGCAACGCGCATCACGCTGACCTGCTGGAACTCGCGCAGCGCGTCCATCAGCGCTTCGAGGTCGTCCGTTCCGCCGCGCGCGAGTTGCTCCTCGAGATCGGCGGCCAGCGTTTCGCGGGTCGGAACCGCCTCGAACAGGCGCGGGTCGATGAGTTCGTCCAGCAGCAGCGGATGCCGCGCCACGCGCTGCGCGACCCAGCCGCTCGCCGCGCAGATTCTCGCCAGCTGCTCGAGCGCGCGCGGGTTTTCCAGCAACAGCGCGAGGTAGGTCGTCCGGCCGAGCACGGCCTCGACCAGTTTCAGCATGCGCGACAACGCCGCGTCCGGTCCCGCCTGTCGCGCCGCCGCTTCGAGCACGCGCGGCATGAGCCGGTCGAGACGGCGCAGGCCCTGGGTTCCCGGCGGCTGGCGTTCGACGCGCAACTTCAAATCCTGCAAAAGTGCGGCGACGGTTTCCGGCTGACCGAAACCGGCGGCGGCGAGCGCGGGCGCGGCGTCCGCGGGTTCATTCCACGCCGTTGCCAGCGGGTCGGCGGCGGGCCGCGGTTCCGGCCCGAGGAACGCCTTGTCGAAGAGGCGCCGTACCGCCCGCCGGTGGCGGTCCCGGCACTCGGTGAACGCCGCGTCGCTTTCGAAGCCGAGGCTGAACGCGAGCGCATCGCGCTCGCTGCCCGCGGCGGGCACGGCATGGACCTGCCGGTCGGCCTGCTGCTGCAGGCGGTTTTCGAGCCGGCGCAGAAAGGCATAGGCCGCCGCCAGCGCGGCGCCGTCTTCCCTGTCCAGGCAATCGAGTTCGATCGCCGCCGCAAGCGCCGCGGAGAAATTGCGCGCGCGAAGCGAGGGCTCGCGGCCGCCGCGGATGAGCTGGAAAAGCTGCACCACGAATTCCGCCTCGCGGATGCCGCCGGGTCCGAGTTTCACGTCATCGCGCAGCTCGCGCCGCCGCACTTCGCGATTGATGGACGCCTTCATCTCGCGCAGCGATTCGAAGACGCCGAAATCCAGGTAGCGGCGGTACACGAACGGCTGCAAGCGGTCGAGCAGCGCTTCGCCCGCCGCGATGTCGCCGGCCACCGGCCGGGCCTTCACGAAGGCGTAGCGCTCCCATTCGCGGCCGTGCTGCTCGTAGTAGGACTCGGTGCCGTTCAGCGTCATCGCCAGCGGGCCGCTGTCGCCGAACGGCCGCAGCCGCATGTCGACGCGATACACGAAACCGTCGGCGGTGGACTCGTCCAGCACGCGGATGAGCTTGCGGCCGAGGCGGGCGAAATACTGCTCGTTCGACAGGGGCCGCGCGCCGTCGCTTTCGCCGTTCTCCGGGAAGGCGAAAATCAGGTCCACGTCGGAGGAAAAATTCAGTTCGCGCCCGCCGAGCTTGCCCATGCCGAGCACGACCAGGCGCTGCGCGTGCCCGCTTGCGCCGCGCGCTTCGCCGTGGACCTCGCGATGCCATTCGTGCAGCCGTTCGAGGGCCGCGTTGATGCAGGCGTCGGCGACGGCGCTGATCGCGGCCAGCGTTTCGTCGACATTCGCCCAGCCCGCGATCTCCCGCCAGGCGATGCGCGCAGTGAGCGCACAGCGCATCTCGCGCAGCACGCGCATGAGTTCCGTCTCGTCGCCGGCGGCAGCCGCCGCCTCTTCGACCTGCCGCGCGAGGGCCTGCGCGGGTACTGCCTCGTGCAGCCCTTGCAGCCACTCGCCCGACAGCAGCGCCGGCTGCCGCCGCAGCACGTCGGCGACGAAGCCGCTCCATGCGAACACGCGCGGCAGCGATTCGCGCACCGCTTCCGGCAGCGCGCCGTCGAACGCAAGCGTTCGCCAGCGCTGTTCGGCGGGTGCGCGCAAGGGTTCGGGAAGCCGGGAAAAATCCATGACATGACCGGGCGATGGTGTGACGCGGAAGATAACAAGGGAGAGGCGAAAGGCGAAAGGCGAAAGGCGAAAGGCGAAAGGCGAAACAGGCTGAGGACAGGAGACTCGGCGTCAAGCCGCGACGGGCATCAGCGCCGGGCTTCCTTCCGATGCCTTTTCACCGGCACCAGGAGGAGATGCAGGCTCGCCAGGATGGCGACGGCCAGCACGGCCGTCTTCATCAGCAGCGTCTTCGCGACCGCCACCGCCGCCGCTGCCGCCAGCCAGAGCGCGCCAAGCGCGAGCCACTTCATGCGCGGCGAAATGCCTTCTTCCTGCCAGTCGCGCAGGTATTTGCCCGCAAACGGCAGCCGGTAGAGCCGCTCCAGCATGGTCTTCGAACTGCGCGAAAAACAGGCGACGGCAAGCAGCAGAAAAGGCGCCGTCGGGAGCACGGGCAGGAGGACGCCGAGCATGCCGAGCACGAGCGCGGTCCAGCCGCCGGCCAGCAGCAGCAGGCGCAACAGTCCGCGCGCCTGGCGCGGTGCGGGTTGTGCGATGGCGAGCGCTTTCGTCATTCCGGCATGACACGCCAGGACGCGCGGCAATGCAAGCCGCGCGGCATCAAAACGGCGCCGCGGGAACCGACGCCCGGCCGCGGGGTCCGATTCCCGGGAACGGTTGAGGTAGAATCCCGTTTCCGATTTCCATGGACCGACCGGAGTGAATCGATGTCGAATCCCGCACGAATCTTCCTTGCCGCCGCCACGCTGCTCGTGAGCGCGCCGGCGCTTTCCGCGTCATTCGAGGAAGGCACGCACTACACCGTCGTCGCCGAAGAGCCGTCCGCGGAGCCGCAGGTGATGGAGTTCTTTTCCTACGGCTGCGGCGGCTGCTTCATGTTCGACTCCTGGTTTCAGCGGATGAAGGCCGCCGTCGGCGAGAACGTCGATATCCAGTACATTCCGGCCGACTTTGGGGGCGGCTTCTGGACGCCGGCGCAGGAACTGTTCCTGGTCATGGACGCGCTCGGCCTGCGCGAGCAATTGCACGACGAGGCGTTCGAGTTCATTCACGGCGAGCGCAACCCGATCACCGCGGCCAGCGCGCGCCGCTTCATGGCGCAACATGGCGTCAGCGAGGAAGAGTACGACAAGGTGCGGAATTCCTTCGCCGTGCACGTGAAGGAACAGCGCTACGACCAGCTCACGAAGCGCTACCGCATCAGGCACACGCCGACGGTGATCGTGAACGAGAAGTACGAGATCGATCACACGAAGCTCGCCGGTCCCGAGGAATTCGTCGAACTGGTGCAGTACCTGCTGAAGAATCCCTGAGTTCCGTTTGATCCCGGAACAAGGCCGGCGCGATCCCGCGCCGGCTTTTTTTTGCCCGGCTACTGCGCCTTCCCGCCGGGGTGCGACACGACGCGCAGGTTTTTCGCTTCCAGCTGCGACGCGGCGACCACGCGATTGCGGCCGGCCTGCTTGGCGGCATACAGCGCCTTGTCGGCGCGCTCGAGCAGGGCCGCGACGGTTTCGTTCGGCTGCAGTTCGGCGACGCCGACGGATACCGTCACCGGAACGCTCACGCCGCGGAACGGGCTGTCGTCGGATTCGATGCGCTTGCGCATGCGTTCCATGCCGTTCTTCGCGCCCGCTTCCGCGGTGTCCGGCATCACGATGATGAATTCCTCGCCGCCGAAGCGCCCCACCGCGTCCATGTCGCGCAACTCGTCCTGCAGCAGGTCCGCCACCCGTTGCAGCAGGCGGTCGCCCATGGGGTGACCGTAGCGGTCGTTCGTGGCCTTGAAATCGTCGAGATCGAGCATGGCGATCGCGAGCGTCGCGACATGGTTGCGGCGAATGCGCGCGCGTTCGCGCTCCAGCAGGTCGAAAAGATAGCGGCGGTTGTACACGCCCGTCAGCGGATCGGTGAACGCGACTTCGGCAAGCTGCCGGCGCTGGTCGGCAAGGCGCTGGCGCAGCGAGGAAACGTAGCTGCCGACCAGCGACATCCAGAACAGGCCGGCAGCCAGAATCAGCCAGTGCAGAAGTTCGACGCGGAACGCCGCCATGCCGCCGCCGAAATATTCGCGCGCCACCACGATCGCGTAGCCGGCGAGCGCGAATACCATCAGCGCGAGAAACTGCCAGCGCTTCAGCGTGTAGAAACCGAACAGGAAAGCGAGCAGGTACCAGACCATGGCGAGCGGTCGGGCGGCCTGCACGACATTCCACGCGATCACCAGCGACCACGCGGTCGCCGCCATCACCTGCGCGAACGTCATGCTCGGTTCGCGAAAATGCAGGTTCACGTCGTAGCGGATCAGGCCGTAGAAAATGCCGTTGGTGAGCAGCGCGGCAATCACCAGGAAAATCTTTTCGTCGTCGGTGAGCGAGAGCAGGCCGAGCGCGTCGATGTAGGCGAGCGGCACCAGCGCGGTCGCGTAGACCGCGAACCCGGTCAGCACCTGCTTGCGGCGGATTCTCTGCTGCCGGGTGATCTTCTCGTTCTGTGCTTGCACGGCACGCCCCCGGTGTCGGCGTCCCTGCGGTTGTTCATTCGATGCGCTGTTTCATGAAGCATAGTCCACTCCGGGCGTTCATTCGCCCAGTTCCAGGAACCAGAAGTCCGTGACCTCGTTCCGCCGGTAGCCCAGCTTGCGATACAGCGCCTGGGCGGGGGCGTTGGTTTTCCCCGTCTCCAGCAGCACGCCGGCCGCGCCGGTCTCGGCGGCATGCGCGTGCGCCGCGTTCATCAACGCGCTGGCCACGCCGCCGCGGCGTTGATCCCCCGCCACGTACAGATCGTTCAAAAGCCACAGCCGGCGCATGCCGACCGAGGTGAACAGCGGATACAACTGCGTGAAACCCGCCGCGTCGCCGGCGATGAAAATGACCGATTCGGCGTTCGCAAGCCGCGCTTCAAGGAATGCCCGCGCGCCCGGCATGTCGGCGGGCTGCGCGTAGAACTGCCGGTAGGCGTCGAACAGGACGGCAAGTGAATCGAGATCGGCAAGGGTGGCGCGGCGAACGTTTACGGTCATGGCAGAACTCCTGGAGTGTCCGGTGATGCATTCAGGGCCGCGGCTTCCTCGCGGAGCCAGTCAAGGAACGGCGCGAGTTCGGGCGAGATCTCGCGGCCCGGCTCGCAGACGATATAGAAGGAAAGCTCGACGGGAATGTCGACGGTGAACGGCCTGACCAGCCGGCCGGCGCGCAGGTCCGCGTGCACCAGCGCGGGCGACGCGAGCGCCACGCCCTGCCCCTCGATCGCCGCCTGCAGGACCACGTTCATGTCCTGCAGCACCAGGCCGCGCGGCGCCACGACATTCTTCGCGCCCGCGGCGGCCAGCCACTGCGCCCAGTTGCCGAAACCCATGTCATGGATGAGCGGGAAATGCGCAAGGTCATCCGGTTTCCTGAGCGGCCGCGCGCCCTCGAGCAGCGAGGGTGCGCACACGGGAAATTCGCGCGGCGCGAACAGGCGCTCCGAATATACGCCCCGCCAGCCGCCGCGGCCGTAGCGAAGCGCGAGATCGACGCCGTCGCGGCGGAAATCGACGAGCTGGTGCGAGGTGCCGACACGGACTTCGTAATCCGGGCATTTCGCCTGGAAGGCCGCAATGCGCGGCACCAGCCAGCGCGCCGCCAGCGATGGCACCGTGCTGACCGTGATCACGCCCGGCTGGCGGACGTCGCGCAGGGCAAGCACGGCCTCGCGAAGATCCTCGAACACCTTTCCGGCGGTGAAGGCCAGCAGCCGGCCTTCGCTGGTGAGCTCCAGGCCGCGCGGGCGGCGGTGAAACAGCGTGCGGCCGAGAAAACCCTCGAGTTCCTTGATCTGGCGGCTGACCGCGCCGTGCGTCACGTGCAGTTCGGCCGCCGCGCGCGTAAGGCTCAAGTGGCGGGCCGCGGCATCGAAGGCGCGCAGCGCGTTGAGGGGCGGGAGATCACGCATCGCTGTGAGTTTTTCTCATAAAAATAAAAAGAATAAATCGATTGTCCGGCCTTGTTTGCCTCATGGAGAATAGCCGGCCTCAAATCTCCTCACAACGACTGAGTGGAGGCAAGCCGTGAACAACGCCCTTTCTCCTGCCGCCGAAGCCGCCCTGGCGAGCGCGCGTGCGGACCGCCTGAAGCTGGTCGCCGCCGCCGCGACCGTGCTCGTCTCCTGGTCCGGCGCATACGTCGCCATCGGGATCGCGGCGCAGGAACTGTCGCCCGCGCCGTTCGCGCTCGCCCGGATTGGCGGCGGCGCGCTGGCCCTGCTCGCCCTGCTGCCCTTCGTGCCCGGCGCGTCGCTGCGGCTGCCGCCGCGGCGCGACTTTTTGCCGCTGCTCGCGATGGCGATGTTCGCGTTTCCGATCTATCACGTCGCGCTCAATGCGGGACAGCGCGTGGTCTCGCCGGGCGTGGCGAGCGTGCTGATCGCGACCCTGCCGATCTTCGCCGCCATCATCGCGCGCTTCGCGCTGGACGAACGGCCGGGGCTGCGCGGCTGGATCGGCATCGCGATCGCGTTCGGCGGCGCAACGCTGCTCGTCACCCTGCAGAACGGCAGTTTCGAACTCGAACCCGCCGCGCTGCTGGTGCTGGTTTCCGCATTGTCCGGCTCCGGCTACATGGTTCTGCAGCGGCAGCTCACGCGACGTTATACCGGCCTGCAACTTACCGTGTGGGGAATGTGGCTGGGCGCGCTGATGCTCACGCCTTTCGCGCCGGACCTTGTACGCGAAATCCGTTTCGTCTCGAACGACACGCTGCTCGCGCTCGCCTACCTTTGCGTACTGCCGACCGCGCTCGCCTACCTGCTGTGGGCATACGTGCTGAAAATGCTGCCGGCAGCGGCCGCGACCTCGTTGCTTTACATCGTGCCGCCGATCGCGTTCCTGCTTGCATGGCTTGTCACTGGCGCCGTGCCGGGCGTGATGGATGTTGTCGGCAGTGCGATCGTGCTGGGCGGCGTGGCACTGGTGCAAACAAGTCGAAAGTCTAAAGTCTAAAGTCGAAAGTGGCCGGCTACGCCGGCTCCGGCCTTTCGCCTTTTCGACCTTCGACCTTCGACCTTCGACTGTATAATCCCCGCCCCATGACGCTCCTCACGCTCGACGACCTTTCCCTCGACATCGGCGATCAGCCGATCCTGCGCCACGCTTCGCTCACGCTGGAACCGAACGAACGCGTCTGCCTGATCGGACGCAACGGCGCGGGCAAATCCACCTTGCTGCGCATTATCACCGGCGCGCAACAGGTCGATGCGGGGGAGATCCGCTACCGGCAGAACCTTCGCGTCAGCCAGCTCGAACAGGCGCTGCCGGAAATGCTGGAGCTCAGTGTGCGCGAATATGTCGCGACGGGACTCGCGCACCTGCAGGCGCTGATCGAGGAATACCAGGCGCACGCGAAAACGGAACTCGACCGCGCCGGACTGCGCGAACTGGAAGACCTGCAGCGGCGCATCGAAGCCGAAGGCGGCTGGAGTCTCGACAAGCAGGTCGAGCGCGTGCTTACCGAACTGAAACTTCCCGCCGACGCGCAGCTGCACGAACTGTCCGGCGGCTGGCGGCGGCGCGTCGGCCTTGCGAAGGCGCTGGTGTCGAACCCGGAACTGCTGTTGCTGGACGAGCCGACGAATCACCTCGACCTTGCCAGCATCCAGTGGCTGGAAGACCGCATCCGCAATTTTCCCGGCACCGTGCTGTTCATCACGCACGACCGCGCGTTCCTGCAACGGCTCGCGACGCGAATCGTCGAACTCGACCGCGCGAAACTGACGAGCTGGCCCGGCGACTACGAAAATTTTTTACGCCGCAAGGAAGAGGCGCTCGACGCCGAGGCGCGCGACAGGGAGTTGTTCGACAGGAAACTCGATGAAGAGGAAGTGTGGATCCGCCAGGGCATCAAGGCACGCCGCACGCGCAACGAAGGGCGCGTGCGCGCGCTGAAAGCATTGCGCGAGGAAGCCGCCGAGCGCGACCGGTTCAAGCCGCAGCAGAAGGCCCGCATCAGCATCGAGGAAGCGGATGCCTCCGGCCGCAAGGTCATCGAGCTGCACAACGTTCACCATGGCTACGGTGACGAGAAACTCATCGACGGCCTGTCGCTGAAAGTCATGCGCGGCGACCGCATCGGGCTCGTCGGCAACAACGGCGTCGGCAAGAGCACCTTGCTGAAGATCATGCTCGGCGAGATCCGGCCCGATGCGGGGACGGTGAAGCTTGGCACCAATCTCGAAGTCGGCTACTTCGACCAGCTGCGCAGGAATCTCGATCCGGACCGGACGGTTGCGGACATCGTCGGCAACGGCCGTGACTACATTCGCATCAACGGCAAGGATCGCCACGTCATCGGCTACCTGCGCGGCTTTCTCTTTCCCGCGAAGCGCGCCATGACGAAGATCGGTGCGCTGTCCGGCGGCGAATGCAATCGCGTGATCCTGGCGAGACTGTTCACGCGGCCGACAAACCTGCTCGTGCTCGACGAGCCCACCAACGATCTCGACGTTGAAACGCTCGAAGTGCTCGAAGCGCAACTTGTCGATTACAACGGCACGCTGATCGTGGTCAGCCACGACCGCGCGTTTCTCGACAACGTCGTCACGCAGATTCTCGTGTTCGAGGAAGGCGGCGTGGAACGTTATGTCGGCGGCTATTCCGACTGGCTGAGGCGCGACCGCACGCTCGCGGAGAAGGACGACCCGCGCGCATCGAACGCCGCGGAAACCGCGCCGAAGGAAAAGCCGCGCGGCGGCGCGCGCAAACTGAGCTACAAGCTCAAGCTCGAACTCGAGCAGCTGCCGGAACGCATCGAGCAACTCGAGGCGCGCATCGGCGAACTGCAGGCCGAGACCACCGACCCCGCCTTCTACTCGCGCCCGTACGACGAAATCCAGCCGCGTCTCGATGCGCTCGCGGCAAGGCAGGCGGAACTCGAGCAGGCGATCGAGCGCTGGGCCGAGCTCGAGCGGATGCAGGAAGACCTGCAGGGCGAGTGAGCGATTGCAGGATTTCCCCCTGCCGCATGAAGGAATCCCCTGACCCGCTTCACACGCGCTTGCCGTTTCGCGGCAACGAACCTTGCAAGCCGTTTTCCGGACCCACAAGAATGAGGTTCAGCCAATGCATTCCCGGCCCACGGAGGCTCCATGAACATCCGTTTCGCGACAGCGTTGATCGGCGCGGCCTTCCTGTTCGCGCTGCCCCCGGCCCGCGCCATCGAGTGGATTCCGACCCGCGACGTCAAATCGGTCTGTCAGCAGTTTCTCACCAAGCCGAACAGTCCGTCCGGCTACATGTGCGTCTCGTACATCCAGGGTTTTCTTGACGGCATCAAGGCAACGGAGCCCGCGCGCTATTCGCCGACCGGCTCCCACTCCGATGACGATACCCGTTACTCTCTGCAGCTTGCGGGCGTGTGCCTGCCGAGCGAGGTGGGCGTGAACCAGATCCTGCGCGTCGTCGCGCGCGGCATCGCGAACGCGTCGGTCGAGCCGCGCGACCCGGAGACCAGCGCGATCAGGGCGCTGCGCACCTCGTACGGCTGCGAGGATGTCGCGCGCGAGACGGACCACCCCGACGCGGACATTCCAGCCGGCATCGAGATCAGCGACGAAGGCGAGAACCGGCACGAAGACGACCGCGGCAAGCAGTAGTGACGTGAACAGGAACGGGAACCGCGCGCCGCTGCGCTAGACTTGCGCGAACTTGTCGCAAACCAGGGAGAACGCCATGTCGAAAGTTCACTGCCTGCTCACCGCCATCGCCGGCACGCTGCTGCTCACCGGCTGCGCCGACGAGGAACAGGCCGCACAGGAAGCCGAGGCGCTGAAGGAGCGCACGGCGGCGTCGATCGCCGAAGATCCGGCGACGGAACCGCCGGTCGCCGACATCCCGCCGCCCGGGAATATCAGCGAGCCGCCGACGGACGCCAGGCGCCTTGACAGCGGCATTGCCTACGTCGTGCAGCATGACTCCCCCGGCGAGACGCACCCGGATGCCGATGACATCGTGACCGTGCATTACACCGGCTGGACCACCGACGGACAGATGTTCGACAGCTCGATTGCGCGCGGCGAACCGGCCACGTTCCCGCTGAACCGCCTCATCAAGGGCTGGCAGCAGGGCGTGCCGCTGATGACCGTCGGCGACGAATTCCGTTTCTGGATCCCCGCCGATCTCGCCTACGGCAACTCCACCCGGCCGGGCGCGCCGCAGGGCACGCTGGTGTTCGACATCAAGCTGCTCGGTGTCGAGCAGGTGGGCGAGACGCAAACCGCCTCCCCGGACGAGACCGCCTCGCCGGGCAGCGAAACCGAGGGCTGATTTCAAAGATTTCGTGAATCCGTCTGCTGCCGCGCGGCGAGGGGAAGCGCCGCGCGGTAGAATCCGCGCATGCCCACTTCCCCGCCCTTCCCGTGAAACGCACCGGCTTCAGCCTTTCCATCAAGCTGTTTCTCGTCGTGTTCCTGACCAGCCTGCTGGCGATCGTGGTCATGAGCACGGCGATGCGCGCGGGTTTCCAGAGCGGGTTCCTGAATTTCCTGAACGAACTGGAACTGCGCCGGCTCGGCCAGCTCGAACGCGTACTGGAACAGGCCTACACCATCGAAGGCGGCTGGGGCTTCCTGCGCAACGACCCGCAGGCCTGGAACGTGTTTCTCGCCCGCTACATGCGCGCCGAGGAAATCCAGGGCCGCTTCAACCCGCGCGCGGCGCCGCCGCTTTCGCCCGGGCTGTTAGCGCGGCTGACGCTGCTCGACGAACAGCGCTGGCTGGTGGCCGGCCCCGTGCCGTCATCCGCCGCCAGCTACACGGCGCTGGAACTGAACGGCCAGACTATCGGCTATATCGCCGTCGCACCCATCCAGGCCGTGACCGAAGCCACCGACGTGAGTTTCCAGCGCCACCAGCTGCGCATCCTGCTGATCAGCGGCGCGCTCACGGCGGCGCTCGCCGCGCTCGCCGCCGCGCTGCTCACCCGCCTGTACGTGCGGCCGATCCGCGTCGCGACACGCAGCGTGCGGCAGCTCGCCGGCGGCCGTTACGACGTGCAGCTGCCGGAAGACGCGCGCAACGACATCGGGCGGCTTTACGCCGACATCAATCACCTCGCCACAACGCTGGCCGACAACGAGCGGCTGCGGCGTGAATACACCTCGGACATCGCGCACGAACTGCGCACGCCGCTCGCCATCCTGCGCGGCGAGCTCGAAGCCATCGAGGACGGCGTGCGGCCCATGAACGAGGCGACGCTGAACTCGCTGCGCGGCGAGCTCGACCAGTTGAGCCGGCTGGTCGACGCCCTGCACCAGTTGCAGCTCGCCGACCGCGGCGCGCTCGCCTACCGCAAGCAGCCGGTCGATCTCGCCGAACTGTTGCGCGACGAACAGGCGCGCTTCGCCGACCGCTTCGCCGCGGCGAACATCCGCGTCGATTTCGAGGGCGCCTTCGAGGATGCCGATGGACCGGTCACCCTGCACGCGGACCCGGACCAGTTGAGCCGCCTGTTCAGCAATCTCTACGAAAACACCTTGCGCTACACCGACCCGGGCGGCGTGCTCAAGGTGCGCCTCGCCGTCGCTGGCGAGCAGATCGAGCTCGATTTCATGGATTCCGCACCCGGCGTGAAGGAAGAAGACCTGCCGCGGCTGTTCGAGCGCATGTTCCGCGCGGAAGGCTCGCGCAACCGGGTCAGCGGCGGCCACGGCCTCGGACTGGCGATCTGCCAGAAGATCGTCGCCGCGCATCGCGGCGCGATCGAGGCGCGCCCGTCGCCGCTCGGCGGCATCTGGCTGCACATGAACTTCCCGCGCGACCTCGCGCGGAAGAGCGAAACGGAGGGGCTGACATGACCGAGTCTGCCGACATTCTCATTGTCGAGGACGAACCCAAGATCGCCGAGCTCCTGGCGGACTACCTGCGCGCGGCCGGGCACGCGCCGCGCATCCTGTCGAACGGCAACGATGTCGTCCCTGCCGTGCGCGAACGCGCGCCCGACATGCTGCTGCTGGACCTGATGCTGCCCGGCCGTGACGGCATCGACATCTGCCGCGAACTGCGCACCTTTACCGACGTGCCGATCATCATGGTCACCGCGCGGGTCGAGGAGGTGGACCGGCTGCTTGGCCTGGAACTGGGCGCGGACGATTACATCTGCAAGCCGTTCAGCCCGCGGGAAGTGGTGGCGCGCGTGCGGGCGCTTTTGCGACGCGTGCAGGGGGCGCCGGCGGACCGGCAAGCGGCCGGCGGGCTCAGCGTGGACGAATCACGCTTCGAGGCGACGCTGGACGGCGAGCGGCTGGACCTGACAGCGGTGGAGTTCCGCCTGCTGGCGACGCTGGCCGCAACCCCGGGCCGCGTCTATTCGCGCGACCAGCTGATGGAGCGCATCTACTCGGATCACCGCATCGTGGGCGACCGGACCGTGGACAGCCATGTGAAGAACCTGCGCCGCAAGCTCGCCGCCGTGCGGCCGGGCTCGGACCTGGTGCAGTCGGTCTACGGGGTGGGTTACCGGTTCGAAGATGCATGACCGTGGAATGGACGGCAGTGGCGCGCTTCTGCGCCGATCTTCGCTGAACACTCCTTTTTTATCCGCCATCTTCGGCTGCCGGCGCGCCCTCCGGCCGATCACTTCCATCGAATTTGCACAATTTGACCGCATTTTCTCCCGCACCAGTGGCTAGACTTCAAGGTGTGGCGAGTTCGCCGGCTGACCACCGGCAGTGACAGACGACCGAAGCGCCGGGTTGACCCTCCCCGGCCCGCGCAAGGCCCGCCGCCAGTGCAAGCCCCTCTCCTTGCGCGCGGCGGCGGGGCAGGACCACGAAAGGCGGCTTCGGCCGCCTTTCCGCTTTTTGCTCCCCGGCCTGTCCCTGCCCGCGGCTCCTCTATACTTTTGTCAAAACCGCCGGAACCTGGAGGTCGCCATGGCCAATCACTCTGTTGCCGTGTTGCCGCTGGCATCGCGCACGGCCGGCGAGGACGAAAGCTGGCTTGGCCAGGGCATTGCCGACGAGATGATCCACGCACTGAGCTGGGTTGCAGGATTGCGCGTGGCACCGCTTGCGCTGTCGATGCGCTTCCCAGCGGATGCCGCGGAACCCGCAGCCGTCGGCGAGCGGCTCGGCGCCGAATCCCTGCTGCTCGGCGAGTTCCGCCGCGACGACGAAACCATCGAACTCGCGGTGCGGCTGGTTCGCGCGCAATCCGGCGAGGTGCTGTGGAAGGCGCGCTACGTCGAGAAATTCGCGCGCATCCACGACATCCAGGACGACATCCTGAAGCACCTGGTCAATGCGCTCGGCCTGAAGGCGCCTGACATCGGCCAGTTGTCCGTGAAAACCGGCTCCACCCACGACATGCAGGCCTACGACGACTACCTGCGCGGCCTGAACTATTTCTTTCGCTATGCCGAGAAGAACCTGCGGCTTGCGCTCGAGATGTTCGGCAGCGCCGTCGATGGCGACCCTGCGTTCGCCCGTGCCTGGGCGCGTCTCGCCGAATGCCATGCGAAGTACTTCATGTACTACGACGCCGCCGGACGCCAACATTGCGAGCGCGCGCTCGTGGCGGGCAAGCGCGCCGTCGAGCTCGCGCCGGCCTTCGCCCGCGCGCACACCGCGCTCGGCACGGCCGAACTGATCAATCGCAATTTCCAGGCCGCCGAGAAGGCATTCGAGCGCGCCGTCGAACTGAACCCCCGGCAGTTCGATGCGTATTACCAGCACGCGCGCACGTGCTTCCAGCAGGGCAACCTGAAGCGCGCCGCCGAGCTTTTCGAGCAGGCGGTCAGGTTCCAGCCAGATGACTACCAGGCGCCGTTGCTGCTCAGGCAGGTGTACCTCAGCCTCGGCCGCGTCGACGAGGCGCGCACCACCGCGCAGCGCGGACTCGCGCTCGCGCAACGCCATCTCGAACTCAACTCGAAGGATGCGCGCGCGATCTACCTCGCCTGCGGTTCCATGATCCAGCTCGGCATGTACCAGGCGGCGATGGAATGGAGCGAACGCGCGCTTGCCATCGACCCGGACGATCCGATGATCAACTACAACGTCGCCTGCTGTTATGCGCAGGCGGGCGAGCCGGAAAAGGCGCTGGACTGCCTGGACAAGGCAAAGGGGTCGGGCATGCTCTCGGCCGGCTGGCTGAAGAACGACTCGGACCTTTTCTCGCTGCACGACCATCCGCGATTCCAGGCACTGCTTGCCGGGCTCCAGACCGCCTGATCACAGCCGCACAAGACGATTGCGCCGGTCGCGATTCTGCCGCAGCATGCCTTTGCCCGGTTCGCGGGCGGGAGCATTCCTGGGCCGCTGCTCCGCGGCAACTTCAGGGGAAATCACATGCGATTCGTTCGACTTGCGGGCGCCTGGCTCGCCTGCATGCTGTTCATGGTGTCGGCGAGCGTTGTCGCCGATGACGCGGAAAGCTACCGGCTGACCGACGCCGGGCTCGACCGTTACGAGCGGGCCACGGAAGCGATGTACCGCTACGCCAGGGAACATCCCGAGGCCATCGCGGCACTGGAGAATGAGGAAGGCGAAACGGAAGACGAGGGGTTCGATGCCAGGCGCATGGCAGCGCACTTCGACGCACACGCGCCGGGCCTGCGCGAAGCGATGGAAGCCTCCGGGATGCCGCTGGAGGAATACTTCACGTTCAGCGTCACGCTTGCCGCGAGCGCGCTGGGCGCCGCCTTCGCCGAGCAGTACGGCAATCCGGCCAGCGGTGACATGACGCCATTGCAGCGGGACAACCTCGCGTTCGCCAGGAAGAACATGCAGCGCTTCCAGGCATTCGGCGAGAAGATGAAAAAGCAGTACGGCGACATGGAAAGCGGCGACGGCGAGAGCGGCACGGAGTACTGAGCGTATTCAAAGGCACGGTGACCAATTTCTGTCATCGCGCCTGCTCTTACTTTTTTCCTTTCCCCGGCTCCCTTGTCCTCACCTCGGCGCGTCGTAGCGCGCCGCGCGCCCGGCCGGCGACAGCACCAACTGCCACAACTGCAGCCGGCGTGCGCGAAAGCCCGCCGCGCTCGCCATCAGGTAATAGCGCCACATGCGCCGGAAGCGCTCGTCGTAGCGCGCCGGCAGCTCGGCTTTCTCGAAGCGGTCGTGCCACGCGTGCAGCGTGCGTTCGTAATCGGGGCCGAAGTTCTGCCAGTCCTCCATCACGAACCGGTTCTCGATGACCGCACCGATCTGCGCGATCGAAGGCAGCATCGAGTTCGGGAAGATGTAGCGCGCGATCCACGGATCCGTGTGCGTCGTACTGTCGTTGCGGCCGATGCTGTGCAGCACGAACAGTCCGTCGGGATGAAGACAGCGGCGAACAACGTCCATGTAGGTCGCATAATTGCGGTGACCGACGTGCTCGAACATGCCGATGGAGAACACGCGATCGAAGCGCTCGTCGATCTCGCGGTAATCCTGCAGGCGGATGTCGACCGGCAGGCCCGCGACGCGGCGCGTGGCGTGCTCGGCCTGCTGTTTCGATACGGTCAGTCCCACCGCTTCCACGCCGTAACGCTCGGCAAGGAACGCGACAGCGCCGCCCCAGCCGCAACCGATATCGAGCACGCGCATGCCCGGCGCAAGATCCAGCTTGCGTGCAACGAGATCGAGCTTCGCCTCCTGCGCGGCATCGAGATCGGCCGCTTCCTTCCAGTACCCGCAGGAATAGATCATGCGCGCGTCGAGCATCTGCTCGAACAATTCGTTACCAAGGTCGTAATGCTGCTCGCCGACCCGAAAGGCGCGGCTGCGTGTCTGCAGGTTGAACAACCGCGTGCGCAGCGACAGCAGCGCGCGGTGCCAGTCGCTGACCGCGGTATCGAGCCCGGCACGCAACAGGCGCACGAACAATTCGTCGAGCCGCTCGCAGTCCCACCAGCCGTCCATGTAGGACTCGCCGAGCCCGAGCGAACCTTGCAACAGCGCGCGCCGGTAGAAGCGCGAATCGTTTACCTGGATGTCCCACGGCCGCACGCCGGCGCGGGTTTCCTGCACGCGCACGTCCGCGCGCGCCAGCACATCCTGCACGCGTTCCCGGAAGAAATCCGCGAACGACACAGGGCGCCGGTTGCGTGATTCAAGACGTTGATGAAGCCGGTCGTGCTGCATGTCCCCTCCCCGCGATGACAGGCATGCCCCCAACTACAATTGCGTTGACACCTCTTCGTGCGACGGCACTTCGCTCGCCTTCTTGGCCAGGAAACCGGCCGAGACGATGTGGAACAACGACATCATGGGCTGGGTCAGCGACCCGAGCACCGAACGCGCGGCGGATTTCTGCTGGGCCTTTGTCGCGCCGTGTTTCGCTGCCTCGCGCTTCACCGCGCTGCGCGCCTCGATCACTTCCGCGGCGATAAAACCCACGCTTGCGGAAAAGATCAGGCTGGTGGGCGTAGTCAGTCGCCGCCGGACGTACCCGCCGTATTCGCGGGCGTTGGCAACCAGCTGCGCGCGCTCGACGCCGAGGCGACGTTCCATGTCTTCGATCCGGTCATTGAGCCTTGGCGCATTCGATGCGTGCGCCGCGATGCGCGTGTCATGTCCCGTCATCAGTGTAGACCCTCTGCCTGCGGGGTTTCGGCCGCGCGCCGTGGCGCAAGATTCCGGAGCGTCGCCGGGTAGGCGAGATAGCGCCGCTTGTAACGAATCAGGCCGTAAAGCGCGGCGGCAACCACGATATTGGCAACGACGGCGATCAGCAGCGCCGCCCACGCCGCCATGCCGGCCGCGATCATGCCGACGACGCCGGCCGCCACGATGCCGAGCCACGCGCTCACCAGCAGGATGGCCATCATCACGCCTGCCGCGATCATCACCACGAGACTGAGTCCGGCACGCTTGGTTTCCAGCGCCGCAAGCGTCAGGTAATCGTGCGCGACCCCGCGCAGCTCGTGCACGAGGTCGCTGGCACCGTCGAAGATGCCAGGGCCCGTGGAGCGGCCCGCGATTCCGTCGCCGGCAGGCGGCGGATTTCCAGGTTCGACTGGCATGCGTTGCTACCTGCGTCAGTCGGAACGCATCAGGCGGCTGAGCAGGAAGCCGGCCGCAACCGCGATGCCGATGCTGGCGATCGGATGCGCCTGAACGTAGCTGCGCGTCTCGGCCATCATGCGGTCGCGCGTCTCGCTGAATTTCTCGCCCCGCTCGTTCATGTGTTCCATGGTGCGGTTCGCAGCGTCGGCGAAACGATCCACCGTGTCGTGCACGCCGCGCGCGGCACGATCCACCGTCTCGTGGGCGCGTGCCTGGGTGCGGCGCGTCGAGTCCGCGTGCCCGTTGCCGCCGGGTGTCGTCTTGTCTGTCGGTTCCATGAGGTTCTCCTGCCAGTGATCGAATGTTGAAACCTGCGGGCGCCGCCGCTGTTCCCCCGACGCGTTGCGCTGTTCATGCGGCCCCCGCGCGAACTTGCGAACCGACCGTAGCACGCGCCCGTAGCGGCTTTGCACAAGGGAAAACCTTTAGGGACCAATGCAGTGGCGCGGCAATGCAGCCATTACCCGAATGTTCCCCGAAGGGAAATTGCGGAAAGTCCAGTGAGCACATGAAAAGGAGAAACCGATGCATCGCCTGTTGCTGCCGGCTTTCGCAGCCTTGTTGCTGGTGATTCCCCCGGCGTCGTTCGCGGCCTGCGGCAGCCCCGCATTCGACCTGCTCGAGAATCTCGCCGGACGCTGGGAAGTCTCGCGGAACGGCCAGGTGATCGGCAGGCTGACCGTACAGCGCGAAGCCGGCGAATGCGCGTTGCTGGAGAAATGGGAGGCGACCGACGGCGTCGAGGCCGTCGCCATGCACTGGACCGAACCGGCCGCGGATGACAAGCCGGATGACGGCGAGCCGCCCGCGCGCGTGCTGAAGCAGGTCTACGTCGAGGATTCCGGCTGGGTGATCGAAGCCGAAGCCTACGTCGAGAACGGTGCGCTGGTATACGAAGGGCCTGCCACGGTCGAAGGCGAAGACGTTGTCCTGCGCGCGGTCCTGCACGGGCTTGGTACGGACAGGATCGTGCATGTCGGCGATGTCTCGCTGGACGGCGGCGACACCTGGCGGCGTATCGACAGCATGGTTTACCGGCGCATCGACTGATGCACGGAACTTGTCCTCCCCTCGACGGCATCCATTGACCTGTCGTTCCCCGATTGGGGAAGAACAAAAAAAAGCCCGCGGCAAGCCGCGGGCCAGATCGGCAGGCTGGCCGGCATTACGGGCGCCAGGAAGCGCGCAGGTAATAGAACCGGCCGGGGATGCCATAGGTCGAGGCATCGTAGCCATTGAGGGAACAGGACAGGCAGATCGGCGGATCCTCGTCAAGCAGGTTGTTCACACCGACATTGATGGTGATGTCCGCGGCATCGATCAGGTACGACACGAACACGTCGTTGTACAACGTGGCATCGAGTTCGTTCTCGCCAGTTGCCGGGTGCGAGCACAGTCCTTCGGCAACGAAGTCGGCGCAGTCTTCCATGACCGAATCGATGTAACGCATCGTCCAGTTGAACGTCCAGTTGCCGGCGTACCAGTTGGTGAAGACGTTCGACTGGAATTCCGGGATGGCGCTGTCGGCGCGTTCAACCCCTTCCAGTGAAATGCGATCGCCGGTCGCGAGGATTTCCTCGTATTCGTTCACGAAGGAACTCAGCCAGTCGACAGTCAGGCGTCCCCAGGCGAATGCCGGCGATGCGTAGCGCACGTTGAAGTCGAAGCCCGAGGTTTCCACGCCGCCGATGTTGGTCAGCTGGTTGGCAAAGCTGTTGATCTGGCCCGTCGCGG
Source organism: Gammaproteobacteria bacterium (assembly GCA_036381715.1). Lineage (GTDB taxonomy): Bacteria > Pseudomonadota > Gammaproteobacteria > Natronospirales > JAJUFS01 > JAJUFS01. The sequence goes on along the minus strand of DASVCH010000093.1, from coordinate 15,309 downwards.
TGCGCGTGATGCCGCGGCAGTAGACAGAGCCCGGATCGGCGGAGGCCACGCACTCGTTCAGCTGGAACTGCGCGTCGATGGCCTGGATCGAGTTCGTGATTTCGTGATCGTAGTAGGTCAGTTCGAAATCGATCCTGTCCGCCCAGTCGAGGCCCGCGGCCCACTCGGGGCTGTAGACCACGCCGTACATCAGGCTGTCCGATTCTTCCGGCAGAAGCTCGGGATTGCCGCCCGTGGTGATCGAGATCTGCGGGTTGATCTGCGTGTAACCCGCCGGTACCCCGAGCGCCTGGCAGTTCGCGGTCACGTTGCCGGAACACGGATCGTTCAACTGTGCATCGAACCGCGCCTGGTTGCCGAACAGTTCGCCGATGCCGGGTGCGCGGAAGCCTTCAGCGACGCTGGCACGGAACAACAGTTCGTCGTTCGGCCGCCACTGGATGCCGAACTTGTTCGTGCTGTCGCTGCCGAACGTGCTGTAGTCGAACCAGCGGGTCGCCAACGTGAGGTCGAGCTGCTCGACGGCGGCCATGCCCGACAGCAGCGGGATGTTCGCTTCGAGATAGAACGCGTTCACGTCATAGGAACCGGACGTCGGCGTCGACGGCACGCCGTTGCTTTCCCCGGCCACGACCAGCGCGTCCGGCTGGTAGAAACCGGACAGCTCGCGCGTCTCGAAACCGGCCGCGAACGCGAACGGTCCCGCGGGCATGTCGAACAGGTCGCCGGTGATGTTCGCCGAGTACAGGGAAAGCTTGTTCTCGGACAAGTCGTGCAGGATCGGCTGGATGTAATCGAGCATCGCCGGCGTGATCGTGCCTTCGCCGCCGAACAGGTTGAGCGGCACGCAGAACGGATCGGCGTTGCACTCCGCGACCGGCCCGAGCGCCTGGGCAATGCGGCGAATGTTGTAGCTGCCGTAGGTCGTCTGGTCCGCGCGGCTGCGCGATCTGGCGGCGTTGATGTCCCAGTAGTAGACGCGGTCGGCGAGATCGAAGTCGCCGCGAACGCCGGCGCCGACATAGAACGTGTCGACATCCTGCTCGAAGATTCGCGGACCGCCTTCGACCGGCCGGCGTCCCAGCAGAAGGAAGTTCATGCCGGCTTCGAGCGTGTAGCCGAGCGGGTTGTAGGGATTGGTGGCGTGGATGGACGTGACATCGCCAAGGCCGCCCGTGCCGGCGTCCGAGCCGAGGAAGATCGGTTCGGGCGCCGCGCGGTTAACCGACTGGCGATTGTTGTAAAGACCGCGCAGGTAGAGCGAGATGCGCGGCGCGACCTCGAAGTTCGCCTGGCCGAACATCGCCGTGCGCCGGCTCGGCGTGATCACCAGGTTGTAGGGTGCGAAGTTGAAACGCTCGGCGTTCGTGAACGGAATGAAGTCAGTCGGAAAATCCGGCACGCCGTCCGCGAAGCTGGAACCGCGCGGCGTGGTCAGGTCGCACGTACCGCCCGGGCACAGTCCGCCGGCGTCATCGGGGTGAATGAAGATGAAACGTCCCTGCGGTGTGCCGGCGCTGCCGCGCGTCACACCCGTGCCGGGCACCGGGTAGAACGACTGCTCGCGATCCGAGGCGCTCACCGCCTGCTGGTCCGTGTGCGACAGGCTGAAGAACAGCGAGGCGCGCTCGCGCGCCAGGCCGTAGGACACTTCCGCCGAGGTCGTCTCGCCGTCGCCTTCGTCGTACTGGCCGTAGTAGGCGTCAACCGCGAGGCCATCGACGTTCTTGCGCGTGATGATGTTGATCACGCCCGCGATCGCGTCGGAACCGTAGATCGAGGAGGCGCCGTCCTTGAGAATCTCGATGCGCTCGACGATCGACATCGGGATCGTGTTCAGGTCGGTCGCCGCGCCCACGCCCGAACCGGACGAGTCGCTCACCCAGCGGATGCCGTCGACAAGAACAAGCACCCGCTTCGGACCGAGGTGGTGGATGTCCGCGTAGGTCGCACCCGCGCCGACGCCGGTGCCGTCCGGCGGAAAGCCGAAGTTGCCGGAACTGTTGAACTTCGTATTGATGGTCGAACCGGAAATCGCCATCTGTTGCAGGAAATCGCCGATCGAGTTCAGGCCGCTGCGATCAAGCTCGGCGCGGCTGACGACCTGGATCGGGTTCGCGCCCTCGAGGTCCGTCTGGCGGATGCGCGTGCCGGTGACCTCGACGCGTTCCAGCCGGGCCTCGTCGTCATCGGCATCCTGGGCGAGTGCCGATGCGGACAGCAGGGCGAGTCCGCTGACCAGCGCCAGGCAGACCGTGCGTATATGCAGTGTTCTCATTGGTTTCTCCTCCCCGGGAATGGTGGTTTGCCCCCCGGCAGGCAATCTGCCGCGAAATGCTGCGTTACCCAATATTTATGGATTCTGCCTCCCTGATTATTGTTCAAAATGGGATGAATTCCACAGTCGAGATCGCATTGCTTTCGCGGGAAGCAGTACCAACCTCCGTGAGAACAAGACCGCTTGTAAGGAGGATGGCAATGAAAAGCAGCAATTCCCGGCCCCGGCTGCACCTGAAGAAGCTGGCGGAACAGGTCATGGTGATCACGGGCGCGACCAGCGGCATCGGGCTTGCGACCGCGCGGGCCGCCGCCCGCAGGGGCGCACGGCTGGTGCTGGTCGCGCGCAACGAGGACGCCCTGCAACGGCTGGGCGACGAACTGCGCGCCCGCGGCGCAAAGGTGCTGACACTGGTCGCGGATGTGGGCAACAAGGAGGAGGTGGAGCGCGTCGACCAGGCGGTGCAGGAACAGTTCGGCGGCTTCGATACCTGGGTCAACAACGCCGCGGTGTCGATGTACGGTTCGCTGCTGGACGTGCCCATCGAGGACGAACGGCAGCTGTTCGAAACGAACTACTGGGGCATGGTGCACGGCTCGCGCGTCGCGGCCCGGCGCCTGCAGCACCGCGGCGGCGCGATCATCAATGTCGCCAGCACGAACGCGGATACCTCGGCGCCGCTGCAGGGCACGTACAGCGCATCCGAACACGCGATCAAGGGCTACACGGACGCGCTGCGCATGGAACTGGAAGCCGAGAACGCGCCGGTCGCGGTGACGCTGGTGAAGCCCGGGCCGATCGACACGCCGTTCACGCGCCACGCGCGCAAGCACATGGACAAATCACCGCGGCTCACGCCGCCCGTGTACGCGCCCGACATTGTCGCCGATGCCATCCTGTTCTGCGCCGAGCACCCGCGCCGCGGTGTCACCATCGGCGCGGGCAGCAAGGTGTTCGCCATGGCGAGCAAGGTCGCGCCGCGCATGACCGAGAAGGTGATGAGCCGGCTCGGCTGGAAGCTGCAGCGCGGCGGCGAGGCGCGGCAGGCGACGGGTGACAGCCTGTACCAGCCCGGCGAGGATCTCGAGGAGCGCGGCAATTACCCGGGCCGGGTAATGGAATCCAGCCTGTACACCCGCGCAGCGCTGCATCCGAAACGCACCGGCGCGCTGATCCTGGCGTCCGGCGTCGTCGCCGGCCTGCTGTGGCGCGCGCATCGCCGCCGCAACGGACACGCGCACGGCCACCATCTTGCCGACGGCGGCAGCCGCGCCGCGCGCACCCTGGCCGACGCCGGCCACGCGCTGGAACGCAAGCTCGAGCGCAAGGGACGCAAGGCGGCGAAGAAGACGAGTGGAATCGCGCGCTCGATTCGCCACGGCATAGAGCGCAACCTCCCGCACCATTGAACGGCGGCGTCCGCCCGCGGGCATGCGGGCGGGCGCCACGCGCCTTTCGAGCTTGAGCCACTCGCGCGGGTGTGCTTCCATGCGGCGTTCCCTGCCCACGGAAAAACACCATGACAGCCAAGCCGGTCGACCGGGGGATCGTCTCCGTCTGGCGCTGGAACGCGATGCTCGGGGGGTTCGTGCCGCTGGTCGCGGCCGGTGTTCCGCTCTTCACTGCCCGCATTCCGCTCGCCGCCGCCGTCATTGCCGAGGCCACGCTGCTGGCCGCCATACTCGCGTGGATCGCCTGGTACCCGGCGGCGCGCTACCGGCATCTCGCCTGGCGGCTTGAACCCGGCGGCATCTTCATTCGCGACGGCGTGTTCTTTCGGCACGAATCGTTCGTCGCGCGCACGCGCATCCAGCACACCGACGTTTCACAGGGTCCTCTGCAGCGGCACTACGGCGTCGCCGAACTGAAGCTTTACACCGCCGGCAGCCGCTTCACGAAGATCGAGCTGCCGGGCCTTGCGCATGGCGATGCGCTCGCGCTGCGCGACGAACTGCAACGCGAAGGCAGCGACGATGCCGTCTGAGAACGCGGCCGGTTTCGTGCCGGACCGCCGCCTGCACCGGCTGTCGTGGCTGTTCGTCGCGATCGGCTACCTGAAACAGTTCCTCTTCGCCATCGCGGGCGTGGTCTTTCTCGGCGCACAGAACGATTACGCCTTGTGGGCACTGCTCGGCGTGATTCCGCTGCTCGCGAGCGCGGCATGGCAGCAGTGGATCTACCGCTACGGTTTCGGGCCGCGCGGGCTGGTCATTCATGAGGGGCTGTTCTTTCGCAACGTGCGCAACATCGATTACCAGCGCGTGGAGAACATCGACACCGAGCGCCACGTCCTGCACCGCCTGTTCGGCGTCGCCGAGGTGCGCATCGAGACGTCCAGCGGCGGCAGCTCGGAGGCCGTGATCCGCGTGCTCTCGCTGCAGGCCGTGCGCGAAATGCGCGACCGCATCTTCGCCGAGCAGCAGGGCGGCGAACCCGTGGTACCGGCCGAATCGGCGCCCGAGCCCGCCGCTGAAACCGTGCTGCTTCGGCTTCGCGCCGGCGAGCTGGTCCGCTACGGCCTGATCGACAACCGCGGCATGATCATCGTTGCGGCGATCATCGGCCTGTTCGCGGAAGTCGGCCGGCAGGAGGCGATCGAACGCTACGTGCAACCGGTGATCGACCGCTTTCCACTCGCAGACTTCGCCGCGGTCGGCGCGACCATCCAGGTCCTGCTCGTCGTCTCCGCGATCGCCGGCCTGGTTGCCGGCACGCGCATTCTCTCCGTGTTGCTCGCACTGGTCACGCTGCACGATTTCCGACTCTCGCAAAGCAACGATGACCTGCGGGTTCGCTACGGCCTGCTGACCCGGATTTCGCTCACGCTGCGCCGGCCGCGAATCCAGGCCGTGCACCAGACCGAGAGTCTTTTGCACCGCTTGTTCCGGCGCGTTTCGCTGCGCGTCGACCTTGCCGGCGGCGCAACGCTCAACGACCAGCAGCACAATGGCCAGCCATCACGCGAGCGCAAACTCTGGCTCGCGCCGGTCTGCACGAAGGACAAGGCCGCCGAACTTGTGCGTAGCGCGCTCCCGCAGGTGTCTCTCGAAGGACTCGACTGGCAACGGCTTTCGCCTCGCGCGCGCTGGCGGCTGTTTCGATTGCTGGCCGCGCTCTGGCTGCTGCTCGCGGCGCCGCCGGCCTTCTGGCTGCTCGGCGTGTTCGCGCTCGCCGTCGTGCTGCCGGTATTGCCGCTGCTGTGGCTGTACGCGCACCTTTACGTGAAGTGCACCGGCTGGGCGCTGCACGACGACTTTCTCGTCCTGCGCCGCGGCTGGCTGACACGCCGCCAGTCCGTCGTGCCGCGCAATCGCATCCAGTCCGTGCGTGTCACCGAGTCGCCCTTCGACCGGCGTTACCGCATGGCGGGCCTTGACGTGGACACGGCCGGTGCGAGCACGGCCCGCATGCGCATTCCCTTTCTTGATCACGACACCGCGCGATCACTGGCAGCCGCGCTGTACGCATTGCCCGCGCGTTGAATTCAGGCGCTTTCGCGCCTTTTCCTTCGGGTGGATTCCGCCTAGGTGCATTCCATGCTTCTGCAAGCCTCGGAGCAGAACGTATGTTCAGGCTCGCGAGGGTTGCTTTGACGCCGCTCGCAGACCCGGTCGCAACAGCGACCCGTTCCGATCCTCTGCATTCACGAGGGAAACACCATGGGCCAGAGAAATTCCGAAAGACAGGGCGGCAAGGCCGCGCAGCCGAAGAAGGAAGCGGCACCCGGAAGACAGGGACAGCAAGCGAAGCCGCGCCAGGGCAGCCAGGGAAGCCAGCGCCGCTCCACGCAATGACGATGACGATGGCACGACGGCCGCGTTCGCGCGGCCGTTCCTGGAGGAATCAATGAATCACAACCAGCAGGAAAACCAGGGTCCCGGCGGCAAGCGCGACCGTGCGCGCAAGGAGCACGATCGCCAGGCGCAGCGTGCCGGCAACCAGCGGCATGACACGCAAAGCGATCCGGCGAAGTTCGACGAGGACCTGCCCTACGAGCAGCAGCCGGCCTGGCAGCGCGAGGGCGAGGAAGGACGTTACCGCGACACCTACAATGCGGCGCGCGACGAACGTCCCGGCGTGCCGGCTACGCGCACCGCGCACGGCGGCGGGCATCGCGGCGGGCAGTCGAACCCCGCGCGCGTGCGCGACGACGATGCCCGCGCGCATGACCAGCGGAGCGATCTCCCGCCCGCGACCGCCAATCCCCGGCGGACCAGACCATGACCGAACATCAGTGCTCAGTGAACAGTCAAAGCAGAACGCCAAGCACCATGCTGTTCACTGATCACTGATCACTGGCCAACAAAACGGCCCGCCGAAGCGGGCCGTTGTCGTTATCGCTGTCGGATGCCGTTGATCACTGCTTGATGACTTCGTCCTTTGCGATCTCGCCGTCACCGTTCTGGTCCAGGCCCTGGAACGAGCTCGTCACGTAATTGTTGCCCGACTGCTGCGCTTCGTCCTGGCTGATGCGGCCGTTACCGTCCTGGTCGATCTGCTGGAACGCGGCTTCGCTCATCTTCGGATACTCGCCGCCCGACTGGCCCTGCTGCTGGGAGCCGGACTGCTGGGAACTGGCCTGCTGGAAGCTCGCGCTCGAGGACTGCTGGCCGGCGCCCTGGCTGCCCGACTGCCCGGACATGCTGCCCTGTGCGGAGGTGGACTGGTAGCCCGAGGAACCCTGGCTGCCGGACTGGCCGCTCTGCCCGGACATGCTGTCCTGCCCGAGGTGGACTGGTAGCCCGACGAGCCCTGGCTGCCGGACTGGCCGGACGAGCTGCTCTGCCCGGACATGCTGTCCTGGCCCGAGGTGGACTGGTAGCCCGATGAACCCTGGCCGCCCGATTCGACCGCCGTGCGCACTTCCATCCTGGACAGCTCGCCGTCACCGTCAGCGTCCGCCTGCGTGAACGAAACGTTCGCCGCGGTCACGTTCTGCCATTCGCTCTGGCTGAGTGAGCCGTTGCCGTCAGTGTCCTTCTGATCGAAGTCGACTTCATTTGCCATCACGCTGAAACTCGTCGCGGAGAAAAGACCCGCGATCAGTACCGGAGTCAGTTTCTGCATGTTCGCCTCCTCAAATATTTGGCGTCAGGTTGGGGAGACGTTTGACTGCGGCTTGGCCACGCCGTTTGCAAGGCAAAAATATGCATGCGGACGGCGACAGGTGGACTCCCCCGCTCGCCCGCGCACGCCGAATGGGACTTGCAAATGCGATATCAAGCCGCCAGTCACTTGGGCTACACACCCGTACCTTCGCGGAGGCACAGATGAAACAGCTTGTTTACGTAATGTTCGCGACACTTTTCTTCAGCGGCGCCGCGTTCGCCGGGGAATCGGATGCCGGTGACGGTTTCTACGAAGACAATCATTTCGATTTTTACGACGAGAACAATGACGGCTTTCTCGATGCCGACGAGGCCTCCGAGGATGACTACCTCGATTCGAACTTCGATACCTGGGACGACAATGACGACGGCCTGCTCGACCTTGACGAAGCGGACGACGATTTCATCGATTGGAACGAGAACGCTTTCGAAGACTACGACGTGGACGATGACGGCCTGCTGGACGACGAGGAAGCGGCTGAAAACGATTATGTCGACTACAACTTCGACACCTGGGATGAAAACGATGACGGCTTTCTTGACGAGAACGAAGCCGCGGACACCTGGCTTGAAGAGAGTGACGAGTTCGCGGAAGCGTTCTGACGGCGCGCTGCGCGCAGCGGATTGAACAAGGGGCCGCAAGGCTCCTTATCTTTCAGCGCACGCGGCTCTTTCAGCGCACGCGGCGCTGGTACGGCGCGCCGAACTCGTGGATCGCGCCCGCGAGCATTTCACGGGCAAGCGCCGGCATCTCCGCGAGCGTGGCAAGCACGCCGGGCCGCACGAGCGCGCGGTAGCGCGCGCGTGTCATGCTGTAGAGAAACACGTCGGAACGCCGGCCGTTGAGGATCATGCGCTGCCGGAGCAGTCGCCGCCGCCGAAACCCGAGTGATTCGATCAACGCAATCGAAGCGCGGTTCCGCGGCGCGATGCACGCATCCAGGCGCCTGAGATCCAGCTCCTCGAACACGTGCCGCCCGATCACCGGGGCGATCTCGTTCATCACCTTGCGCCCCCAGTACGCGCGCGCGACCTCGCAGCCGATTTGCGCGCAGCGTGCGCGGCGGTCGATGTCGTGCAACCCGAAGGTCCCGATGAGCTCATCGTTGTCCTTCCGCGCAATGGCCCAGCGCAGGCCGGTTCCCTTTCGCTCCCGTCGCCGCCAGGTCTCCAGCAATTCGCGCACGGCGGCGAGGTCGTCCAGCGGCGTCCCGTCGTAATAACGCATCAAGGCCCGATCGGAAAAATTCCGAAGCAGCGCGTCCAGGTCCGATTCCGCGACGGCGCGGAGCGTGAATCTCGGCGTGATGAAAACCTGCGGCATGCGGCGCCTCCCCCGGCAATCCCTGCCACCGTTGTACTGAAGAACAAGGCCGCATGAAATGAGTGGTTTACCCTGCGGCAGCCGAATCAACAGGCAAAGGCATCAACGGGAATCAGTGGGTGGGACGCGTGCCTTGATGAAGTATCGGCCGCGGGTTCTGGCGCTGCTCGGAACCGTGGAATCGCAACGCGTCGCCACCCGCATTCTTTGCGGCGTACATTGCCTGGTCGGCGTTGTGCAACAGTTCATCGACGCTTTCGCCATGATCGGGGTACAGCGCAATGCCGATGCTGGCCGCGATGCGCGCCTGGTTGCCGTCAATCCAGTAAGGCCTGGACAGGCGCGTGAGGATGGCGCGCGCGACCGCCGCGACGTGGTTGTCGTCCCCGGCATCCACGAGAACGACCCCGAACTCGTCCCCGCCCAGCCTTGCCACCGTATCCGTTTCCCGGATGCAATGCGCGATGCGCTCGGTGGTTTCCTTCAGCAGCAAATCGCCACCGTCATGTCCCAGCCGGTCGTTGGCGGCCTTGAATCGGTCGAGGTCCACGTACAACAGTGCGAGCAAGCCCCCATTGCGCCTGGCAAGGCGGATGTCCTGGTCAAGGCGATCAAGAAACAGGCGCCGGTTCGGCACGCCGGTGAGATGGTCATGGTTGGCATGTTTCCAGAGCGTTCTTTCCCACGCCTTGCGCTCCGTGATGTCGCGTGACGTTCCCGCTATGGCATTGATTGCGCCCGCTTCATCAAGCATCGGCGCGTACAGGTACTCGACAACGCGCACTTTGCCGTTCGGGTCCGTCGCCGTGAAATCGGCGCGGTGTTCATGCCCGGTTTCGAGAACCTGCGCGATCTGGCCGCGCACTTCCCTTGCCAGCGTATTGTCCAGGGCCTCCACCGGCTGGCCGATCACCTCGGCGGGATGCTTGCCGTACGCTTCGGCAAAGGCGCGATTGGCATAAAGAATCCGGCCGCTGCAATCGAACACGTAACTGTGATCCGGTGAATGCTCGAGCATCGCTTCAAGCATCCGTGCCTCGCGTTCCGTTTCCTTGACGAAGCGATCCATGGATTCGGTCAACTCGCGGTCGATCGCTTCATTGAATCGCAGCAACTCCTCGGGATCCATCCGCTCGGTCGCGTTGCCCCACAGGCGCATCACGGTTGCACGCAGCCCGCGGAACTCGGCGGCCATGTCGGTAACGCTGAAGCCCCATTCCATGCGATCACCGCCATGGGCGGCGGCGGCCGTGTCACCGCGGGATCGCGGCGAAACGGCGCGCCAGCTTCGTTGCGCCTGTTCGCGGCTTTGCGGCTTGTCGAGATAATCGGCGACGAAGCGCAGCATGCCGCGGGCGTGGTCGCGCAAGGCGTCTGTCGTCATCCTTTCCGAGGAAGTGTCCAGGTTTTTCGCAAACTCGGCCCACTCCCGCAGAATGATTTCCTCGTTCTCGCGTATGAATGTCGGCAAGCCCATGGGTACCCCGAGAATCGCGCAGCTGGAAAGCCATCATCGGTCCCGGCGGGGGCGAATTCCAGACGGGGAAAATACCTGAGTGAAAACCGCCGGGGGCAGAACCCCGGTTGCAGAACTGTCGCCAGCGTGTTTCCCGTCGGCTGTCTCGAGGTGCGCCGGCTTCCCGCAGGAAATCACCGAGCTGGAACGGAAACAAACCGTGTTCGGCTGGATTCCAACGATCACCCGGGCTTGTTCTGATTCAACACGAATCGTCACATTGGAGTTCGAGTTGGACCAGGAAACCGTCATGCCATCCGTTTTTCGCAGCCACCGCCTGCCGACCCACGAGATCGTCAACGCGCTGACTCACCTGGCGGGCTTCCTGTTCGCCGTCGGCGGCGTACCGGTGCTGATCACGTTCGCTGCGATGAACGGCGACGCGACGCACATTACCGCCATGAGCGTCTACTCCGCCTCGCTGATCACGCTGTACCTCGTCTCCACGCTGTACCACGCCGCGCCGCCCGGCCAGGCGAAGGACGTCCTGCAGGCGCTGGATCACATGTCCATCTATCTGCTGATCGCCGGCACCTACACGCCCTTCCTGCTGATCAGCCTGCCGAACGCCTGGGGCTGGAGCCTGTTCTTCGGCCTGTGGACACTCGCCGCGATCGGCATCGGGCTCAAGGCCGTTTTTGTCGACCGCTTCAACCTGTTGTCCACCATCGCCTACCTGGTCATGGGTTGGGCCGGACTCATCGCCATCGTGCCGCTTTACGAAGCATTGCCGCTCGCGGCCTTTCATCTCGTGCTCGCCGGCGGCCTGGCCTACACGCTTGGCACCGTCTTCTACCTCTGGGAATCGCTGCCGCACCATCACGGCATCTGGCATCTGTTCTGCCTCGCTGGGAGCGTGTGTCATTTCTTTGCGGTATTTCGGCTGGTGCCGTAAGCGGGCGAGAACCGGTATCGGCTGTGTGGCCGGGTGTCCGTGGCAGCGCTCGCGGCACTGCCGTTCATACATCTGCGCGAAACGCCTCAGCTGTCTGTCATGTCGCGATCGCTCCTGTCTTGCAAGGCAAGGTGATGCATGTGGCGTTCGTATTGCGCGATGAGGTCGGCGATCACCTGTTCGACGGTGTAGCCGAGAATGTCGTATCGCTGCTCGCCGGCCTGCAGCGAGACTTCCGCACGCCAGGCCCGGTCCGGGCCTTCGCGCTCGCCTTCGACGGTTCCGGCGAAACTCGGGACCGGAACGCTCGCAAGCTTCACGGCGTAGAGAAAGGTGTCTTCGCCCTGCAGGACGTTGATATTCGCGGATTGCCCATCGGCCTCCACGCTGACTTCCAGCCCGCGCCCCTGGATTTCACCGGCGACGGCGTTGAGCGCGGGCACGACGGTATCGCGAAGAAACTGCTGCGCGCGTTCGTGCGACGGCTGCTGCAGCAGGACGCCAAGACGGCGCCGCCACGGAATGCTTCCGCGCACGGGCGGAACGTATGGCGCGCGTTGCGCGTAGTCGGGGCCGCGGGTTTCCTCGCGCAGTGCGCGAAACAGTCCGTAACACACAAGCAGGATGATGATCGCGAGCGGAAAGCCGCTGGCGATCGCGCCGGTCTGCAAGGCCGCCAGTCCGCCGGCGAGCAGCAGCACGGCGGCGACAACACCTTCAAGCAAGGCCCACATGACCCGCTGCCATACGGGCGGATGGCGGACCCCGCAGGTCGTGATGATATCGATGACGAGGCTGCCGGAATCGGAAGACGTGACGAAGAACGTGACAACCAGGATCGTTGCAAGCGTCATCGAGATGGCTTCAAGCGGCAAGTGCGCCAGGAACTGGAACAGGGCAACCGCCACGTCCGCCTGCACGGACGCCACCATGTTCGCTTCGCCGGTCAGCTCCATCACGAGCGCGGTGTTGCCGAAGACGGTGAACCAGAGCACGGTGAACCCGGCGGGCACCAGCAGTACGCCGACGATGAATTCGCGGATGGTTCGCCCGCGCGAGATGCGCGCGATGAACATGCCGACGAACGGCGACCACGAGATCCACCAGCCCCAGTAGAAAAGCGTCCACGAGCCGATCCATTCGTTCGGCTCGTAGGCGTAAAGCATGAAGGTGTTGCTGACAAGATTGCTGAGATACGCGCCGGTGTTCTGCATGGCCGCCTGCAACAGGAAAACCGTCGGCCCCGCGACCAGCACGAAGACCATCAGCGTGAGCGCGAGAATGATGTTCAGTTCCGACAGCCGCCGGATGCCGGCGTTGATGCCGGATGCAACCGAGGCCGTCGCGATCAGCGTGATGCCGACAATCAGCGCGATCTGCACGCTCGTACTGATGCTGACATCGAAAAGGTAATTCAGCCCGGCGTTCACCTGCATCACGCCGAGGCCAAGCGAGGTGGCGACGCCGAACATGGTGCCGAACACGGCGAAGATATCGACGAGATGCCCGGGCCAGCCATTGATGCGATCGCCGAGCAGCGGGTGGAGGCCGGAACGTACCGTCAGCGGCAATCCGCGTCGAAAGGAAAAATAGGCGAGCGCAAGGCCGACCACCGCGTAGACCGCCCAGGCGTGCAACCCCCAATGGAAGAACGCGAACTGCATCGCCGCGCGTGCCGCTTCCAGCGTTCCGCCCGGCCCGGTTGGCGGATTGGCGTAATGCAGTATCGGCTCGGCAACGCCGTAGAACATGATGCCGATGCCCATGCCCGCGCTGAAAAGCATCGAGAACCATGACATCGTGGAAAAATCCGGTTGGGCGTCGTCGGGGCCCAGGCGGATGCGTCCCATGGAACTGACGGCAAGACCGATGGAGAAGACCAGGAACGTGGCAACGGCTGCCACGTAGAACCAGCCCATCTCGTGGACGATCCAGGATTGCAGTCGCGAGAAGACATGCGCGGCGCGCTCCGGATCGCTCCCGGCAAACGCGACCGCTGCCAGGATCAGCAGCGCCGAGCCGAAAAATACCGGAACGTTCGCGCGAAGGAATCGGCTGTCATTGCTGGCCGCCACCGGATCTCCAATGCAGGGAACAAAGCGCGTATTCCATGCAAGTCTACCCAGCAGGGCGCGACGTCACCGCAGGGTGAAGACTTGAGAATGCCGCCGGCCATCGTGGAGATCGAGCGGCCACCCTCCTCACCGCTCGGGTTCCCGCAGCTGTTGCCAAAGCGCCTCGGCCTCATGCAGTTCACCGTCAACCATGACCCATTGCAATCGCCGCGTATCGGTCACGTTGCGTGTCGGGTCGCCCGCTGCGACGACGATGTCCGCCCGCGCACCCGCGCGGATCACACCGAGATCGTCACGTTGAAGAATGCGGGCCGCGTGGCCGGTTGCCGCGCGCAGCGCCTGCATGGGCGAAAGGCCGAAGTCGACGAGGTAAGCGAGCTCCTGGTGAACGCCCGCACCCGGCACGGTGAAAGGCGCGGCGGGCGTGTCCGTACCGGCGCCGATGATCACACCGCGCGCAAGCAGTCGCGGCAGCAACGCGCGCGCGAAACGAAGATCGACCTGGTGCCGCTTCTTGCGCGCCGCGGTCTGCACCGATGCAAACAACTGCTGCCACCAGCCGCCCATCAATGCTTCGCCGGTGTCTGCCAGCGGGATGCCGGAGAGATCCGGCGGCTGCGACAGCGAGAAGTGCACGGTGTTGGTGAGCGTGGGCACGACCGCCGTGCGCGTCGCTGCGAACTGTTCGACCAGCTTGTCCACGAGCGCCGGATCAAGTGTTTCATCGCCTGGATCGCCGCCGAGGCGCTGGTAGGCCAGCGCGAAACCGCTCAGGTGCTCGATGCTGTCGACGCCCATGCGAGCGGCCTCGATGGCGTCGACTTTCGCCTTGGTCAGTCCGCGCGTGCCGGCAATCCCCAGGTCCGCCATCACCGGGATGCCGCGATCGTGCGCGGCTTCCACGGCGGCGGCAAAGGCCGCCTTTGGCAACTGCTCGTACAGCTTGATGACATCGACGTCGCGCTCGGCCAGGCCCGCGACCGCCGCCCTCGCCTGGGCGGGTGTTTCCACGATCAGCGGCATGATCTCGCCCCACGGGTGTTCGCCCGGCGTGCCGGCGGTGTCCGACATCCGGCGGATGACCGAGCCGGGCCCATCGAGCATCGGACCGGCGAACACGATGCGCGGACGGCCGGGCAGCGACTGGAGTTGCGCGATCGTGGCAAGACGGTTGTTCGCATCGCGGATCGTCGTGACGCCCGCCGGAACGAACATCGGCAGGTAGTGCGCACGCGCATGAACATGCAGATCGATCAGGCCGGGCATGATGAGCCCGTCCTTCACATGGATGACACGTGCGGCGTTATCGAACGCGCACGCTGACCGGCTGCCTGCGCAGTGAATCCGGTTGCCGTGAACAACGACGACACCGTCATCCACCACCCGATCCAGCCCGTCGAAATAGCGGCCGACAAAGGCAATCGAGCCATCGGGCGCCGGTGCCGGCGCGGACGCGCAGGCGGCGAGCATGAAACATGACAGGACGGCGGCGACAGCATGCGGCCACCGTCGGACGGGGATTCTCTTCATCGAAAGCACCTCGGGCACAAACAGCAGTTGGATGTGGGCTGGCCGAAGATGGTTTGAACGGTTCTTCCTTGTGCGTACATGGGGGCTTCCCTAAGTGCTTGGCGGGCTGTCTTTCCGTCGCGAGCAGGAACTAGCTTGCCCTGAGGAACGATGCACGGGAGACGACCATGGCCGACAAGCACAGCAGGCGCGACAAGCGCGATCCGCGCTTTCGCAGGAATCTTTCGGACGTCAGCGACGGCGGCGCGCCGCAGAGCACGAACGCCAGCGGCGACGGCGCGGCAAGCACCGGAAACACGCGAACGAACGTGGATGCGATGCAGGATGAAGACCTGCTTGATGGCGCGGCGAATCCTGACAGCACGCCGCTGGGCGCTGCGGGATCGCGCCGGACCAACCAGCGCGAAGCCGGTTCGCGACGTGCAAGCAGCCTGCAGACCGGCGCGACGCGCAACAACGCCACCGACGCAAGCCATTCGGCGACCGGCACGAGCCGCAGGGCAAGCCAGCCTGGCAGCGGATCGTTGCATGGCGGCTACGACAGTGTCAGCCGGTTGCAGGACACGGACCCGACTAAGCCGCG
>DASVCH010000092.1:0-13323 GCA_036381715.1 Gammaproteobacteria bacterium | reverse complement strand
CGGACTTCCGGTTTCGCCTGCGGCGACAAGTGCTCCTCGGTCGAGTCCGGCGAGCTGGACTTGGCACCCCGAGGCCAAACGCGCAAGAAAAAGCGGCGCCTTGCGCCGCTTTTTCGCCTTTCGCCTTTCGCCTTTCGCCTTTCGCCTTTCGCCTTTCGCCTTTCGCCTTTCGCCTTTCGCCTTTCGCCCTTCGACCTTCGACCTTTTTTACTGTTCCTTCGGATCGAGCGCATCCCGCAAGCCGTCGCCGACGAAGTTCAGGCAGAACAGCGTGGCGGCGAGAAATCCCGCAGGAAACAACAGCGTCCACGGCGCGATTTCCATTTCGCGCGCGCCTTCGTTCACGAGCGCGCCCCAGGACGTGGCCGGCTCCTGCACGCCGAGCCCGAGAAAGCTCAGGAACGATTCGACCAGGATGACCTGCGGCACCGTCAGCGTCGTGTAGACAACGACAACGCCGAGAACGTTCGGCACGATGTGCCGGAAGATGATCGCGAATCCGGAAAGACCCGTCGCGCGCGCGGCCAGCACGAATTCCTTTTCCTTCAAGGACAATGTCTGGCCGCGCACGATGCGCGCCATGTCCAGCCAGTTCACGGCGCCGATGGCGACGAACATCAGCAGGATGTCGCGCCCGAAGAACACCATCAGCAGGATCACGAAGAACATGAACGGCATGGCGTAGAGAATGTCCACCGCGCGCATCATCACCGCATCGACGCGTCCGCCGGCGTAACCCGCGATCGCGCCCCAGCCGATGCCGATGACGAGGCTCACCAGCGTCGCGACAAGCCCGACCGCGAGCGACACGCGTCCGCCGGCCAGCGTGCGCGCGAACAGGTCGCGGCCGAGCGCGTCGGTGCCGAACCAGTGCGCGCTCGCCGCATCGGGCGGCACGGACATCATGCTCCAGTCGATGGCGGCGGGTTCGTGCGGCGTCAGCAAGGGGCCGAGAAGGCACAGCAGCGCGATGCCGGCGAGAACCGCGGCCGCGGTGACCGCAGCGCGATTCTTCCGCAAGCGCCGCCACGCGAGCGCGCCCGGCGAATGCGAAGCCGTCACCGGTAACGCACCCGCGGATCGAGCGCGGCGTACGCAAGATCCACCAGCAGGTTGAAAAGAATCACCAGCGCGCCGTAGAAGATCACCACGCCGAGCACCAGCGTGTAGTCGCGGTTCAGCGCGCCATGCACGAAGAATCTTCCGACGCCCGGAATGCCGAAGATTTCCTCGACGACGACGGAACCGGTCAGCACGGCCGCGGCGGCCGGGCCGAGATACGAGACCACCGGCAGCAGCGCGGGTTTCAGCGCGTGCCGCAGCAGCACTTCGCGCGGTGACAGGCCTTTCGCGCGCGCCGTGCGGACAAAGTCGCTGTGCAGGACTTCGGTGACGCTGGAGCGCGCGAGGCGCGCGATGTAGGCGATCTGCGGCAAGGCAAGCACGATCACCGGCAGCACGACATACGGCAGCGCGCCGTCGTGCCAGCCGCCGGCCGGCAGCCAGTCGAAATGAATCGCGAACACCAGCACCAACAGCGGCGCCATGACGAAGTTCGGGATGGATATGCCGGTCATGGACGCCGTCATCACCGCATGGTCCGGCCAGCGGTTACGGCGAAGCGCGGCATAACTTCCCGCGGCGACGCCAACGAACAAGGCGAGCAGCATCGCGAGTCCGCCGAGCGTCATCGACACCGGCAGTCCGGCATAAATCAGTTCATTGACGGTGTAATCGCGATATTGAAAGGACGGACCGAAATCGCCGCGCAACAGGTCGCCCATGTAACGCAGGTACTGTTGCAGCAGCGATTCATCGAGATGGTATTTCGCGGCAAGGTTCGCCTCGATCGCCGGTGGCAATGCGCGCTCGAAATCGAACGGGCCGCCGGGCGCGAAACGGACCAGGAAGAAGGCGAGCGTGACCAGCAGCCACAATGTCGGGATCGCGCTCGCAACGCGGATGAGAAGATAGCGGGCCATCAGTCCCTGATGAACAGGTCGCGGCTGGCGTGGTGATCGAGAATGTTGTCCTCCCAGCCGCCGACGCGCGGGCTTACCAGGTGCTTGCTGACGTAAACGTAGATCGGCAGGAGCGGCTGGTCTTCCAGCATCATCGCTTCGGCCTGGCGATAGATCGCCATGCGCGTTTCCGGGTCCGCGGTGGTCGACGCCTTTTCCAGCAGCGCGTCGTATTCGGGATTGGCGTAGCCGTAATCGTTCACGCCGCTTTCCGAATGCAGCAGCTGCAGGAAGGTCTGCGGATCGTTGTAATCGCCGACCCAGCCGGCGCGGAACACTTCGGTGACTTCGCCCTGGCGGCGGTTCTGCAGGAACACGCGCCATTCCTCGTGCACGAGATTCGTTTTCACGCCAAGGTGCTTCTTCCACATGCTGGCGATGGCGATCGCGACGTGCTCATGCGTATCGCCGGTGTTGAAGCGCAGCTCGACTTCGAGCGGATTTTCCGGCGAGTAGCCCGCTTCGCGGTACAGCCGCTTCGCCGTCTCGATGCGTTTTTCCATCGGCCAGCGCGCGTAGTCCGGCAGCGGCGAGTCGTAGTTCTCGATGCCCGGCGGCGTCAGCGTCCACGCGGGCAGTTCGCCGCGGCCAAGCACTTTCTCCGCGATGATGTCGCGATCGACGAGCATCGACAGCGCGCGGCGCAGCTTTGGCGCGTCCTTGAACGGCGGCTTTTCGAGATTGAAGCCGTAAAAGTACGTGCTGAGATACGGCGCGATGCGCAGCACCTGCGGCATTTCGCGTTTCAGCCATTCGTAGCGGCGTACGGGAATGGTCTGCGTGATGTCGAGCCCGCCTGCGCGAAAGCGGTTGAACTCGGCTTCCTCGTCGCCGATGGGATGGTAGTAGACGGTCTCGATGCGAACGTTCTCCGCATCCCAGTAGCGTTCGTTCCGCTCGAGCCGGATGTGCGCGTTCACGACCCATTCGTCCAGCGTGTACGCGCCGTTGGAAACGAGATTGCCGGCGCGGGTGAATTTCTCGCCGTGCTTTTCCAGGCTGGGCAGGTGAATGGGATAGGTGCTGTGATGGCTCAGCAGGCCGAGCAGGTACGGCGCCGGCGATTCGAGGCGGATTTCCAGCACGCGCGCGCCGCGCGCAACGACGCCCAGCGTTTCCGGTTTCGCCTTGTCCGCGAGTATCGCGCGCGCGTTTTCGATGATGGCAAGCGTCTGTGCGTAGGGCGAACCGGTTTCCGGCGACAGGCTGCGGCGTATGCCGGCGATGAAGTCGCGCGCGGTGACGGGGTCGCCGTTCGACCAGCGCGCGTCGTCACGTATATAGAAGGTGTAGACGGTGCCGTCGTCGCTGATTTCCCAGCGCTCGGCGACGCCGGGAAGGATTTCGCCCGCCGGCCCTTCGCGCGTCAGGCCTTCGTAAAGATCGCGCAGGATGTTGGCGGCTTCCGCGCCGCGTGCGCGGTGCGGATCCAGCGATTCCGGTTCGAGATGGTTGCCGCGGCGCAGGATGTCGTGGGCCGGCGCCTCCGCCTGCGCCATGACAAATGCCGGTGACAACAGGCACAAGGCCGCCAGCAAGAATCGCGTCCCCCGCATGATCATTTTTCTCTCCGGTGCTGTCGCTTGCGGGAGTGTAGCGCAAGGACGGAGTGCTTATTCGCTTCCGGTCCAGAAGAGATGCCGCGTGTAGTGATGGTCCATGAGATTGCCGGTGTAACCGCCAACCGCAGGCGCGACGAGCCGCGCCTTGGCGTAACGGAACAACGGAATCAACGGCACGCCCGCGTTGACTTCACGCGCCGCTTCCACGAACAACTCCATCCGCGCCTTCGCGTCACGCGTCCTCGCCGCCCGCTCCAGCAGGGTGTCGTAATGCGGGTTGTGCCAGCCGAATTCGTTCATGCCGTGCTCGGAATGCAGGATCTCGGCAAAGCTGTTCGGATCCGGATACTCGCCGATCCAGCCGGAGCGGAAGGCCTGCGTCCTGTCGAGCTGCTGGCGCGTCTGGAGATAGACTTTCCATTCCTCGTTGCGAAGGCGTGTCTCCACGCCGAGTTGCTGTTTCCACATCGCCGCGACCGCGGTCACGACGCGCCGGTCGCGGTCGCGCGTGTTGTAAAGCAGTTCCACGCGAACGGGATTGTCCGGCCCGAAACCGGCGTCGGCGAGCAACGCCTGCGCTGCGGCGTAGCGTTTTTCCATCGGCCATGCCGCCCAGTCCGGCTGCGGCGGCACGTAATCGCCGATCGGCGGAATCCAGCCGAAGGCGGGCGTCTCGCCCGTCGCCACGATTTCGCTCGCCAGCAACTCGCGGTCGATCACCATCGACAGGGCGCGCCGCACGCGCACGTCGTCGAGCGGCGGGCGCGTGGTGTTGAGGCCGAGGTAATAAACGCCGAACCAGGGATGCACTTTCAGCGCAACGCCGTGATTTTCACGCAGCCAGTCGATGCGGCCGGGCGGCACGCTGTAGGTGATGTGCACGTCGCCGGCCGTGAAGCGCGCGAGTTCCGAACGCTGGTCCTCGATCGGCAGCCAGGCGACGCGCTCGATGGCGACATTCGCGGCATCGCGGTAGTAGGGATTCTTCTCCAGCAGGATGTGCGAGTTCACCTGCCACTCGACGAGCCGGTAGGCGCCGTTCGACACCAGTGTTCCGGGCCGCGCCCAGTGTTCGTTCGCGCGCACGGTTTCCGGATGCACCGGAAATGTCGAGGGATGCGTGAGCATGGCGAGGAAGTACGGCGTCGGCGCTTCGAGCTCGACGACGAGCGTGCGCGGACCGGGTGCGCTCACGCCGAGCGTTTCGGGCGCGGCGTCACCGCGCAGGATGGCCGCGGCGTTTTTTATCGGCAGCAGGGTTTCGCTGACGATGCCGCCGGTCGCCGGCGTCACCGCGCGCCGGAAACTGAACACGAAATCGTATGCTGTGACCGGATCGCCGTTCGACCAGCGCGCCTCGTCGCGCAGGCGAAAGGTCCATTCGAGGCCGTCGTCGCTGACCGACCAGCTTTCCGCCACGCCACCTTCGAGCGCGCCTTGCGGCGTCTCGGCGATCAGGCCTTCGAACAGGTCGCGCTGGATGTTGCGGGCGGGCACGCCTTCGGAGCGGTGCGGATCGAGACTGGCCGGTTCCGCCTGGTTGCCGATGCGAAGCACGCGGACAGCCTCCGGCGCGTCGCCGCAGGCCGCCAGGAACAGAAGGGCGAACGCGGCGACGCAAAACGCGCGGCGGTATGAGGCGGTAACCATATTATTGGTATAGCACAGCAAAGGTTGCGGGACCTTCGCGGCGCGCGACGATCAGCCGGCCTGGCGGTATTTGCCGTGTTTCTTCAGGTGCACGAGCAGCAGCGACACCGCGGCGGGCGTGACGCCAGGAATACGGGCTGCCTGTCCCAGCGTTTCGGGACGCACGTCGGCAAGCTTCTGGCGAACTTCGTTGGAAAGGCCTTTTACCGCGGTGAAGTCGAAATCCGCGGGCAGCGGCTGCGTTTCATGGCGCAGGTTGCGCGCGATCTCGTCCTGCTGCCGGTCGATGTAGCCGGCGTATTTCGCCTGGATTTCCACCTGCTCGATGACGGCGGGTTCTGACTCGCGCGGTTCGAGTCCGGCGAGCGCGTGCAGGCTCGCGTAATCCAGTTCCGGGCGGCGCAGCAGTTCGAGCGCCTTGAATTCGCGGGCGAGTTCACCGCCGATCAGCTCCGTTGCGAGCGTCTCATCCACGTCCTGCGGCCGCACGGTGTGTGCCGCAAGCCGCGCCGTTTCGCGCGCGACGGCCTCGCGCTTCGTCTCGAATTTTTCCCAGCGCGCGTCATCGACCAGCCCCAGCCTGCGGCCGGCCTCGGTCAGGCGAAGGTCCGCATTGTCCTCGCGCAGCAGCAGGCGGTATTCCGCGCGCGAGGTGAACATGCGGTAGGGCTCGGTCGTGCCGCGCGTGATGAGATCGTCGATGAGCACGCCGAGATACGCCTCGTCGCGGCGCGGCCACCAGGGCTCGGCGCCTTTCACCGCGAGCGCGGCGTTCAGGCCGGCGAGCAGGCCCTGCGCCGCGGCTTCCTCGTAACCGGTCGTGCCGTTGATCTGGCCGGCGAAATAAAGCCCCGCGATCACTTTCGTTTCCAGCGTGTACTTCAGGTCGCGCGGGTCGAAGTAGTCGTACTCGATCGCGTAGCCCGGCCGGGTGATGTGCGCGTTCGCGAAACCCGGCATGGAACGCACGAAGGCTTCCTGCACGTCGAACGGCAGGCTCGTTGAAATGCCGTTGGGATAGATCTCGTGCGTGTCGAGGCCCTCGGGCTCGACGAAGATCTGGTGCGACGTCTTGTCCGCGAAACGCACGATCTTGTCTTCAATGGACGGGCAGTAGCGCGGTCCGACGCCTTCGATCACGCCGGAATACATCGGCGAGCGGTCGAGGCCCGCGCGGATGATGTCGTGCGTCTGTTCGGTGGTGTGCGCAATGTGGCAGTTCACCTGGCGCGGATGCTCGTCCCGCGAACCGATGAACGAGAACACCGGCGTCGGATCGTCGCCCGGCTGTTCGGCGAACTTCGAGTAATCCAGCGTGCGGCCATCGATGCGAGGCGGCGTGCCGGTCTTGAGGCGATCGACGCGAAGCTCGAGCGCGCGCAGGCGCCGGGAAAGCGCGTTCGCCGGCGGATCGCCCGCGCGCCCGCCCTGGTAGTTCGCGAGGCCGATGTGAATCTTGCCGCCGAGGAAGGTGCCGACCGTCAGCACGACGGCCGGCGCGAGGAATTCCAGGCCCATCTGCGTGACCACGCCTTCGACGCGGTTGTTGCTGACGATGAGATCTTCGACGGCCTGCTGGAACAGCGTCAGGTTCGGCTGGTTCTCGATCACTGAACGGATCGCCGCTTTATAAAGCGTGCGATCCGCCTGCGCGCGCGTCGCGCGCACGGCGGGTCCCTTGCTCGCATTCAGGGTGCGGAACTGGATGCCGGCGCGATCCGTCGCCCGTGCCATCGCGCCGCCGAGCGCATCGATCTCCTTGACCAGGTGCCCCTTGCCGATGCCGCCGATCGCCGGGTTGCAGCTCATCTGTCCCAGCGTTTCGATGTTGTGCGTCAGAAGCAGGGTGCGCGCGCCCGTCCGGGCGGCCGCGAGCGCGGCCTCGGTGCCGGCGTGGCCGCCGCCGACAACGATGACGTCGAACTGTCGGGTCGAACGGGACATGGGATTACCGCGAAGGAGAATAAGCAGCTAATTTTATTGGTTTTTTCCTTGCGCTCCAAGCCCGGCATCCGCCGCGCTCAATGCGGCGCGGCCGGCGCCCCCGCCGCGCTTTCGCCGAGGAAGCGCGTGACAACGGCCGGAAAGACGCGCGCCGCCTCGGCCGAGCCGCCCAGGTACTCGAACACGGGCGTGTGGCCCTGGCCGGGAATGATCCACAGCCGCGCTTCGGGCAGGGCGCGGTAAAGCTCGACGGCGGTCTCGACGGGGAAATAGGCGTCGCGGTCGCCCCAGACGACCAGCGTCGGGACCGTGATCCTGGCGAGCGCGGCCCGGGAAACGCTGAAGTCTTCGTGATCGTCGGTCAGCCAGACCGCCTGGTCGTGCAGGCGCTTGATCTGCGCATCGCCGCGCGGCTGGATGCCGCGGTAGAAGGCCAGCATCTCGTCGCTGAGGGACTCGTAGGTTTCGCTGCGCAGAACGTCCAGGCCCTGCTTTCCGAAGCGGTGCGGTGCGTCAACCAGCACGAGCGCGTCGAACCGCGCGGCCTGCTGCAGGGTCATCTGCAGCAGCGTGATCCCGCCGGCGCTGTGGCCGATGCCGGAAACCCGCCTGGCGCCGACCGCATCCAGCAGCGCCAGCATCGCCTTCGCCGTCCACTGGAAATCGTAGTGGCCGTCGACATCGCTCGAATGCCCGTGTCCCGGCAGGTCGGGAACGATTACCGTGTAATGCTGCATGAAGTCGTCCAGGAAGGGCGCCCACTCCTCGCCCGTCAGCGTGAAGCCGTGCAACAGCAGCAGGTGCGGGCCGCGGCCGCCGATGCGGTAATGAATCCGCTGGCCATCGACGGAAAACGTTTCGGTGCGGAGCGCCGCATCGCCAGGGTCG
Organism: Gammaproteobacteria bacterium; assembly: GCA_036381715.1. Lineage (GTDB taxonomy): Bacteria > Pseudomonadota > Gammaproteobacteria > Natronospirales > JAJUFS01 > JAJUFS01. The sequence continues at coordinate 5,258 of DASVCH010000092.1, read as the reverse complement.
GCGGCGGCATGGGGCGTGGTGGCCAGCAGTAAGCCTGTCAGCAGCGGAGTCAGGGCGTTCAAAGTCATCGTCGTTGTCCTTTTCAAGGCGGGGTTGCGACACATGCGCAGACCGCGGCGCCGGAAGTTCAACGCGCGGCGGGATTTGACCGCGCGCCCCCGCGACCGGCAAGATTCACGCCGCCGGGGAAAAAAATCGATTCAATATCCGGGGGGCATCCAGGGAATGAGTACCGCGCTTGCGGCGCTCTGGCTCATCGCCGGCGCGCCTGTCTTCGACACCTGCCAGATCGGCGATCCCGCGGCCGGTCCGCGCATCGCAGCCGAATGCACCACGCTGACGGTCCCCGAAAATCCGGCCGCGCCGGAGGGCCGGCAGGTTTCCCTGAAAATCGCCCGCCTGAAGGCGATGACCGGCGAGCCGGAGCCGAACCCTCTCGTACTCATCGCGGGCGGCCCGGGGCAATCCGCGCTGGAATCCTTTCCGCAGACCCTGCACGCCTTCAACGAGATCCGCCGCCGGCGCGACATTCTCCTGATCGACCAGCGCGGCACGGGGAGTTCCAATCCCCTGGAATGCCCGGAGCTCATGGCGCCCGACGCGCCGGCGAATCCCGATCCCGCGGCGGTGCGGCGGGCCGCGGCCGAATGCGTGGCCGCGCTGGACGCGGATCTGCGCTGGTACACCACCCTTGACGCCGTGCGCGACCTTGAAACGGTGCGCAAGGCGCTCGGCGAGCAGGCGTTCGCGCTGTACGGCATTTCCTATGGCACGCGCGTGGCGCTGGAGTACCTGCGCCGGCATCCCGGCCACGTGGAAGCGGTGATCCTGGACGGCGTCACGGTGCCCGGGGAGGCGCTGGGGCCGCAGATCGCGGCGGACGCGCAGCGCGCGCTGGAGCTGATGTTCACGCGCTGCGAGACCGCCGAAACCTGCGGCGCGCGTTTTCCCCTGCTGCGGGAAAATTTCGCGGCGCTGCGCGCGCGGCTAGAGCGGGCGCCGGTCACGGTGAACGTCCGCGATCCCTTCACCGGCGCGCCTCTCGAAACCACGTTTTCCTGGCCGCGCGCCGCCATGCTGCTCCGGATGTACAGCTATGCGCCGGAAACGGTCGCGCTGCTGCCGCTGCTGCTGGAGCTTGCGGCCGAAGGCGACTGGCAGTCGTTCGCCGGCAGCCTCCTGGCGCTCGAACGGCAGTCCGAACGGCTGCTGTACATCGGCATGCACAACAGCGTGGTGTGCAGCGAGGACGCGCCCCGGTTCCCGGCAACGACGCCGGCGCCGCAGGCGGCGGATACGCCGTATCTCGGGACTCTCACCACCGAACTCATCGGCGCGATGTGCGCCGCCTGGCCAACGCGGACGCTGCCGGAAGATTTTTTCACGCCGGTTACGAGCGACAAGCCGGTGCTGCTGCTGTCCGGCGAGGCCGACCCGGTCACGCCGCCCGCGAACGCCGCCAGGGTCGCCGGCCATCTTTCGAATTCCCGCCATCTCGTCGCGCCCGGACAGGGACACGGCGTCGCCTGGCGCGGCTGCGTGCCGGAACTGATGGCGGAGTTTCTCGAGGAAAGGAACCCGGCGAAGCTCGACGCGGAGTGCCTGCAGGAACTGGAAGCCGCGCCTTTTTTCATCGACCGCAACGGCCCGACGCCCTGAGGAGAGAGGATTCGCATGCTGGAAGTCACCCGGCTCAGGAAAACGTTCGGCAAGGTGCTCGCCGTCGATGACGTGAGTTTCGCCGCCGAAGACGGACGCGTCACCGGGCTGCTGGGCCCGAACGGCGCCGGCAAGTCGACGACGCTCAGAATGATCGCGGGCGTGATCCGGCCCGATGCGGGCACGGCGCGGATCGACGGGCACGACGTGGCGACGGACACGATGAAGGCCGTGCGCCAGCTCGGCAGCCTGCCGTTCAACAGCGGGCTGTATCCGCGCCTGACGGGGCGCGAGAACATCGCGTACTTCGGGCGGCTGCGCGGGCTCGACGGCGCAGGGCTGCGGGAACGGGTGGACCAGCTTGTCGACGATCTCGGCCTCGCCGCGGTCGCGGACCGGCCGGCGAAAGGTTATTCGCAGGGCGAGACCATGAAAGTGGCGGTCGCCCGCGCGCTCGTGCACCGGCCGCGCAACATCATTCTCGACGAGCCCACCAACGGGCTGGACGTCAAGGCGCTCCGCGCGCTGCGGGAGATGATCCGCGACCTCAGGCGCCAGGGCCATTGCATCGTCTTTTCCAGTCACGTGATGCAGGAAGTCGCCGCGCTGTGCGACCGCATCGTCATCATCAGCCACGGCCGGGTCACCGCCGCCGGCACGCCGGACGAGCTGCGCGAGCGCTTCAACGAGCCGGACCTCGAGGAAGTGTTCATGCGCGTGGTGGAGGACTGACATGGGAACGGCATGGATTGTTTTTCTCAAGGAGTGCCGCGACAACCTGCGGGACCGGCGCACCTTGTTCATGGCGCTGCTGGTCGGGCCGGTGCTCGGGCCGGTGATGTTCGTCGGCCTCATGAAAGCCGGCATAAGCCGGAGCATGGAGGGCGCCGGCGAGCTGCCCGCGGTGGTCATCGGCGCCGAGCACGCGCCCAATCTTGTCCAGCACCTGCGCGAACAGGGCGCCGAGATCGAGCAGAGCGACGCGCAGCCCGAAGCGCTGGTGAAGGAGGACAAGGAGCGGGTCGTGCTGGTGATTCCCGCCGACATCGGCGCGCACTACCGCGAGGCTCGCCCCGCAACCCTGCAAATGTACTTCGATCGATCCGAGCGCAGCGCGGAGCGGCGGGCGCAGCGGCTGGAACGCATGCTGAACGTCCATGCGCGGCAACTCGGCCTGATGCGGCTGCAGGCGCGTGGCATCGCACCGGAAGTGACGCTGCCGTACTACGTCGAGTCGATCGACCTTTCCACGCCCATGTCCCGGGCGGCGATATTTTTCAGCATGCTGCCGTATTTCCTGTTTCTCGCGACCATCATGGGCGCGTTCTACCTGGCCATCGATACCACCGCCGGAGAGCGCGAGCGCGGCTCGCTGGAATCCCTGCTGGGGCTGCCGCTGTCGCGCGCCGGGATTGTGCTCGGCAAGGTCGCGGCGGCCGTGGTCTTCTCGTCCTTGTCCATGCTGCTCACCGTGATCGCGTTCGCGCTGGCGTTCCCGCAGCTCGATCTCAGCGCCCTGGGGATCAACACCGCGCTGACGCCCGGGCAGATCGCCGGAATCCTGGCGGTCACCTTTCCCTTCGCGGTGTTTTCCGCCGGCATGCTGACGCTCGTCGCCTCGTACGCGAAAAGCTACAAGGAAGCGCAGACCTATCTTTCGATCGTGATGCTCGTGCCCGTGATCCCGGTTGCGGTCGGCGCGATGATGAGTCCCGAAATCAGCGCGGGCGGCGTGCTGGTTCCCGCTTTCGGCCAGCACCTGCTGATCATGGAGATCATCAAGGGCAACAATGTCCCGGCGCTCTACCTGCTGTACTCGGCGGGCGCCACGCTCGCTGCCGGCGCCCTGATGACGCTGGCCGCGATCGGCCTGTACCGGTCGGAACGGATACTGGGCTGACAGTCGTTGCCTCCGATCGGCTGATTCGCAACGCCATGATGGCCGGTTGCGCGGGGCAGGCGATCAAGGGTCGAGCGCAGGAATCGTCCGGTAATCGGCAGGCAGGAATCGGAAATATCGTCCCCTTGTTCCCCGCCTGACTCGAAAACCGTTTGCGGACGGACTTCTTCGAATCCGGGCACCTTGCGCTTGACACTCATGCGACACTTGTCACATTCTCGCGACATTCGTCATAGAGGATGCACCGGTGGCCGCGATTCCATCACCTTCACCGAGCGAGCTGGTCTTGCTCAAACAACTCTGGAAAGCAGCGCCACTCAGTGCGCGCGAAGTTCACAACGCTGTCGAACCGCAGCTTGCGTGGTCGTTCTCCTCCACGCGCAAGACTTTGGAGCGCATGGGCGAAAAAGGGCTCCTGGACGTCTCGATCGCCCACGGCGTAACCGTCTACCGCCCCTTGGCCGGCAAGGTTGCGACACTGGCGGCCATGCTGCGCACGTTCGCGCAACAGGTACTCGAGCTGGAGGGGCCGCTGCCTGTGGCGAGCTTCGTGGAATCGCGCCTGCTGGATGAAGACGAGCTCGCCGAACTGGAGGCCCTGCTGGAACAGCCTCCACGCAACAGGAGAAGGAAGGGCGACCCGAAGGGGAGCCGCTGATGAACGGCTGGGACCACGCACTGTTCGCGGCCCTGCTGTTCACGTTCGCGTGGAGCGGTGTCGTTTTTGCATTGGCGATGACGCTTCATCGCATAACGCGCCTCGGCGAGCTATGGCCCGGTTATTGGCTGCTCGCCCTGGCGATGATCGTTGTGCCGCTCGCGGTGCCGCCGCTGTGCGAATTGTTTTCGGTGGATTCGCTGGAGGGCGATTCAGTCATCGGCGGCATCACGGTTCCGCTTTCGGCCATTTCGTCGACGCTGCCGGTACCGGAAACCGCCGGCATTCCTTCATGGATAACGCTGGTGTGTGCGGCGTACATCGCTGGCGTCCTTGTGAAACTTGTCGGCCTGCTTCACGGTAGGCATCGCCTGCAGGCACTGCTCGCCGGGACGCGCCCGCTGGCCAACCCGGAACTGCACGGAACGCTGATCGAATCGATCCGGCGCATGGAACCGAAACGAAACATTACGCTTCGAGTAACACCTCAGCGCACTTCACCTTTCGCCTGCGGCTGGTTGCAACCCGTTATCGTGCTGCCGGCCCACCTGCTCGAGACATTGTCGCGCGCGCAACTCGCCATGATCGTCGCACATGAGGCGGCGCACGTCCGGCGCGATGACGCCGTCGCCATTTTCGTGCTGGGGCTGGTGCGCGCGATCTTCTGGTGCAACCCCTTCGCGCTCGCGCTCACGCGGCGTGCCCGGCTTGCGATGGAACTCGCCAGCGACGCCCTCGCATTGCAAACAATCCCCGCGGCAAGGCGGGACTACGCGCGCACACTGCTCGACGTGCTGTGCGCTGGCAGCGAGGATCAAACCGCGCCCGGCGCCGTTTCCCTGGTAAGAATGAGCGAGTCCGCGCGCATCAAGGCCCTGCTGACGCGGAGCGATCTCTCGCAGCCGGTTCTGGTGCGGAAGCTTGCCGTGCTTGCAGTCGCCGCAATGCTGATCCCTCCCGCCGCCGGCGCGGCAGCCATTGTTGTGACGAACCCCGCAACAAACGCAGCCGGCATACAGGTCATTGACGGGCGGATTACAT
>DASVCH010000091.1:0-2219 GCA_036381715.1 Gammaproteobacteria bacterium | reverse complement strand
GGCGCTGTACGGCAAGACGCTGGTGTGCGGCTTCGCGCGCATCGACGGCCATCCCGTCGGCATCATCGCGAACAACGGCATTCTCTTCTCCGAGTCCGCGCTGAAAGGCACGCATTTCATCCAGCTGTGCGAACAGCGCCGCGTGCCGCTCGTCTTCCTGCAGAACATCACCGGCTTCATGGTCGGCAAGAAATACGAGCACGGCGGCATCGCGCGCGATGGCGCGAAGATGGTGAACGCCGTCGCGACCTGCTCGGTGCCGAAGTTCACCGTCATCATCGGCGGCAGTTTCGGCGCCGGCAACTACGCCATGTGCGGCCGCGCGTACGGCGCGCGCTTTCTCTGGATGTGGCCGAACGCGCGCATCTCCGTGATGGGCGGCGAACAGGCGGCGTCCGTGCTCGCCACCGTGAAGCGCGACGGCATCGAGGCGCGCGGCGGCAAATGGACGGAGCAGGAGGAAGAATCCTTCAAGCAGCCGATCCGCGAGCAGTACGAACACCAGGGCCATCCGTACTACGCGACCGCGCGCCTGTGGGATGACGGCGTGATCGACCCTGCCGACACGCGCCGCGTGCTCGGCCTCGCGCTCGCCGCGGCGGCGAACAATCCCGAAGGCGAGAAAACCGGTTACGGCGTGTTCCGGATGTAGCCATGAGCCAGGTACAGGCCGACGAATTCCTGACACCCGAAGCGGCGGCAGCGCTCAACGCGCGCTGTCATTGCGTCAGCGTGAACATGAGCGAACTTCGCGCGGCAGTTGCGCGCGATTGCGGCGCGGGCGTCGACCTGCTGCATGATCGTCCGCACCTGTTCACGGTGCCACCCGTGTTTCTCGCGCGTTCCCAGGTCCGCAAGATGCAGGCGATCATCGATGCGATCGAATCGGTCATCGCCCTGCCCGCGTATCGCGACGCCGTCCTGGATGGCGCCTCGCCCGTCGCGCGGCATGATCCGGGCACGCGTGGCGTGTTCCTCGGTTACGACTTTCACCTCACGCCGCAGGGCCCGCAGCTGATCGAGATCAACACCAACGCCGGCGGCGCGCTGTTGAATGCCGCCTTGCTGCGCGCGGCGCGCGCCTGCTGCGTGGAAGTCGAAACGCTCGCGCCCGCCGCCGGTTCCGTGGAAGGGCTGGGCCGCGAATTCCTCCGCATGTTCGAAGCGGAATGGCGCCTGCAGCGCGGCGAGGTCCCGCTGCGAACCATCGCGATCGTCGACGAGTCACCCGAGACGCAATACCTGTATCCCGAGTTCCTGCTGTTCCAGGACCTGTTCAACCGCGCCGGCTACCGTGCCGTGATCGTTGCACCGGAGGCGCTGGAATACCGCGAAGGACAGCTGTTCGCGGGCTCGCTCGCCATCGACCTTGTCTACAATCGGCTTACCGATTTCGATTTTGCCGCCGCCGGATCTGCCGTCCTGCGCGCGGCATATCTTGACGACGCTGCTGTCGTCACGCCGCATCCGCGCGCGCATGCGCTTTATGCGGACAAGCGCAACCTCGCACTGATCGGCGACACCGACGCCCTGCGTTCGCTCGGCGCGAGCGAGGAAGCGCTGGCAATACTTGATGCCGGCATACCGCACACCGAGATCGTGACGCCTGACCGTGCCGAACGACTCTGGGCAAAACGCCGGAAACTGTTCTTCAAGCCGATGAAAGGCTTCGGCAGCCGCGGCGCCTATCGCGGTGACAAGCTCACGAAAAGAGCGTGGGAAGACATCCTGAACGGCGATTACATTGCACAGGCCTACATGCCGCCGAGCGAACGCGTCACGGGCGCGGCGGACGCGCCGGTCGCCCTCAAGGCCGACTTCCGCAACTACGTCTACGCTGGCAGTACGCAGCTTGTCGCCGCACGGCTCTACCAGGGCCAGACCACGAACTTCCGCACACCCGGCGGCGGTTTCGCGCCGGTGTTCTCGGCAAGCGGATCCATCCACCGGAAAGAGAGCAGGCAATGAACGAACAACAGGTTCTCGTCGAAACCGATCGCCGCGGCGTCGCCACTGTCACGCTCAACCGCCCGGACAAGCACAACGCCTTCAATGCGGAGATGATCGCCGAACTCACCGCCGCGCTGCAGGCGCTTGATCGCGACGCGGCGGTGCGCGTGGTCGTGCTGACCGGCGCCGGAAAATCCTTTTCCGCAGGCGCCGATCTCAACTGGATGAAATCCATGGCGGCGTACTCCGAGGCCGAGAACCTCGACGAT
>DASVCH010000090.1:0-15685 GCA_036381715.1 Gammaproteobacteria bacterium | reverse complement strand
GCGAGTACCTCGCGTCCATCATTCCCGTCATCGAGTCCGCCGAAGGCTGTCTCTACGCGCACCTGCTGTGCGGCGTCGACAACCCCTCGCGGTTCCTCATCATCGAAACCTGGGAAAGCATCGCGGCGCATCAGCTGTCCGTCGAGGGCGTCGACAAGAAGGAATTCCTGCGCGCGATGGAAATGCTCGCCGAGAAACCGCGCGCGGAATATTTCCGGTCCTGAACGGCGCCTAGTTTTTCTTCCAGCCCGCCAATGCGTCGGCGAAAGGATTGTTCGCGGCCGGTTGCTGCCGCGGCTTGCCCGGCGATTTTCCACGTTCGCCGCGCGGCCGGTCCGCGTGCGCCTTCTTCGCCCCCGGCCGCGCCGCTTCGGAATCCGGGCGCATGCTGAGCGCGATGCGCTTGCGTTTCACGTCCACGTCCAGTACGCGCACCGAAACCACTTCGCCGGTTTTCACGACATCGTGCGGATCCTTCACGAACTTCCCGGCAAGTTCCGAAATGTGCACCAGCCCGTCCTGGTGTACGCCGATGTCGACGAACGCGCCGAAGTTGGCGACATTGGTGACGACGCCCTGCAGCCGCATGCCGGGCGAAAGATCGTTCAGCGTTTCCACGCCTTCGCGGAATTCCGCGGTCCGGAACTCCGGGCGCGGATCGCGGCCGGGTTTTTCGAGTTCGCCGAGAATGTCCTTCACCGTCGGCTCGCCGAAGGTTTCATCCGTGTAGTCGTTCGCGGACAGGCCGCGCAGGAAGGCGGCGTCGCCGATGAGCGAACGGATTTCGCGGCCGCTCGTGGCAAGAATCCTCTCGACGACGGGATAGGCTTCGGGGTGAACGGCAGATGCGTCGAGCGGGTTGTCGCCGTTCATGACGCGCAGGAAGCCCGCGCACTGTTCGAAGGCCTTGTCGCCGAGGCGCGGTACTTTCAGCAGCGTCTTGCGATTCGCGAACGCGCCATTCTTGTTGCGGAACTCGACAACGTTTTCGGCAAGGCCCGGGCCGAGTCCCGAGACGCGCGACAAGAGCGGCGCCGATGCCGTGTTCACATCCACGCCCACCGCGTTCACGCAATCCTCGATCACGGCGTCCAGCGCGCGCGCCAGCTGCACCTGCGACACGTCATGCTGGTACTGGCCGACACCAATCGATTTCGGCTCGATCTTCACGAGTTCCGCAAGCGGATCCTGCAGGCGGCGCGCGATGGAAATCGCGCCGCGCAGCGAGACGTCGATGTCCGGGAATTCCTTCGACGCGATTTCGGATGCCGAATACACCGACGCGCCGGCTTCCGAAACGACGATCTTGCTGGCCTTGAGTTGCGGCATCGCTTTCAGGAGTTCGCCGGCGAGCCGGTCGGTTTCGCGCGAGGCCGTGCCGTTGCCGATCGCGATGAGGTTCACCTTGTGTTTCGCGCACAGCGCGGCGAGCGTCGCAAGCGAGCCCTGCACGTCGTTCTTCGGCGCGAACGGATAAATCGTCGCGGTGTCGACCAGCTTGCCGGTGACGTCCACCACAGCGACCTTCACGCCGGTGCGAATGCCGGGATCGAGTCCCATGGTCACGCGCGGACCGGCGGGCGCGGCGAGCAGCAGGTCCTTGAGGTTGCGCGCGAACACGCGAATCGCTTCCTCTTCCGCGATCTCGCGCAGCCGCTTCTTGATCTCCATTTCGATATGCCACTGGAGCTTCACCCGCCACGTCCAGCGCACGGTTTCGGCCAGCCAGGCGTCCGCGGCGCGGCCCTTGTCCGCGATCGCGAAATGTTTCGCGATCATGATTTCGCCGACGGAAATTTCGCTCTTCGGCTTGCCGTCCTCGTCGAGCTCGTCGATCACCAGCGACAGCGCGAGCACTTCCTCCGCCTGGCCGCGGAACAGGGCGAGCGCGCGGTGCGAGGGAATCTTCTTCACCGGCTCGATGGCGTCGAAATAATCCGAGAACTTCGCCGCGGCGTCCGCCTTGTCCGCGTCCAGTTCGCGGACCTTCGACTGCAGGCGGCCGTTCTCCCACGCGAACTCGCGCAGCCGGCCGGTCAGCTCCGCATCTTCCGCGAAGCGTTCCATGAGAATCTGGCGCGCGCCGTCGAGCGCGGCGGCGGCGTCCGCGACGCCCTTGCCGGCGTCGACGAATTTCGCGGCTTCGCTTTCCGGCGCGAGCGAGGGATCGTCGAACAGCGCGTCGGCCAGCGGCTCGAGTCCCGCTTCCTTCGCGATCTGCGCCTTGGTGCGGCGCTTTTTCATGTAGGGGCGGTAGAGGTCTTCGAGCCGCGTCTTCGTGTCGGCGGCTTCGATCCGTGCGCGCAGTTCGCCGGTGAGCTTGCCCTGTTCCTCGATGGACGCGAGCACGGTTGCGCGCCGTTCCTCGAGTTCGCGGTGATAACGAAGACGGTCTTCCAGCGTACGCAACTGCGCGTCGTCCAGTCCGCCGGTGGCTTCCTTTCGGTAGCGCGCGATGAACGGCACCGTCGCGCCGGCATCGAGCAGTTCGATCGCGGCAACGATCTGTTTCACGGCGCCGCCGGTTTCATCGGCGAGGCGGGGGAGTATGCGTTCCAGGCTCATGCGTTTCCTTCCGGACAGGACAAGCGGCGGATTATACGGATCGGCGGAAACGGCGAAATCTTGAACTCGCGGGAGGTTTCTGCATGCGCGATGCAGTGCGCCAGGAGGGTCAGGCGGAGCGCGGCAGCGGCGCGAGGCCGCCTGCGAACTGCTTCAGCAGCCAGGCGTGAATGTGCTGCTCGACGCGGATGCCGCGCTCGACGAGCGCCTGGTTGCCAAAGCGGACGTTGAATTCGAGGATGTACGCATGGCCATCGATCATCGCGACATCGAAACCGGCGTGGTCGATGCCGAGTGCGTGCCCGACCTCGCGGATGGCATCAAGCGCGGGAGCCGGAATATTCCCGAAATCGACTTTGCCGCCGCGCGCGACATTGTTCAGGAATCCGTCGCCCTTGCGCCAGTACGCGGCCACCACGTCGTCGCCGATCCAGGCGACGCGAAGATCGCGCTCGATCGGCAGGTATTCCTGTGCGTACAGCACGGCCTGGCCTTCGCACCAGGCATTGAATTCGGCGTGGTTCGCGATAAGCTGCACGCCGCGACCCATGGATTCGCGCGGAATCTTCACCACGAACGGAAAGTCCAGGCGGTCGAGGATTTCCTCCCGGCCGGCCGGCGTGTTCGCGCGAACCAGCGTGAACGGCGTCCATGCGGGAAATGCCGCCTCGAGCGCGCGCGTCATCGTGATCTTGTCGTGGCCGGTGCGAAGCGTGGCCGGTGAAGGAAACAGCCGGCAACCCAGTGCGTACTGCAAGGCGTCAAGCTGCCAGAATTCCGGGAACAGCACGCAATCGGCCGAGCGCAGCAGTTCACGGTGCGCGAGCCAGTGCTCCGGCTTGAGCACGGTCACGCCGGGAATGCGCAGGGTGCGGAAAGGATCGAAGCTGACCAGTTGCATTGACGTGCGATGCGGCAAAAGCGCGAATTCTACGGCGGCTTCCGCCCGCGAATGATGAAAAGAATTCATCCGGATCATGCGTCCTGTTGCTTGATGTTTGCCGGCGGCGGCCAGATCCCTCCATGACCCGGAAATGCGCATGCCGCGGTCCGGGTCCATGACAGAACAGACGAACGGCTTACCAGGAGAAAACCATGTTCCGTGACAAGTTGCGCATGCCCGAACCCGGCGAAGCGCTGGCAGGGCGCGACGAGCCGATGCCCGTGACCGAACCGCACTTCGTCAATGGCCGCCCGCTGACGCCGCCGTATCCCGAAGGGATGGAAACGGCGATGTTCGGCATGGGCTGTTTCTGGGGCGTGGAAAAGGCGTTCTGGCCGCTGCCCGGCGTCTGGGTGACGGCCGCCGGCTACTCGGGCGGCTACACGCCGAACCCGACCTACAAGGAAGTGTGCAGCGGCATGACGGGGCACGCGGAAGTCGTGCTGGTCGTATACGATCCGAAGCGCATCACGTACGAAACGCTGCTGAAAACCTTCTGGGAAAATCACGATCCCACGCAGGGCATGCGGCAGGGCAACGACCGCGGCACGCAGTACCGTTCCGCCATCTACTGGTTCGACGAACGGCAGCACGCCGCGGCGGAAGCGAGCAGGGAGGCCTACCGGCGGGCGCTACGCGACAACGGCCGCGGTGAAATCACCACGGAGATCCGTCCCGCCGGCGAGTTCCATTTTGCCGAGACGTATCACCAGCAGTATCTCGCGCGAAACCCCGAAGGCTATTGCGGACTGGGCGGAACGGGGGTGAGTTGTCCGATCGGGACGGGCGTCAGGGGAGCCTGAAGGCGAAGGTCGAAGGTCGAAGGTCGAAGGTCGAAGGGCGAAGGGCGAAGGGCGAAGGGCGAAGGGCGAAGGGCGAAGGGCGAAGGTCGAAGGTCGAAGGTCGAAGGGCGAAGGGCGAAGGTCGAAGGTCGAAGGTCGAAGGTCGAAGGTCGAAGGTCGAAGGTCGAAGGTCGAAGGGCGAAAGGCGAAAGGCGAAAGGCGAAAGGCGAAAGGCGAAAGGCGAAAGGCGAAAAAGCCGCGCTTCGCGCGGCTTTTCACTTTCGACCTTCGACTTTCGACCTTCGACTACCCTCAGATGACTTCATTCCTGAAATACCGCGCCGCCGACGCGCTTTCCAGCATGCTCTGGCAGGTCGCGGGCGGCATGGGCTCGTACATCAGGTAGCCCTGGATTTCGTCGATGCCCGCATCGCGCAACTGCGCCAGTTGCGCTTCGGTTTCCACGCCCTCGGCAACGACACGGATGCCGAGCTTGTGCGCGAGCGGCACAAGCGCCTCGACGATCGCGAGGCTGCCCATGTCCTGCGAAATTTCGTGGATGAATTCCTTGTCGAGCTTCACCTTGTCGATGGGCAGGCGCCGCAGGTAGGACAGCGACGAAAAGCCGGTGCCGAAATCGTCCAGCGCGATGCGCACGCCGGACAGCCGCAACTGCTCCAGCGTCACCACGCCCGTTTCGAAATTTTCCATGGCGACGTTTTCGGTGATTTCGACCAGCAGGTCTTCCGGCGCGAGGCGCGCGGCGCGCAGGACGCGCATCACGCGGTCGATCAGGTCGGGACTGCGAAACGCGCTCGCGGAGAAATTCACCGCGACCCACAGCGGCAGGTCGAATCGCTGCCGCCACTCGTTGACCTGCCGGCAGGCGGATTCGAGCACCCAGTCGGTGATGCGGTCCATCAGGCCGAGGCTTTCCGCGAGCGGCAGGAATTCGTCGGGCGCGAGCAGGCCGCGCTTCGCGTGTTTCCAGCGCAGCAGCGCCTCGAAACCGCTGACGGTGTTGTTGTCCGCGAGCAGCACCGGCTGGTAGACCAGCGTGAACTCGCGCCGTTCGAACGCGCGCCGCAGGTCGTTCTCGAATTCCAGCTGCTCGTGCGCGCGGCCGCTCATGTCGATGTCGAAGGTGATGAGCTGGTCGCCGCCGTATTCGCGCGCGCGAATGGTGGCCGCGCTCGCGTTCGCGAGCAGCGTTTCCGGCTGGCTGCCGTCTTCAGGGAAACTCGATACGCCGATACTGCAGGTCAGCAGCAGGTCGCGGTCGTCCATGCTGAACGGCTCGCGCAGGCGTTGCAGCAACTGCTCGCAGGCGTCCAGCGCAAAGGCGTTGTTGTCGTCCTCGCGGAACAGCAGCGCGAACTCGTCGCCGCCGATGCGTGCAACGGTGTCGACACGCTGCGCGCGATGCAGCAGCCGGTCGCCGAGCTGCGCGAGCAGGCGGTCGGCCTGCTGGTGGCCGAGCGATTCGTTCAGCAGGCGGAAGCGGTCGATGTTCACCATGGCCACCACGTAGCGCGCGCCGTTCTGCTCCTGTTCCAGCGCGTGCGCGAGCCGTTCGAGGAAGAGCTTGCGATTCGGCAGGCCGGTGAGCGCGTCATGGAATGAAAGGTGATACAGCCGGCGCGTCGCGTTGCGCGCGCGCGTGCGTTCCTCTTCCAGCAGCCAGATCACCAGCGCCAGCCCGATCAGCACCTGTCCCACGAGATTGCTCAGGCCGAGCGCGGACATCCAGCCGAACGCGGTGTCCATCAGGCGTTGCGAAACGAACGCACCGAGCACGGCCAGTTGCTGCATGCCGTAGAGCACGAATGCCGTGGCGAGCAGGCGCCGGCCGAAGCTGTCGCGTTCGGTTTCGCCGGACCAGAGAAACACGCCGGCAATGAAAAATGCCGCGGCCGTCAGGAAGCTGCGCAGCTCGACGCGCAGGAACATCCGCGCGCCCATGCCGTCGGGCGCGCCCGCGAACAGCACGGCCGACAGCATGCCGAGTGCCGCCGCCGCGAGCAGCAGGGTCTGCAGCCGCCGCGGCGCGAGACGGTGCCGGGTTGCGCCGACGTACGCGCCGGCGAGCAGCCAGACGATCTGCAGGTAGACGGCGGCGAGCGAGAGGGCGGCGAGCAGCGTGCGCGCGGAAACGGGAATGTCCGGCTGGTGCGCCAGGAGCAAGGTGAATGCGGCGCCGGCGAAGCCGGCAACGCCTGCCCAGAAGCTCAGGGACCAGAACTGCAGGTGCGCGCGGCGATAGATGCGGAAGAAGCCCTGGAAGACGAGCGCGAGCAGCAGCGCGACGAAGGCCTGCGCGATGCTGAGCGAGAACAGAAGCAGTGTCGGCTCGGTCACATCTCCCCCGTAAGTCTCCGGCCGAATCGGATGGCTCCGCAAGGACGCGGGTTCATTCGTACGAGTCTAGCATCATGCCGTGACGGACGGTTTCAGCCGGCAATGGCGGCACTGTTTCACGGAAAACGCCGCGTAACCGCCCCTGTCGTCACACTTGCCGCGTTTTTCTGCCGCCGCCCTCCCATATCCGGATTCCGGCGGATAAAAAAAGGGCCGGATGACCGGCCCTTTTCGTGTTCGCGCCATCTCAATGACTGGCAGCGTAGGCTTCCGTCGCCTTCCAGACGCGCAGGGTGTTGCCGCCGAGAATTTTCCGGATGTCGTCTTCGGAATAATCCCGGTCGAGCAGGCCCTGAACCAGCCGCGGATAATCCGCCACGCTCTTCAGGCCGACGGGCAGGGAATCGCCGACGCCGTCGAAGTCCGAACCGATGCCGACGTGATCGATGCCCGCGATTTCCACGACGTGATCGATATGGTCGAGCACTTCGTCGAGCGTCGCGTACGGGAACGGATGCGCGGCGCTGTAACCGGCGGCGAAGGCGCGCCGGGCAAGCTCGTTGTCCAGCAGGCCTTCGGCTTCCAGCCACTCGCGGGCATGCGCGCGCATCTCGGCCGACCAGCCGCGCGAACGCGCGCTGATGAAGGTCGATCCGAAGTTGATCTGGATCACGCCGCCTTTTTCCGCGAGCGCGCGGATCATGTCGTCGCTCATGTTGCGCTCGAAGCCTTCCGTGAAGCGGCGCGCGGACGAATGCGTGGCGATCAGCGGCACTTCGCTGATTTCCAGCGCCTGCCAGAACGCCTCGTCGGAAACGTGCGAGATGTCCACCATCACGCCGATCCTGTTCATCGCCGGGATCAGCTTCCTGCCGAAGTCGCTGAGACCGTGCCACTGGTGGTCGGGGTCGTAAGAGGAATCGGAAATGTGGTTCGACTTGCCGTGCGTCAGCGTGATGTAGCGGATGCCGCGGTCAAAGAAATGCTCCAGGTCGTCCACCGAGCGGATCGGCGCGCCGTTTTCCATGCCGAGCGCGAAGCCGACGCGTTCGTCGCCCGCCATTTCGGCGGCGGCTTCGGTGGAGTACACCATCGCGAACTTGTCCGGCGATTCCGCGGCGAGTTTTTCGACCATGTCGATCAGGCGGTTCGCAAGCTCCTGCGCCTCATCCGCATCGTCCTGGATGGCGGCTGGAATGTAGACGGACATGAACGCCACATCGAGCCCGCCGGCATCGGCGCGCGGATAATCGAAATCGCCGTTCTCCGTCGCCTTGCTCACGTCTTCGTAGTGTTCTTCAAGGCGGTACGGCACGTCGATGTGCGTGTCGATCAGCAGCGACTCGTCCGCAAGCTCGCGGGCGCGGTCGGAAACGTCGGTGGCGGCGACGGCGTTGCCGGTTGCCAGCAGTGCTGCCAGCGTCAATGCGGTGCGCATTCGGGACTCCTTTTCAGTTCATGAGACGTAAAACGCAAGACGTAAGACGTGAGACGGTCCAAAAGGTTCACGCGCCCTTCGTCATGTCCCACCTTTCACGTCCTGCGGCGCCTGCAGGCCCGACGGCAGCCGCGGTGAACCGAGCAGCTCCGCGAATACCTGCCAGCGCCCTTCGTGCGATTCCGCGTTGCGCTCGACGTAGTCGCGCACCAGGTCGCGGCCGAGGTTGTAGTTGATGACGTAGCTGCGGTACGTCTCGATGAAATCCACGCGCTGTGCGGCGCGTTCGGGCGAATACAGGTTGTACTTCACCAGCCAGTCGATGGCCTCGTCGCGGTTCATTTCGCCGTCGAGGTACGCGCGCGCCGCCTCGTTGCCGGCGTAGTCGAGTTCGGCAAGCTTTTCGCGCAGCGCCGCGTATTCGTCCAGCATGTCCGCATCGATGCCTGCCAGCGGCGCAAGCACGTCGCGCTCGAAGGCGAGACGTTCGTCGCCGGGAAAGGCGAGTTCCACGCCATAGTTCGCGCTGCCCTCCGCTATCAGCGATGGCGGGCTGAACAGCGGATAGACGCTGAATTCCATCCAGCCGCGTTGGTCGACCAGTTCGCTCTCCAGCAGTGCGTTGTAGACGTGATGACCGGGATAGCCTTCGTGGCAGCCGAGTTCGACCGCGCGGTCGATGAAGATCGGCAGATCGGTGTTCACCTGGATGAGCGAATGCGCGTCGCCCTGGAACCAGTTGTAGCCGCTCCACGGCTTGTCGTTCACGTACTCGACCCGGAAGCTTTCCTGCACGGGCATCGGAATGTGCATGAGCGTGCGCGTGCGGCATTCCTCGATCGCGGCCTCGAACACCGCCGGCAGCGCGTCTCCGGGGATCACGAACTGCTGCCGGAAATTCTCCACGCGTTCCGCGAGGCTGCCTTCACCGGGCACCAGCGCGTCGATCTCCGCGAGGATCGCGTCGAAATGTGCGGCGTCGAAATGCGGTGGCGAAACGTCGTACAGCGCCTGCGCCTCCGCGTCGAACGTCAGTTCCTTGCCGCCGAGGATTTCGAGATACGCGATCAGCGCGTCGAGCTGTTTGTCGAGATAGACGCGTCGAAGCGCTGGCATGCCGCCGTACGGCATGGGCACGGCCTTGAGTTCCTCGCGCAGCGCTTGCGCGCGCTCAAGCACGGCTTCGCGGTCCGCCGCCTCATTGCGCACGGTTTCGCGCCATTCCGGCGGACCGTAATACGCATCCACGTAACCGGGCGCGATCTCGCCGGTGGCGAGCACAAGATGGACGTAGCGTTTCGCGATTCCGTTCATCGCGTCGGCCGGCGGCGTTTCGCTGCAGGCGGCGAGCAGCGTGATGGCGAGAAACAGGCAGGCAAGGCGCGGCATCATGATCTCCAGCGGTAAAACGCCAGAATCTACCGGAAACGCCGCCGGCGTGCAGCGAACGAATCAGCGCGCCGCGACGCGCAGCTGTTCGAGCAGTTCGTGATCGGGGTAGCCGTCGGCGGGCAGCCCGGCTTCGGCTTCGAACGCGCGCGTGGCCGTGCGCGTCATGCGCCCGACCACGCCGTCCGGTTCGCCGCTCTCGTAGCCGAGCTTGTTCAGCAGGCTCTGGATTTCAGTGACTTCCGCGTTGGACAGCAGGCGCACGTGCTCCGGCCGTTCGGCGGTGAGCTGGCCCATGCCGGCGATGCGGTCGGCGAGGTAGCCGACGGCGAGCGCGTAGCTGATCGAATGATTCCACTGCATGATGACGTGGAAGTTGTCGTAAACGAGGAATGCCGGTCCCTTGTGGCCCATCGGCAGCAGCAGGGAGCCCTTCATTTCCGAATGCGGCAGCGGCCGGCCGAAGGCGTCGCGCAGGCCGAGCGCGCGCCATTCGCTGACGGTCTTGACGGTGTTCAGGCCCGCCAGCGACCAGTCGAACTTGAACGGCACCAGCACCTCGCGCCCCCAGCGCTGCTCGCCTTCCCAGCCGATCTCGGTGAGGTAGTTCGCCGACGATGCGAAGGCGTCGGGCAGGCTGCCGAACAGGTCGCGGCGGCCGTCCCTGTCGTAATCCACGGCGTAACCGAGGTAGGTGGAAGGCAGGAACTGCGTATGGCCCATCGCGCCCGCCCAGGAGCCGTGCACCCGGGTCAGATCCATCGAACCGGTTTCGTGGATGGACAGGGCGTTCACGAATTCGCGCGTGAACATCTCGCTGCGGCGCTGGTCGCAGGCCAGCGTCGCGAGCGCGTCCAGCACCGGCACAGAGCCGAAATAGCTGCCGTAGTTCGTTTCCATGCCCCAGAAGGCGAGCAGGTATTCCGGCCGCACGCCGAAGCGCCGGTCGATCTCGTGCAGGAGCTCGTAATGCTTGCGGTACAGCTCGCGGCCGCGCTCCACGCGGGTGGGCGTGACGCGGCTGTCGAGGTAATGCCAGAAGGTGTAGAAGAATTCCGGCTGCTGGCGGTCGGCGGCGATCACCCGCTTGATCGGCTCGACCGTGTCCATCGCGGTCTTGAGCGTGCTGGCTGAAATGCCCGCATCGGCGGCCGCGGCCTGGAGCCGCGCCAGGCAGGCGCCGAAGCCGGGCGCCTCGGCCTCGTCGGCGGCAAGCGCCGGCAGGGGCAGGAGAACGAACAGGACCGTAAACAGTGGCTTGTACATATGTCACCTGGCGGAATTTCTGCCGCACAGCATAGTGGAAGCTGAACAGGAATTGCACATATTTCAGGGTGTTGCAACGCATTTTTTGACAAGAATCACGAAAAGTGCAGGTTTTCACTGAAGTGCTTCCACCCATGCAGCGACACCCGCCATGAGCCACACTTGGCGGCAGTCGTCCCACGAGGAATGAGCCATGAAAAAACTGCTGCTGCTGGCCGGCGTCCTGCTGGCTGTTTACGCATCCGACGCGTTCGCGGCGGACCCGATCGACGCGGCCGTCGCCGCCGGCACCCGCACGCCCGCTAACGTGGAAAGGGACAAGTACCGGCATCCTGCGGAAACCCTGCGCTTCTTCCAGGTGAAGCCTGGCATGACGGTCGTCGAAATCTGGCCCGGCGGCGGCTGGTACACCGAAGTGCTCGCACCGCTGCTGGCGGAAGAAGGCCAGCTTTATGTCGCCGTGTTTTCCGACAAGGCCGAGGGCCAGCCCGCCTACCGCGCGCGCCTGAACCAGGCCTTGCGCGACAAGTTCGAGGAGCATCCGGAAATCTACGGCGACGTGAAGATCACGCATCTGCACATTCCCGGCGAAACCGCGATCGCGCCGCCGGGGAGCGCCGATCGGGTGCTGACCTTCCGCAACGTGCACAACTGGATCGCCGCCGGTCATGCGCCACAGGTTTTCCAGGCGTTTTTCACGGCATTGAAGCCGGGCGGCATGCTCGGCGTGACCGATCATCGCGCGAAGCCCGGCACCGACCTCGAGACGATGAAGAAAAGCGGTTACGTCACGGAAGAAAAAGTGATCGAGCTTGCGCGCGCGGCGGGCTTCGAGCTGGTGGAGAAATCGGAAATCAACGCGAACCCGAAGGATGACGCCGATCATCCGAAAGGCGTGTGGACCCTGCCGCCTTCCTTGCGTCTCGGCGACAAGGATCGCGAGAAGTACCTCGCCATCGGCGAGTCGGATCGCATGACGCTGTTGTTCAGGAAGCCCGACTGAGATACGTCGAAGTTCCCGCGCGAAAAGGCGAACCGGCCCCTGGAGGCCGGTTCGTTTTTTTTGTCACTTCACGGTGGCAAAAAGACTCAGGACGTGTCCGTCCGGGTCCGCGAAATCCGCGGTGAGTCCGCCGCCCGGCGCTTCCTGCACGGGCGCGACGATCTCCACGCCCTGTTCGGCCAGCCGGTCGACCAGCGAATGAATGTCGTCGTGATCGGCGGAGAAGACGACGATCGGCGTACGCCCCGGCTTCTCCTCGCCCCTGAAGAAAACCAGCGTCGCATCGCCCGCCTGCGCGATCAGGTACCCGCCGTCGTGCCCTTCGGCGAGCGTGGTTTCGAAACCGAGTATGTCGCCGTAGAAGCGGCGCGCCTTTTCCAGGTCGCGCACGAAGAAAACCACCGCGCTGATATGTGATTTGCCCAGCATGTTCGTCTCCTTTTATTCCGTTTCGTCCGGGCCATCGATTGGCAAGGACTCATCCTGTTGTTGCCGCGGCTCGCCGGTTTGTGAGGTCTTCCCGCCGATGGCGAGCAGGTTGCAGTCCGGATCCGCGACCGCGAAACGGAATGCCGCGAGCCTCGCCGGTCCGCGGGCGAGGGCCGCACGGCGCAGGCCGCCGTCCGGCGGATTGTTGCGTTCCAGCCGGGCGGCGTAGGTGGCGGCGAGCGCGGGAAAATCGGCCGTCCGCGGCTCGCCCAGGTGCTTGCGCAGCGCGCGCAACCGTTGCCGCAGGGCGGTGTCGGAGATCGCGAGCACCTGGCGGATTTCCGCACGATCAAGACCGCTCAGCGTCAGCACGAGCACGCGCCGCAGGCCGTCGGGCAGGGTGGCGATTTCCTGCCAGTCAAGGGCGGGCGAATCGTGCACGGGATTTTCGATGCTGTCTTCAGGAAGGAGTGCGCAGGCTTCACGGATTCTTTCGCGCGCGGTCGTTCGTGCGCGCAGGGCGGCGCGGTTCCGGAGCACGCCGTGGAACCACGGCGCGGCGGCCGCGTCGTCGAGGGGCTGGCGGCCTGACTGCAGCGCGGCGAGGAGGGATTCCTGCAGGAGATCTTCCGCTTCGTTCGCGCGGCGGCTGTAGCGTCGCGCCACGCCAAGCCAATGGCGGTATGCGTCGATCGTCATCGCGCCGATCCGTAAAAACACCAGCGTACCGCGATCGCGAGGCCCGTAACAGCTGTTGCGCGAGCCCGCTTCCCGTTACAAATAAGGCGTGAACGGCGGATGAATGTGGAGTTGCAGCATGGGCGTGATGACCGTTGCCAACCTTGAAGATTATTTTCGCGAATCGCTGGTGCGCGCGACCGGTGCGCGCGACGTCGAGGCGGGCGAGGCGACACAGTACTACCTGGTGCACGTGCTGGTCGGATTCGCGCGCGCGGAAAACCTGTTCGAGTACTCGCAGGACGGCTACCTGCTGAAACCGCTCGCCGTCATGTTCGGCGACGCACTCGAAGCGAAGCCGGGGCCCGAGCGCAACCTGCAATTGCGCCGCCTTGGCGACGTCGCGCTGTTCGTCGCGGGATTCTTCGGCGACAGCCTCGCGCGGCGCGCGGTGGACGTCGATTACTACTCCGGCATGGGCGAAGCGGCGTACGCGGCATTGCGCGATTCGCCGGCATCGAAACGCGATGAAATGCTGGCGGATGTGTACGCGGAACTTGCGGCGAAATTTCTTCGCTTCGTCGATGCCTTCGCGGACATCGCGCAGGAAGCGCGCGTGTTCGACGAACGCGACGTGCTCAGGCTGTACGAACTCTGGGTGCGCACCGGCAGCGAGCGCGCCGCGGCCATCCTGCAAACGCTCGGCATCGAACCGGCGCGCGGCAACACCACGCGCAAGCTGCAATGAACGCGGCGGAAAGCCTGCCGCGGCGCTTGCAGGGCTGGCTGGAAGAACTCTATCGCCTGCCGCCGCTCGCGCCCGTCGACGCCTTCCTGGTCGAAGGCCGCGCCGTGAACGGCCCCACCGAAACCTTGCTGGTGCGCGAAACCGGCAACGATCTCGAACTCGGCCTGTATCTCGATCCGCGCATTCTCGAACGCTTCGCCACGCGCGGCGGACTCGACAACTTCCCGCGCCAGTCGCTGGAAGACTTCTGGACGCTGCTCGAAGGCGTGAGCCATTTCGTCTGTCTCGGCTGGCACGCGGAACGCAATCGCGAAATCAGCGCGCTCGACCTCGAGATCCAGGCGGAGATCGACAAATACGTTTCCGCGCGCGAGTTCTGCCGCCAGAGCGGACTCGGCGACATCGGCGAACAATTGCATGAAACGCTGTTCAGCGAATGGAAGCTCGGGGAAGACATGGACGCGGGTCTCGCAGAACGCTACCGCCGCGCCAGCGAAATCGCCGCGCGCTACTGCCGTTACCTGCAATCGCGCCACGACGACTCGCTCGGCCTGCGGGCGGAACTGCGCGATTTCTTTCGCCTGTCGCCGCAGCGGCGGCGCGAACGCATTCATGAACTGGCGCGCGAGTGACAGGATGCTTGTGTAGGAGCGCCCTCCGGGCGCGATTGCGAAGAGGACAACCCTGGCTTGCGGATTGAAGCGAGTTTTCGCAAAAGCGAAGAGCAATGGACAGGATGGACAGGATTTTTCCAGGATTGACGGGATGCTTGTGCAGGAGCGCCCTCCGGGCGCGATTGCGCTTTCCGCAGCGACACAGTGTGGAGTTGGGGTGAGAGGAGCGAACCCTTGGTTCGCGCCTGCGGCGCTGGTCGAGAAGGGACAGGCTGTAGCAATTCCATGAAGAGGTTTCGCCCGCTCCCGTGGCGGGACCTCGTGCGCGGGGGCGAGTCACTTTTGTCGCGACAAAAGTAACCAAAAACGCTTTTCCGGTCGGCATTGTTTATTCAAAGGTGACCTGCGGTGTTCGGCGTACGCGGGCACGCTCGCGAACTCGCCAAGAAGATGCCTGCGGCGCCAGAATTCAACGAAGATTCCGGCTGCCCGCGCCTGCGGCGCTAGTCGAGAATGGACAGGCTGTTGTAATTCCACGAAGAGGTTTCGCCCGCTCCCGCGGCGGGACCTCGTCCGCGGGGGCGAGTCACTTTTGTCGCGACAAAAAACGCTTTTCCGGTCGGCATTATTTATTCAAAGGTGACCTGCGGTGCTCGGCGTACGCGGGCACGCTCGCGAACTCGCCAAGAAGATGCCTGCGGCGCTGCTCGAGAACGAGTAAGCTGTCGCAACTGAAGATGTTTCGCCCGCTGCGCGGGGGCGAGTTACTTTTGTCGCGACAAAAGTACCCAAAAACGCTTTTCCGGTCGGCATTGTTTATTCGAAGGTGACCTGTGGTGCTCGACGTACGCGGGCACGCTCGCGAACTCGCCGGTCAGGCCTGCGCTGCGTTCCACTCCGCTTGACCTGCCTCGGTCTCGCCACCGCTCGCTGCTCCGCGACGGAACCGCGGATTCTCGCTGCGCTGCGATTCCGGTTCCTGCTCCGCGCCCGCGTCCGCCTGCGCTCCTCGGTATGCCTCCGACGGCTTCAAAAGCAAAAGCAAAAGCAAAAGCAAAAGCGAAGAGCATGGATGGCTTCGTGTCGGGTTGTTGCCAGTCAGTATTTCGGTGTTGCTCCGGGAGAGCTCTTCACCTCGCGGTCGAATTCGGATTTCGAGTGTCGTGGGTCGTGGCTTCGGCAAGCAGGGATGAGAAAAAACAAAGCCCCGCGTTCCGCGGGGCTTTGCGTAGGGCGGATCGAGAGACGCCGTGAACGGCTCAACCGACCAGGTACAGCGCCCGCTCCTCCCGAACTTCGTACTTGTCCGCATCGAGCGCATCCATCTCCTCCTGGTCACGCGGCAGATCGAGCAGGCTGCGGTTCTCCAGTTCACCGAAATACTCATGCAATGTCTGCACCTCGGACTGCAACAACTCAACCAAGGCATTCAGCCCCGCCCGATCCCCATGCGGGATCATCCGCTGCGTGCC